>JBCDFD010000198.1:0-6140 GCA_039178645.1 Pseudomonadota bacterium | reverse complement strand
GCGTCCACCAGGTCCTCGCCCGACACCACCGGGCTGCGCCCGATGATGTAGAACACGCCCGGCTCATCCAGAGATTGGACCAGAGTGTTGCGTGGACCGGGGTCGGCACCAGGGTCAGAGGTGCGCGACACAACCGTGTTGAACGTCAGTTTGGCCGTGGTCCCGATCAGGTCTTTAAGCTCCTGCGCCGACCCGATGCCCGGCACTTGGATCAGAATGCGGTCCTCGCCCTGCCGTTGGATCGTCGGTTCGCGGGTTCCAGCTTCGTCTACGCGGCGTCGGATGATCTCCAGCGACTGGCTCATGGTGCGATCGTCGGTGGCCTGCCGTTCCGCTTGGCTGAGCGTGATGACCAACTCGGCGCCGTCTATGGACACCTCATAGTCTGAGGCCCCCACCCCGGTGAGCGACAC
Source organism: Pseudomonadota bacterium (assembly GCA_039178645.1). GTDB lineage: Bacteria > Pseudomonadota > Alphaproteobacteria > Rhodobacterales > Rhodobacteraceae > Mangrovicoccus. The sequence goes on along the minus strand of JBCDFD010000198.1, from coordinate 5,727 downwards.
AATTGGTTGCGACAGGTCACGGACAATGGCGGCGGCTTGGGCGATGTACTCCGGCTGCGAAATGCGGACCCGCAATTCGTCAGGCGCGCTGTCCTGTCGGCGAATGGTGCCCACGGTGCCCCGTTCGGCGCGCAGTGCGTTGCGGACCTCAGGCCAGAAATTGTCCATCCGGTCGGCGTAGACGTCCTCAACGGACACTTCAGCAAGCAAGTGCGCCCCGCCCCGCAGATCCAACCCAAGGTTCACGATGGTGGACGGCAACCAACCGGGCCATTGCCCCACAGCCTCTGTCAACTGGGCGGTTTCAATCCCAGTGCGCTCAATGGCGGCCACGGCATCGTTGTGGGTTTCCACCCGGGTGTAGAACCCGTTTGGCATCGCGAAGAGGAGACCCAGGGCACAAAGACCCCAGATCATCACCCGTTTCCAAACGGGAAAATCAAGCATCAGGTTGCGTCCACCGGCTCTGTCTTGGATTTGACCGTGGAAATCGTGCTTTGCACCACGCGCACCTTGGTGCCTTCGGCGATCTGCACTTCGACCTCACCGTCTTCTTTAACCTTGGTCACTTTGCCGATGAGTCCCCCGGCGGTGACCACTTCGTCCCCGCGGCGGATTGCGGCGACCATGGCGGCGTGCTCTTTGACCTTTTTCTGCTGCGGACGGATCAGCAGGAAGTACATGATCGCGAAAATCAGGATCAGCGGGATAAAGCTGGAGAACGCGGCCATTGGGTCTCCCGCGGCTTGCGCAAAGGCAGGCGTGGCGAACATGTGTGGTCCTTTCAGAAGGGTCTTTTCAAGTTCCGCGGAACGTATGCCTCGCGCCCGGCAGATGCAATAAGCACAAGGTTATTCTGATGGATCGGTGGTGTGATCCAATGGATGTCCGGCGTCCGTTTTGGGGGCGGTGTCCGAGGCGGCATAGATGCCCTTGGCCACCTTGTCGAACCAGCCGTAGTGATTGTCCCGCATCATTCGGGTGGCCTGGGGCACGCCTGTGGCCCTGGCCACATCGGCACCTTTGGTGGGCCCGTGCAATCGCAGGTGGTGCGCCAGACGTTCGCAGTCTTGCCGGTAGGCCGTGACCACCTGGCCCTGTGCGCCGCCGGTGTTTGGGTCCCCTTTCCTGCGGGCAAATTCGCGCAATAGCTTGGCCTTGCGATGCTTAGACTTGCGCGGCTGGTATGGTCCTGGGTCGCAGTGCGCCTCCACCAAACCATCCGACACCCTGACGGTGAGCAGTCCCAGACCCAACCTGCGGGCGAGTTTGACATTGTCCTTGAGCCGATTGTGAAACGCCCGACCCTGACCACGGGGCACAGCGAGATACACCAGGTCGGTCACCGTTTGGCGCGCGATCCCTTGGTGGAACAGCGTCAAGGACAGACCGGTTTTCATCTCCACGATCACAGGCTCGTCCAGGTCCGAACGTTGCGCGACGACGTCGGCCCCTGCCACTTCGGATTTCACCTCGTAGCCTTGGGATTCGAGATACGCCTTCACTGGGCCATAAAGTTCGGTCTCGCGCATGTGGGGAGCATAGCGCGCTTACCTGGCAATCTGAATCGGCAAAGTGGCCCCCGAGGTTAGGGAGCCGCTTCTGTGGGCGTCAAAAGACGGTTGGCGGTTAAGCCTATTCCGCTGCGCGCAAGGTCGGGGCCGGTTGAGGCGGCGTATCGGTGTCGAGACCGTCGATGTCCCAGAGGATTTCTGGGTTTTTCTCGCGGCGCGCGCGGCGACGTAGGATCCAGTCTTCGGCAGCGCGGCTGCGGCGACCGCCGGTGTAACGGGCAACGAAACGCACAGAGGCCAGAAGATAACGGACCAACCAGACACGAAGGGCCAGCATGGCGGGTGTGAACACCAGCGTAAGCGCCGTGGCGGTCCCGAGGCCGAACACCACCGCGGTGGCCAATTGTTTCCACCACAAGGCGGTTGGGCTATCGATGGTCGCCCCGCCATTGGCGAAGTCCAAGCTGAGCCCCAACATCATGGGTGTCAGACCGGCCATGGTGGTGAGTGTCGTCAGGAGCACCGGACGGATACGGGCCTCTGCCGTGCGCACAATGGCTTCGGTGCGCGGCATATAGCGACTATATTCCTGATAGGTGTCGATGAGCACGATGTTGTTGTTCACCACGATCCCAGCCAGCGCGACGATCCCGGTGCCGGTCATGATGATCGAGAACGTCTGATCAAGCAGCATCATGCCCCAGAGCACACCTGTTGTGGACAGGACCACCGCCAGCAAGACCACCACAGCATTATAGAAGCTATTGAACTGGGCCAGCAGGATGATCGCCATGAGACCCAGCGATGCCACCATGGCACGCGCGAGGAATTCCTGGCTTTCCTCTTGTTCTTCCTGATCACCAGTCCAAACGGTGGATATACCAAGGGGCAGTGGGTTGGTGGCGAGCCATTCGTTCAGCACCGCAATGCGTTCGTTCGGGTTCACCGACACAGCGGAGAAGGACGCCCCTGCCGCCACAAGCGACTGCGCCGTGGCAATGGGCTCTCCATCCAAAACGCTGTCGATGAGGTAGTGTTCCACTTTCGGACCAATCAAGAAAGCAAAGAGATCGGAGCCCGGGTACTCGACGCTGAAGGTCACATCGGCCCCTGCGTCCACGTCTTCTGGGGACACCAACTCACCAAAACCCACCGAAACCGGTTCGACCGTGCCGGATGGATCACCGTCGGTGGGTGCCGCAGGCGTCATTTGGATGAGCGTCAGGTCGGACGCCACGTCCGCCTTCACGTCAAAGTACCGTTTTTGATCAATGCGGTCGATTTGACCAAGTTTGGCCACCGGCTTGACGTCGATGAAATAGCTGAGTGGCACCAGCCCTGAGGCGGTTGACACCTTCAGTGTGTCGAGAGTCGACAGCAGACGGTTTTCTTCAGGCAACCGCGCGCGGATCTCAATCTCTTCGTCGGAAGTATCCACCCGCATGTCGTCAAGGTACACGCCGCGGGTGACCAATTGCACCATGGCCCCCACGGTGGCCACATCCGCACCAAAGCGGCCCGCCTGCTCCACATCCACGTTGATTTCCCAATCAATGCCGGGCAACGGAAGCGTGTCCTCAAGATCGATCAGGCCTGGCGTTTCTGCAAACTTGTCCAATGCCATCTTCGCGGCGGCTTGCAGGTCTTCCCAATCATCGCCCATGATCCGCAGATGCACTGGCTTGCCCTGGGCGGGACCCTGGGCCAGTTCGCTGACCTCCACATAAATTCCCGGCAATTGATCGACCTTTTCCCGGATCCGATCCAGGACAGCATTTCCGTCATAAAACGGATCGACCACCTCGCGCAGGAACAGAGATTGCCACCACTCCCCGTCGAACGGCTGTGTCGGCCGACTGGACCATGGGGTGGTTTCAAACTGAATCTGACCAATGGTATCGCTCGGGGCAACACCACAGGCGTCAGTGTTGAGCCCCCCTTCGCCTGCAAAAGCAAAGACCGAGGACACGCCTTCGGTGTCCATGATCACCTGTTCTACTTCGGCGACGATACGATCCTGGTCGTCCAGCGACAGGTTCCCACGGGCGCGGACAAAGGCTTGCGCCTGTTCGGGTTCAGTTTCGACGAAGAATTCAATGCCGTTGCTGTTTTCCCTAAACTGAAAAAAGGTGAACCCAACAAAACCAATGACCGCGACTATGGTCACGATGGGCATCACCGGATTTGCTGCGATCAAGGCGATGAAATGGCCAAAGAGGCTCCGCCGGTAGCCAGCGGACGGACCCTTCTCACGTTTTTCTGGCTTCAGCGATCCAGCAGCAACCGTGATGCCGGTGACACCGAAGAAAAACGCCAGCACTGCCAAGAAAACCGGCATGGTGCCGGCAGCGAGCGATTGCAGGCCCAGGAAAGCCAGCGCGGCAAAGCCAACAAGCAAGCCCAACCGCAACACCCACGGCAGGCCGCGCAGGTTCAGGGATACGCGGTCAAACACACCGCCCATGCGACCTGCCACACCGCCCATCACTGGCAGATAGACCAGCGCCACCACCAGCGACGCCGACAGAACAAAGATCAGGGTCACAGGCAACATGCCCATGAATTCACCGGGAATACCCGGCCAAAACAGCATGGGAAGAAACGCACAGAGCGTTGTGGCGGTGGACGACACGATCGGCCAGAACATCCGCTTTGCGCCTTCCACATAGGCGCGCATAGGGCCTTGGCCTTCTTCCATGCGTTTCTCAGCGTATTCGACCACCACGATGGCACCATCCACCAGCATCCCCACGGCGAGGATCAGGCCGAACATGACGATGTTGGAAATGGTCACGCCCATCAGCGCCAGGAACGCAAAACACAGCAAGAAAGACGTGGGGATCGCGAACCCCACGAGCAGCGCGGGCCGACCGCCCAGGGCCGCCAAAACAACAATCATCACCAGCGCAATGGCCGTGAGAACCGAGCCTTCCAACTGGGACACCATGCTTTGCACGGTGTAGCTTTGGTCGTTGGAGGTTGTGACGGACACCGCAGTTTGTAGCTCTTCGGGCCAAGTGGCTTTTTCGGCCAAGACCTCTTCGCGCACCATCGCTGCGGTGTCGATGAGGTTGAAGCCTTTGCGCTTCACCACCTGCACCGCCACTGTGGTCTCGCCGTTGAACCGCGCTGTGCCATAGCGATCTTCGAACGTCAGGCGAATGTCGGTCAGGTCCGCAAGCGTCACGATGCGGTCGCCATTGGTCTTGATCGGCAGGTTGAAGATGTCCTGACTTTCGTCGAACGAACTGGGGATCTTCACCGCAAAGGCACCGGACGCAGTTTCCACCTCACCGGCTGCAATCAGGCGGTTGTTGTTCACAACGGCACTGACCAACTCGGGCGCGGTGACATTGTAGGCTTCGAGCTTCACCGGGTCGATGATCACTTCGACCATTTCATCGCGGTAGCCTGCAAGCACGGCCTCAAGCACTGGTTCTTGGGCCTCCAGCCGGTCCTGCATGGACTTGGCCAGGCGGATCAGCGTGCGTTCGGGCACATCACCGGTCAAAGACACGATGATGATCGGGAACTCTGAAAGGTTGATTTCGTTGATCGAATACTTGTCCGCGCCGGTTGGGAAATTCGCCTCGGCGGTGTTCATCGCCTCGCGCACGTCGGCCATGATTTTGGTCTTGTCCCAGCCGAACTCAAACTCCAGCGCAACACCGGCGTAACCTTCGGCAGCGGTGCCTTCCATGGATTTCAGGCCATCCAAGTCGGCCAGCTCGGTCTCCATGGTGCGGACAAGCAGCTTTTCACTGTCTTCGGCTGAAATGCCGTCGAACGGGACGGAAACGAAAAGAGCCGGGATTTCGATGTCCGGCTCGCCTTCCTTTGGTAGCTCGGTGTAGGAAAACCACCCCACCGCTAAAGACAGGACAATAAAGGCCAGAACCATCCGCGCGCGGCCAGAGGCCCAATCGACGATACCGGTCATGAACGGTCTCCTTCGAGCACGGGTCGCACGGTAACACCGTCCGTGACAAACTCCTGCCCCCTCACAATGACGCGCGCTTCGTCCGGGAGCCCGGTCACCAGGAAGCCCTCCGTGGTGTCGCGGATCACTTGAACGGGCACAAAGCGGGTGGTGTTGGTGTCATCCACGATGCGCAGTCCCATGGTGCCGCTGTTATCGAGCGTCAGGGCCGCCGGTGGGATCAGGTGCGCTGCGGCCCCTTCTGCGGCGATGACAATTTCCACCGTTTGGCCG
>JBCDFD010000197.1:0-6176 GCA_039178645.1 Pseudomonadota bacterium | reverse complement strand
CCCCACCGCCATGGCCCCACTGAAGCTGGCCCGCCTGTCGGGTCGCCCGGACATTGCCGATGTTTTGGAAAGTGCGGGCGCGGAGTCCCCGGACCTGACCTCGGCAGAAAAGCTGCGCAGCGCGCTCATGTCTGCCGATGGGGCTGGGGCGCAGGCGATCTTGGATGGGCATCCCGACCTACGGGCTGATGCCCCGGTCACACGCTGGATGCACATGGCCGCCGGGGCCGGGCGGCACGCTGCGGTCAAGACCATGATCGATCTTGAGTTCCCGGTGGAGGTGCCGGGGCAAGACGCTCCGCTCCATGCGGCGGCCTATGCCGGTGATATGGACATGGCTCGTCTGCTCATCGCCGCGGGGGCGGACACCACCTTGCGCGATCCGACCCACAATGGTCCGCCCTTGGGTTTTGCGATGTTCGCCAATCAATCCGAAATGGTGCAGTTTCTGCTCACGCAGCCCATGGACATTTTCGCCGCCGCTTGGGTTGGCAAAACTGACGTGCTGGCGAGCTTGGTGGCGGATCAACCGAACCTTTTGAACGCGCGCTTCACCACAGTCAGGCAGAACACCGAGGCATGCCCCGACGATTGGAAAACCCCGCTGGCGGTGGCTGTCACGGACGGACAAACCGAGACGGCGGCGTGGCTCCTACAGGCAGGGGCAGACCCCACCGTCACCGACCCGGACGGCCGATCCATCCGCGACATCGGGTTGGCATCAGACAGCCCAGACATACGAGCCCTATTTGGAGAGCAGCGATGAAAATCTCACAACCCACACCGGAATTGCCGGTGCCCAACGTGCGGGCCGCGCAGGAATACTACCGCGACCGGTTGGGGTTCGAGATCGCTTGGCACAACGAAGACGGTGAGATCGGGGCAGTGGCGCACGGGGAGTGCGCCATTTTCTTCCGCGAAGGCGTGCCGCCAAACTCAGGCGTCTTCTGGGTGTTCTGCGAAGATGTAGACGGGGTGCATGCCGACCTCACGCAACGGGGCGCGGATATCGTGGAGCCATTGGCAAACACCCCATGGGGCCTGCGCCAGTTCACTGTCCGCGACCCTTACGGCAACACCTTCTACTATTTCCACGACCTCTAAGTGCGGGCCGCGATGGCCAGGTCAATCAGGCGTTGTTTGATATCGCCCGGCGCGCTGAGCGGTGGTGTGAACCACAGGCGGCGGGCTTGGTTGCCGTTGACCAAGTCTAGCCCGTCGTGGTCCATGGATGCCAGTTTCCAATCACCTTCGGGCGCGTTGAGCAAGGTCTCGGCGTAGGACTTCACCGCGTCCAGGTGGTCATCATTCATGTGATCCACCGCGCCGCGCTCCATTTGCGCCAGTTGTTCATCGTACGGGGCCAAAAGATTGTCTGGTGCGATGTCGTGAGCCTCACCGCCGCTGTGTAGCTGGATGCTCGCCAGTTCAACTCGGAACGTTGGTGCCGTATGATCCGGGTGCCGAGCCATGAAACGCGCATGGGCAGCGCTGCCGTCCTTGGCGGGTTCCAAGGTCCCGGCCAAGCGCAGCGCGGTGTGCCCGTCCATCAGGACCAGCGAAACCGCATCACCGCCCTTGAGCGTGTCAGATGCGACAACCGGCGCGCCCACCATATCGCTGGCCATGGGAAAGAATGCCGGTGTTTCCCCGCTTGCCAGCATCGCCAGAGCGCTGTTGCGCAGGAGGCTCTTGGCTTGGGTCTCAATGTCCGTATCCTGCGGTGCGTTGGAATAGAGCATGGCACCCTCCGCCTTTGGCGCGGTTTTGGGTTTGTCTTCGGCTAAGCTCCAGTAGCTGGCGGCCTTAGCTTCCCCTTTGGCCAGACCCATGTCCTTGAAAACCTCTCTCACGCGGCTTGCCTGCGCACGTTCGCCCGCGAAGAAGATATAACGGTCGGTGCCGGGCGGGCTCAAGGAGTGCACCACCGGCGTGATATCGGCCTTGGCGTCCATGGCTTCCCATCTGATTTCGATGTCCGAAAGGGTGGCGATTGGTTGTTGATCGGCAGGGTCACGCACCAGGAAAATGGCGGTGCCTTTGGTGCCTTCCGGCGCGGCCTCGACCATGCGCGCCACGACGGGCAAGGCGGTTTCATCGCCGATTAGGCCAAGCCACCCCGCCTTGGGCTGGCCTCCGCCGTTGGGGCCGTGCAGGGCAATCTCTGCCCCGGGTTCCACATCCATGACCCAGTCGGTCACGCGCCCGCCGTCGTGCAGGACGATGTCCACGTCTATCCAAGACCCATCCTCTGCAATGGCGCGCACGGTGTAGGGCGGGCGGTGCCACGCGCTGACACCTTCGGGCCAGACGGTCAGGCCCCGTTCGTCAAGGTACGGTAGCGGCGCGCCGTCGGGACCAAACAACAGCCGGAAATGCAGCCCGGCACCGGGCATGGCATAGGCACTGAAATCTCCGGCCAGCCGTAAGCGCATGAAGTTGGGTGAGATCCGGGTTTTCTCCGCCACCCGTGCCACCACTTGGTTGAGCGGCGTGGTCTGCCCCACCGGGTCCCAAGCCAGCGTATCGGACATGCCCAACTTGGCGAAGCGCCCGGCATAGAGGTCCTTGAGCAGTTGCAACTTCGCGGGGTTTTCCGACGCAAAGGTCACCTCCGCTCGGTCCCCGCCGCCTTGGAACACCACCTCGCCCAAGGGCGCGCGGATGGTCACTTGGTCCCCTGCGTGGGATGGGGTGTAACCGTTGCTTTCGGCGATGCGGATCAGGTCGGCGATGGCCTCCACCGCTTTGCTCTGGATGACGGCGCGGTGGCGCGCGGCGAGTTCGATCTGTGCCATGTGCGAAAAGCTCCCGTTTGGACCTGTGCCGATAGGGGCTGGCTGGGTGGTTCTGGACAGAGGGTCGCACCGGCTCGCCTGTTACGTGAATTGGTATGGCCGAATCCCAGTTCAAATCAATCCCATGTGACCATCGTCCGTTCGTCATTTCCGTCGACGACTCGCCCTGCGCGCGCGCCCACGACCTTTGGGCATTCGACCAATGGTCAATGTTGACCCCCGCCGCGCCGTGTTACGCATGGTTGCACACACACATCCAGCTCAGCTTCAAGCCAAGCGGATCGCTGAAACAAACCGAGGGTGCGACCATGGCGGGCTCCATCCGTCTCGCTTGGGCGAGGCTCAGTGAACTATTGTCTGGTACTCAACACTCAGAAGCTGGCGCGCCCGCGTCGGCTGAGCGTGCCCCCGAAAACCGACCCAATGAATTGGCGTTGGCCACCGAGCCCGCCGCCACCGGCTTTGCAGAGGCCGGGGATACCGAGGTTTTGTCTCCGCCCCTTGCAAAGGCCGACGAGACGTCCGAGCTTCAAACCCGCCGGAACACCGGCACGACTGCCCCCAGGAGGAGGGATCACATGAATGAGATGACAAACATCCAGGCGACGGCGGGAATTTCACCGTTCGCCAAACGCTACGACAACTTTATCGGTGGACAATTCAAGGCGCCAAACGCGGGCCGTTATTTCGACAACGTCAGCCCCGTGACCGGTGGCGTGATTGGCGAAATCGCACGGTCCGATGCGTCCGACGTGAATGATGCGCTCGACGCTGCGCACGCGATGAAAGACGTCTGGGGCCGCACCAGCGTCACCGACCGCGCCAACATCCTTATGCGCATCGCGCAGGTGATGGAAGACAACCTGGAACTGCTGGCGATCTGCGAATGTTGGGACAACGGCAAAGCAATCCGCGAAACCCGCGCCGCTGACCTGCCACTGGCCATCGACCATTTCCGCTATTTTGCGGGTGTGATCCGCGGCCAAGAAGGTACCATGGGCGAGTTGGACGACGACACCGTCGCCTACCATTTCCACGAGCCACTTGGTGTTGTGGGACAGATCATCCCTTGGAACTTCCCACTGCTGATGGCGGCATGGAAACTGGCACCCGCGCTGGCCGCCGGCAACTGCGTGGTCCTGAAGCCCGCGGAACAGACCCCGGCCACCATCATGGTGTTCTGTGAACTGATCGCCGACATCCTGCCCGCCGGTGTGCTGAACGTTGTGAACGGGTTTGGTTTGGAAGCAGGCAAGCCGCTCGCCCAGTCCAACCGCATCGCCAAAGTGGCCTTCACCGGGGAAACCTCCACCGGTCGGCTGATCATGCAGTATGCCACCGAGAACATCATTCCGGTGACGTTGGAACTGGGCGGCAAGTCGCCAAACGTGTTCCACAAGGATGTCTGCGCCGCCGATGACGCGTTCTTCGACAAGGCCATCGAAGGCTTCGTGATGTTCGCGCTCAACCAAGGTGAGGTCTGCACCTGCCCGTCCCGTGCCCTGATCCACGAGGACATCTATGACCAGTTCATGGAACGGGCCATCGCGCGGACCCAAGCCATCGTGCTGGGCGACCCCCGTGACGGCAACACCATGATGGGCGCGCAGGCGTCGAGCGAGCAGAAGGAAAAGATCCTCAGCTATTTCGACATTGGCCGCCAGGAAGGGGCCGAAGTGCTCACCGGCGGGACTGAGCGTCAAATGGACGGCGACATGGCGGGCGGGTACTACATCAACCCAACCATCCTCAAAGGCCACAACAAGATGCGGGTGTTCCAAGAGGAGATCTTTGGCCCGGTCGTGTCCGTGACCACGTTCAAGGACGAAAACGAAGCCTTGGATATCGCCAATGACACGCTCTACGGCCTGGGCGCCGGTGTCTGGTCGCGGGATGCGAACACCTGCTACCGCTTCGGTCGCGCCATCAAAGCGGGTCGGGTCTGGACCAACTGCTACCACCTCTATCCGGCGCACGCCGCGTTCGGTGGGTACAAGCAGTCCGGCATCGGTCGCGAAACGCACAAGATGATGCTGAACCACTACCAGCAGACCAAGAACATGCTGGTCAGCTACAACCCGAACAAGCTGGGCTTCTTCTAAGCTCCATAGCAGTCCTCCTGAAAGGGCCCGGCAATGCCCGGGCTCTTTCCTATCTTGGGCGCTCGAAATGAACCGTCCAACTGATCCCTGATCAACCGCCTTCGATTACAAGGCCTGCCCAACGTCGATCCGGTTTCCGTCCAAATCAGCCACCACGAAATCCCGAAGGCCGTAATTTTGGGTTTTGATTGGCTTGATGATCTTAAATCCCGCCGCCTGGCATCGCGCGAAAGCCACATCGGCGTCGGACACCATCAGGTGTGCCCCAATGTGATCACCACCCGTGGGCCCATCGGTCACGCTCAAATGCAGTTCCGCCGCGTCTCGCTTCAGGATCGCAAAGATCACTGGGTCCCCGTTTTGGAACGTGACCTGCAACCCAAACGCCATTTCATACCGCCGCGCGCTTTCCGCCACATCGCGAACTGGAAGGTTTGGGGCGACGCGGCCCAGGGTCAGTGGAGCTTGGGATTGGGTCATGTGATCTCATCCCATTGTGCCAGTGGCCTTGGTTATTGGAAAGTGGCACACATATCAAAACCACAAGGTCCGCGACCCCACGCCGTGACCCGCAGAGGAGGAGACTGCGCCATGACCGAGACACCCATTTCCTGCGTGACCGACGCCGACGCGGTTGCAGGAACCGACCCGCTGGCCCGCGTCACGGCCACTGATGCGGCCAAAGCATTGTTGCATGAAATTCGCGGCAACCACGGCGAGGTAATGTTCCATCAATCGGGCGGCTGCTGCGATGGGTCTTCGCCCATGTGCTATCCGAAAGGGGAATTCCCGCTGGGCTCCACCGATGTGCGCTTGGGCGAGATTGACGGCGCGGAGGTCTGGATCAGCGGCCCGCAGTTCGAGGCGTGGAAGCACACTCAGTTGATCCTGGACGTGGTTCCGGGCCGTGGCGGAATGTTCAGCCTCGACAACGGCACCGAACGCCGTTTCCTCACCCGCAGCCGGATTTTCACGGATGATGAATTGCGTCAGTTGGAAACTGTCGCAGCCGAGTAAGTCTGAGCCAGGCGAACGCCGCCTGATCTGCACTTCGGGGCTGTAATTCCGCCATCTTCGAGATACCTTTCTGGGATCAGCCAAGCCGTCCATTTCCGCAAGGGCGGCCCCGCCAGCACAGCATCTCAAACGGAGTGACGATTGATGTTTCCACGGGCGGCCCTGGGCTTGGCACTTATTCTCACATCTCCAACCGCGCCAGCTTTGGCGGGTGACGCGTCCTACACTCTGGCGCTGCAAGACACCGGTTTGCGGGAAT
>JBCDFD010000196.1:0-6196 GCA_039178645.1 Pseudomonadota bacterium | reverse complement strand
GGTGGAACGTGCTCGCTGAGTGACCAAATTTTGGGCAGCCCGCGGCATTGGTGGCGCACTTGGACTCAAAGGCTTTCGCAGATGCAAAACTATGTGCTACGCGCGGCACAGCAGAATGATGGGACAATGGCGTCCCCTTTTGGCCAATCTCCAATTTCCAAGCACAACGTGGTGCTTACCCGCCGTGTCGCGCAAGGCTGGTTGCGCTGTGTCGTTTGCTTGGGATGTACTGATGTCGGAAAAGTTTGAAGGGTTCACACGCGAACAGCAGGCTTACTTGGCCGATGTTCTCATGGGGTTGAACCTGCAAAAGGCATTCGGTGGCGGGGCGTCTGCCGCGCCCCCTCAGCCGGAACCCGAGACATTCTACGGTTTCCCCATTGAAGACCTTTGCAAGGAAGAAGCGGCCAAGCACAAGGCACATCCCTTGGACATTTGGCGCCGTCTGGAAGAATGGACCGCGTCGGATCAGATGGCCGAAGGTCTCGACCAGTTCATGCTGCGCCACTTGGGGTTCTTCAACGTGGAACCCAACAGTTCCGGCTATATGATGCGTTTGCGCGCGCCGGCCTGTCAGTTGACTTCCGAACAAATGCGGGTCCTGGCCACCTGCGCCGAAGATTACGCCGGTGGATATGCCCACGTCACCACGCGGGGCAGTTTGCAATTGCGCGAAATCCAGCCCCGGTCGGTGATCGACATGATCGCCAAGATGGAAACCGCCAATCTGACGGCCCAGGGCACCGGGGCAGACTCGGCGCGCAATCTGACAGTAACGCCCACGGCGGGTTTTGACGTGGACGAATTGATCGACATGACACCCCAGGCCAAGCGGCTGTCCATGCGTATCCTGCGCACGCGGGAGCTTCAGGGTATCCCGCGGAAATTCAACATTTCCTTCGACAATGCTGGGCGGGTGTCGTGCCTGTCAGACACCAACGACATCGGGTTTCTGGCAACCATTGTTGAAGAAAACTACCAAGGCGTCGAACCGGGCCTGTGGTGTCGGATCGCGCTTGGTGGCATCACAGGGCACAAGGACTTTGCCCGCGACACCGGATTGCTGTGTCGTCCCGAGGACACCGTGGACGTGTCCGAAGCCATGCTGCGTGTGTTCGTGGAACACGGCGACCGCACCAACCGCAAGAAAGCGCGGCTCAAGTATCTGCTGGAAAAGCATGGGGTGGAGTGGTTCTTGGAGCGGTCTCAAGAGAAGCTCGACAGCTTCCCGTCAGGCGTAAAACTCACCCGCTTGGATGCCAAGTTTGACCGGCCCCGCGTGCCCATCGACCGGCAAGCGCACATCGGTGTGCATCCGCAAAAGCAGTTTGGGCTCAACTATATCGGCGTGGCGCTGGAGTTGGGAAAACTCACCCCGGATCAAATGCGGGTGCTGGCCGATGTGGCCGACCAATTTGGCGATGGCGACATCCGTTTGACCGTTTGGCAGAATCCGCTGATCCCCCATGTGCCGGAGGCTCAAGTGAAAGCGGCCTGCGCCATGCTGGCATCCGCCGGGATGGAAGTTGAAGCTTCCGCATTCCAAGCAGGGGCCGTGGCTTGCACCGGCAAGTGGGGCTGCAAGATGGCGGCTGCCTACACGAAACAAGACACGCTTGACCTGGTGCGCCATCTTGAATCGAAGTTCACGCTGGACTTGCCCATCAACATCCATCTCACCGGCTGCGCCAATTCCTGCGCGCAGCACTACATCGGCGACATCGGTTTGATCGGGGCTGCGGCCCCTGGCGGCGGCGAAGGGTACAATATCCTGCTGGGCGGTGGGTCTGACCAAGACCAAGGGCTTGCGCGCCACCTCGTTGGTCCTGTGGCCGCCGCCGATATCCACGGAATTATCGAACAGGTTGTGGCCAACTATTTGGCCCGCCGCGCACCCAACCAAACCTTCCTCGCGTTTGTCCGAGAGCTGGACGACGCCGACCTGCAAACGCTCTTGCCCCAAGAGATCCAGAAAGCGGCCTAAGGGACGATCCAACATGAATGTTCAGAACTCTCTGATAGCAAAAACGATTGAGACCGCGGTCTCTGCGTCCCAGCCGCAGATCGAACTGGTGCCCGAGGACGCACCGTTTGACCCGGCACAGCGGCAATGGCTCAACGGTTTGTTGACGGGGCTGTCGGCCATCGCAGCTTCGGCAGCGGCTGGCGGTGCAGAAGAAGCTGCGCCCCTGACCGCCATGCATGTGCTTTACGGCTCGCAGTCGGGAAATTGCGAAACCTTGTCCAAAGACCTGCGCAAAGCAGCAGGTGGATATGGGTTCGAGGCGGAAGTGTCGGTTCTGGACGACATTACGCCCGCTGACCTTGCGCAGATGGAACATGTGACCATCGTCGTCTCGACCTTCGGCGAAGGTGATCCGCCCGACAACGCGGCGAAGTTCTATGCGGCACTCATGTCAGAAGACTGTCCTGCTTTGCCTGCGACGCTGAACTATTCGGTCTGCGGCCTTGGCGACACCAGCTATGCCGATTTCAACAAATACGCCACTGACATTGACGACCGTTTGGCCGAACTCGGGGCCACCCGTGTTGCCGAGGCGGTCAAGTGCGACGTGGATTTCGACGATGATTACGCCGCTTGGAAAGAGTCGGTGTTCACCTCTGAACCATTCGCCAGTGCAAGCGCTGGCAGCGGTGCAGTGCAAGTGATTGACGCCGAACCGGTGGCCATGTTCGACAAAAACCGCCCGTTCATGGCGTCTTTGTCCCTGGCTGAACGGCTCAGCGGCGATGACAGCGCGAAGTGCGTGAACCACATCGAAATATCGCTGGCCGGTGGCGGCGAAGACTTGGACTACGCCGCGGGCGATGCTCTGGGCGTTTGGCCGGTGAATTGCCACATTGAAGTGGCTGCGATGCTGAAAGCCGCCGGTTTTACAGGCAAGGAAACGGTCAACTTGAAAACTGGTCCGGCCCCGTTGCGGGCGGCTTTGATGACCCGATTGGACTTGGCCACGGTCACGCCCAAAACCCTGGAGGCTCTGGGTCTCACCGAAGCTCCCGAGGGCGCGCAGGTCTATGACCTGGTGGCTGCCGCCGACGCGATTGAGCCGCAACAGCTGGTCGATGCCATGCGTCCCCTGCAACCCCGGCTTTATTCGATTTCATCGAGCCCGAAGGCACATCCGGGCGAGGTCCACCTCACGGTTGGCGAAGTGCGGTATGATCTCAACGACCGGGCGTGCAAGGGCGTGGCCTCCACCTACCTTGGCGAACGGCTGGCTGACGGCGGCATGGTCGGTGTCTACGTGCAGAAGTCGGCGCATTTTCATCCGCCGAGCAACGACGATCAGCCGCTCATTATGATCGGCCCAGGCACTGGCATTGCGCCGTTCCGCGCGTTTTTGGAAGAACGCGAAGCGCGGGGGGCCCAGGGCAAGAACTGGCTGTTTTTTGGCGACCAGCACGAGGCCTGCGATTACTTGTATCGCGACGCCATTGAGGCCTGGAAAGACAGCGGCGTTCTGGACGAGCTGTCCCTGGCCTGGTCCCGTGACGGGGACACAAAGGTCTATGTTCAGACGCTGCTTGAGGAACGCGGCGACGAGGTGTTTGCTTGGCTCGAAGAGGGCGCAGCGATTTACATCTGCGGTGACGCCTCGCGCATGGCCGTCGATGTGGAAAAAGCTTTGCTGCGTATCATCGCAAAAGGTGCAGACACCGATGAGGACGGCGCGAAAGCCTACCTCGACGCCATGTCGTCCGATCACCGTTACCAACGGGACGTATACTGATCCAGCGAGGGGACCGTGCCAGCGCCCGGAGGACAGTGGGGGCGCTGGCAGGGGACGGTGTTACGCTTTCACAAGACGCAGTTTCGGTCGCGGCACCGTTTGCCGTTTCACACCAACACCATGGTCCCGTGCGAAGGTAAGCGCCTCGTGCATGAACCCTGCGTCCATCCGCCCATCGGTGAGCGTTGAGATCGCGCCTTTCGCCGCGTGAGTCGCGTTGCGGCGCATGTAGTGGATCATCTCAAAGAACAGCAATTCGTCTTGGGTCAGAAAATGTTGGTCCTGACTGTTCAGCGGATCGTGCACCTCCAAGTTCGGCTTGCCAAACTGATGCAGGCCCATGACCGTTGCGCTGAACCGATGGGCGATTTGAAGACCAGTGGCAGGACCAAAGGCCACTGAGGCCGCGTCATATCCCCGATGCGCGGCGTTCAATCCCTGGCCGCGGAAAGCGGCGATGAAATGCCGAAACACCGGGACCAGTTTAAGTTCAAAATTATCAAAGGCGGTCGCATGCAGCGGGTGGCGTGCGGGCGGTTCCTGTGCGTGCCAATCCATGGGTGTCCTCACGTTGCAAAGGCTTGGGCGCTCTGCCTTGTGGGTTCACCGTTGAACGGACTGGGAATGCGCAGCCCGATCGAAGCGGCTGAGTCGACTCTGGTCAATGTCTGAGGAATGTCAGAGCAGGGGCGAAGTCACTTTCCCATGCCAACGCCCAGCTTTTGGCGGTCAATCGGTGCCAGTGCCCATCGGTTGGGCGCAATTGACTTTCTACCTTTGGCTTGGCTCGTCTACAGTTAGGCCAGCACTGATTGACACTAAGGCGGAGACATCCGATGCGCACCTCAGTCACTTTGACGACTATGCTCACCGCAAGTGTCCTGCCCATATCCGCGCTGTCCGATCCGCCGGTGATCAAATCCGCCGCTCCGGTCATTCATGTGGCGGACAACTTGGATGAATAAGACCGCCTGGGCTGGTGCATCGACACTGTTGGCCGCGGATTTGCCGACACGCTCCACGCCCATTCGTGCAAACCTGCGGCGGCTGAAGCGCTGGACACACAATTCATGTACGACATGGGCAGCGGCCACATTCGCTCTGCCGCGTTCGCGGGCAAGTGCATGGGGCATAGCACCCCTGAACACCCAAGTGTTCCGTTTGGGTTGCTGGATTGCCTCGCCGACGATCCGTTGCAGTCGTTCACCTATGATGCGCCTTCGATGGAGTTTCGGGTCGCCAGCGACCCAACACTCTCTGTGTGGTGGTGGGAGGTGCAAGCCGATCAGCCGGTCCCTACATGTCGCGTGAATTGCTGGCGTTGCCCTGCGCATCGGTAACGGCAGAGGTCAAACAGTGGGTGATTGTGGAGTGAGCCAAACCTGTCTGAACTGGCATAATATAACCAGCCACAAAGGTATTTTGCTTGCTTAGGCGGCTTGTCCCGTGCTGGCGCGCTGCACCAGTTTTGCGGCCACTTCGGAGATCGTGACAGGCAGTTCTGGCCTGCGCATCCGATCCAGCAGCACTTGCGCCAAGCGTTGACCCAGGTCGTAGGGTTTCACAGCCATGGTCGTGAGCGGCGGCGTCGCCACGGCGGCGTCGGCAATGTCGTCAAAGCCCACGATCGACATGTCGCCCCCTGGTGTCAGTCCCGCGCGCATCAATCCCAGACACGCCCCGAGCGCCACCACGTCGCCATTGCACACAACGCCGGTGACATGCGGATGCGCTTCTCGAAGACGTAGGATCTCGTTCAGCCCCGCCAATTTGTTGTCTTCACAATCCCAGACCACTGGCGGCGAAAGACCAAGGTCCTCGATGGTTTGTCGGTATCCCAGGATCCGCTCTCGTCGCACCGGCGTCATTTCTGTGCCGCCGAGGTAGGCGATCTCGCTATGGCCCAAGTCCGCCAAATGGCGCGTGGCCTGCGCTGTGGCCTCGGCGTTTCGGATGCCCACATGGTCGAATTGTCCGTGGTCAGGCCGCCTCAAGAAGGTCACCGTGGGCACACGGTTGGTCACCAGCAGGTCCGCGGTTTCTTTGGGTGTGTTGAGCGCGGGCACCCACAGGAGACCCCCGCGGCCATTGCCGATGAACGCCTCCAGGTGCTTGCCTTGGCGTTCCGGGTCGTTCCGGGCATCGAGCACGGAAACGAAGAAACCTTCCCGTTCCAACAGGTCGCTGACGCCGCTGATCACCTCGGCATTGAACGGGTTCGACATTTGGTGAATGGCCAGCCCGATCTCTCTGTTCTGACCCGACCGCATCGCAGCGGCGCGGCGGTCGGGGACGTAGTTGAGCCTTTGGGCGGCCTCTAAAACACGTTTGCGGGTTTTCTCGGAAATCCGGCCTGTTCCGCGCATGACTTGGCTCACAGTGGGCACCGACACCCCTGCTTCCTTCGCCACCGTTTCCAGTTTTGGTTTGCCCGACATGCC
>JBCDFD010000195.1:0-6258 GCA_039178645.1 Pseudomonadota bacterium | reverse complement strand
TTGTGCGTGTCCCTTCGGCGGATCCGGCGGCAATGCTGCAAGCGTTGGACAGTGGTGCCGACGGCCTGATCGTGCCCCATGTGGACAGCACAAACAATGGGAAGTCCAATGCTCGACCAATGGCCAGACAGGCATCCAGACGAGCACGGTCAAAGGCAGAATGTTCGGCATCCAAACACATGGTGTCGAGCCCGCTGGTGGCCATGACTTCGACCACCTCATAGGCGGGTGTCTTCTGAAACGTGGCCGAAATCGTGGTGCCACTGCGCACCTTTTGCACAAAGGCGCTGCGGCGCGATGGTGATGTCATGTGTCCCTCCCCTGGATCTTGGACACGTTCTAGGGGAAAGCGGTTGCAGGTTCCATGATCAGCTTGGCGGGCTCGGGCTTAGTCGGCTTTTCCCGCGCGGGCGCGCCGAGACCAGACACCACCGGCCACCAAAACGCCACCCAACAACAGGCCCGCAGCGGGCACCGGCACAGGTGCAAACTGCACGTTATCGATGCCGAAGGCCGAGTCCCTGCCCGACCGTGTGAATTCCACTTCGGTGAACGCTGTGTCAGACACGATCCCAAAGAATGAGTTATCCCCAACCCTGGTGACCGTGGGCAAAGCTATGGATTGACCCAAAACAGAGAAGGCCGTGTCCCGGTTCGTGCCGCCACGGGCGTTCAAGCTGCTAAAGTCCGCCGCGAACGACTGTACGGGCGTGTCAAAAACAATCCGGAACACATCGTTTGCAGATTGCAGTGAAACGAGCGCATAGGGGCTTTGGTCCACGACGAAGTTCACGCTCGAGAACGGCGCGGCGTCCAGAGTGCCGTGATTCACGTTTTCCGCAATGATGCTGACACCGCCGAAGGACAGCGTCTTGTCCACAAAGGATGTGTCTTCGGTGATCGCGTTGAACGTTTCCACTCGGGTCGGTGATGTGGCCGCGGCAAAGTCCGCGCGGTCATAGTAGGCCTCGATGACCACAGCGTGCGCTGTGGCGGCAAAGGATACGGCGGCTGTCGTGACGGCAATAAACAAGGGTCGCATGGCGTCCTCTCAGGCAGTCTAGGGTCCGGTCGCAAAGGCCAAGAGACGGTTTCACACCTTGGCTTAGGTCCATGACCTAGCCCCAAAGCAAACCGGACAATCGATTGTTGTGCGTGCACATGGGGATGCGGTTGTTCCCAAACAATCACAGACCAAACACGATTAATGTGATCACCACGTTCCGTTGCGTCACGGAGTTTACGTGGCGGACCAGGCAATGGGCTGAGGTTGCCTCGTGCATTCTGACGCTCGATCCACCCTTGTTCGGCTGCGGTCTGCGTATTCGGAAAATAGGCGGTCGTCGTTGTCTGAGGATAACGTTCGCACGCCGAGAGCCACGTCAAAAGAGGCCGGGACGTCTCACACACTGTCCCGGCCTCGCTGTACAGGCGGTGGACTTGGGGACCCTGGCGCCTGTAACTTTTAATCCGCTAACGGTGAGGACCACACCTTGTGAGAGGACAACGGAAAAGTGCACTTCCCTGAGTTGGCTCCGCGAACCCCACTGGCACTACCCTAAGACTGACAGGGCGCGCAGGCTGTGATCCTGTTCACACTCCGAGCCCGATTTTCACAAAAACCGGGCTATCCATCTGTGATGTGCTGAGAGTTATTCCGCGGCTTGGGCTTGGGCGGGCGCGATGTCGGCCCGGATGCGCAAGTTTTTGGGGTCGAACGGGCAGTCTTCTGTGATCTCCACTGGCCACAGTTGGTTGAACATTTTCACCTTCAATTGAGTGCCCGGCACGGCCACATTTGGACTGACATACCCCATTCCAATGGATTTCCCGAACGCAGCCGACCACCCGCCAGAGGTCAAACGACCCACCCGGGTGTCCCCATGGTAAAGCGCTTCGCGCCCCCAAGGGTCAGCGAAGTCCGGCCCGTCGATGAGCAAGGTCACGCATTTGCTGCGGATGCCGGTGGCCTCCATCGCGCCTTTGCCACGGAAATCTTTGGACAGGTCCACAAATCGGTCGAGCCCCGCCTCCAACGGTGTGGCGTCGCGGCCCAGTTCGGTCCCAAATGCGCGGTAGCTCTTTTCCTGCCGCAACCAGTTCTGCGCGCGCGCGCCCACCAATTTCATGCCGTGCTTGGCACCCGCCTCTTGGAGCTGATCCCAAAGGTACCGCTGCATCTCGATGGGGTGGTGCAGTTCCCAGCCAAGCTCACCGGTATAGGCCACACGCACGGCTTTGACCGGGCACATGCCCAGTTCGATGTCGTGCGCGGACAGCCACGGGAAGCGTTTGTTGCCAAGCACAGTTTCGGGGTCGGCGTCTTTCACCAGGTCTTGAAGGATGTCACGGGCGTTAGGCCCGGCAAGCGCAAATACGCCCCAGCTGGAAGTCACGTCTGACACGGCGATGTATCCGAACTCCTCAGCCTTTTCCTTGGCTGCTTCCTTCAGATAATCGCCATCGTATTCCTGCCATGCTCCGGCGGAGATCAGGTAGTACTCATCCTCGGCCAACCGCACGATGGTGAATTCGGTGCGCACCGTGCCCGCGTCCGTGAGCGCATAGGTCAGGTTGATCCGCCCAACCTTGGGCAGTTTGTTGCAGGTGAGCCAGTCCAGAAACGCCGTCGCGCCCGGTCCCGTAACCATGTGTTTTGTGAATGCGCTGGCGTCGATGAGCCCCGCTGTGGACCGAACGGCTTCGGCCTCAGCCTTCGCGTATTGCCACCAGCCGCCACGGCGGAACGATCTGGCATCATGGTCAAAGCTGTCGGGCGCATCCAGTGGCCCAAAATAGTTGGGGCGCTCCCATCCATTCACTTGGCCAAACTGCGCGCCCAGGGCCTTTTGACGGTCATATACCGGCCCGGTGCGCAGCGGACGGCAGGCTTCGCGTTCTTCGTCGGGGTGGTGCAGGATGTAGACGTGGGAATAGCATTCCTCGTTCTTCCGACACGCATACTCCGTGGTCATCCAAGACCCGTAGCGTTTAGGGTCGAGCGAGGCCATGTCGATCTCGGCCTCCCCTTCGGTCATCACTTGCGCCAGATAATGCCCGGCCCCGCCGGCGGCAGTGATGCCGAAACTGAACCCTTCGGCCAGCCACATGTTGCGCAGCCCCGGTGCAGGCCCAATCAGGGGGTTCCCGTCCGGCGTGTAGCAGATGGGACCGTTGTAATCGTCTTTCAGTCCGACCGTTTCCGAGGACGGAATACGGTGGATCATGGACATGTATTCTTCTTCGATCCGCTCCAGATCGAGCGGGAAGAGGTCGGCGCGGAAACTGTCGGGCACAGCATAGGGGAACCGCGCGGGTGCGCCCTGTTCATAGGGGCCAAGGATCCAACCGCCGCGTTCTTCACGCACGTACCACTTGGCATCCGCGTCGCGAAGCACGGGATGTTCAGGATTGTCCTTGCGCCATTCCACCAGTGCCGGGTCTGGTTCCGTGACGATATACTGATGTTCCACCGGGATCGCTGGGATTTTGATGCCCAGCAATTGGGCCGTGCGCTGCGCATGGTTGCCCGTGGCCGTGACCACATGTTCGGCGGTGATTGTGGTGGTCTCATCAGAACGAACAAGGTTGCCGCCCTGCTCCACCATCTTGGTCACCGTTACATTCCAGGCGGAACCGGTCCAGTGGTAGCCGTCCACTTGCCATCGCCGTTCCACGGCAACCCCAAACTGACGCGCGCCCTTGGCCATGGCCTGCGTGACATCGGCGGGGTTAATGTAGCCGTCGGTGGGGTGAAAGATCGCGCCCTCCAGGTCTTCGGTCCGCACCAAAGGATAGCGATCCTTGATCTCCGCCGGGCTCATCCATTCGTAAGGCACGCCACAAGTTTCGGCGGTGGAGGCGTAGAGCATGTACTCATCCATGCGATCCTGCGTCTGGGCCATGCGCAAATTGCCGACCACATAAAAACCTGGGTTGAGCCCCGTCTCTTCTTCCAGCGTCTTGTAGTACTTGATCGAATAGTCGTGGATGTGGGTCGTGGCGTAGGACATGTTGAAATAGGGCAGCAGGCCCGCAGCGTGCCAGGTCGAGCCCGAGGTCAACTCGTCCCGTTCCAACAGCATGGTGTCCCACCCAGCTTTTCCCAAGTGGTAGGCAATCGAGGTCCCAACGGCCCCGCCGCCCACAACCAAAGCTCGCACATGTGTTTTCATTGCTGCGCCTCCTGATCCCGTCCTCGATCCAGACTAGAGACTGGCCACGACCCATCGCGCAAGACAAACGACGCAACGGAATAAAAAACGACCTTCGCCCGCAGAAATCGAAGCTCATCCTTAGATTAACCTTGCTTAACGCTGCCCATTGGCGATCCTAATGAAGCGTTAGAAACAGAAAGGATTTTTGATGGAAATGACATTCGAAGACGCCGCTCAACTACAGATCGGAACGCGTGCGCACATCCTAGACAATGGGAAACCACTTAACATCGCACCGGGAGTTAACCTCGAAGTCGAAACTTTGGACACCACCAGTGGGGAACTCAACATCGACTGTGGCCTGTTCAAAGTCGGAGACAAGACCGTCTTGGTGGTGACAGGGTCTACGCCCAGAGATTACATCGACTACAATTTCCGACCTTTCGGTATCCTTCGCACAAAAGGCATCAAAAAGTCGGATAGCACAGCCGAGTATAAGCAAGAGTTTGACGAACTCCTCGCAGGCCTGGCGCTGCCGGCAAATGATCTTCACTTTGGTTTTTTACTTTTGGCAGCCCGCGTCCTTTGGTTTGTCAAAAAGAACCGCACGGCGATTGGCACAGACAAACCGGATTTCATCGTCGGACATTCGCTTGGGGCCGCCGCATGTCAAATCCTTGGCGCCGCGCTTGATGTCCCAACAATCTGCTTTGCATCGCCCCAGGTGGTGAAACGCAAAGCCATCTCGGGCGACGACAACCCGTTTCGAGCGAGTGCGCATTCCCAATGGAAGATCTTTAACGTGGTTTGGAAAAAGGACTTCGTGACAAGGGGATACCGCGCGCTTCGCTATCGCTCACTGGGCCACCGAGAAGTGCTGGAGATGCACGAGAACTATCGCGTGAAGCTCAAACTCGCCAAACCCAAACTTCCAATCCACCACTTCATGGCGGACTACCTGAGCCTGCTTAAGATCGACCGAGCGAAACCATATCAACAGGTTTCCATGAAATGGTGGGATGGAACGCGTCCCATTCCACCCGAGGCCCCGTAAAAGCTTTTTGCCATTGGCGGGAAAGCTATCCAGGTCACTTCGCCCCCCTGATGTTTGACCAAAAATCAGGTTTGATGGGGAAAACGACCTTTGGGGGATGGAATGAAGACCTGTCGGAACATTGCAGCAGCGCGGGCGACGTTGGCCGATTTACGCGCCGGAGGAGCCACTGTTGGTTTGGTACCCACCATGGGTGCTCTGCATGAGGGGCACCTGGCGCTGGTGCGCGCGGCCAAGGCGCGGTGCGATGCAGTGGTGGCGACAATTTTTGTGAACCCCACTCAGTTCGGCGAAGCAGAGGACCTCGCCAAGTACCCCCGCGACGAGGCGCGCGATTTGGCGATGCTCGAAGCCGAAGGCGTATCGGCGGTGTTTCTTCCCACGATCGAGGAAATGTACCCAACCGGCACGCAAACCATCGTTGAGGTGACCGACCTGTCCCAGGTTTTGGTGGGCAAGGTCCGCCCAGGGCACTTTCGCGGTGTCACCACGGTGGTCACGAAGCTCTTCAACATCATCCAAGCGGACGCTGCGTTTTTCGGGGAAAAAGACTACCAGCAGTTGGCGGTCATCCGGCAAATGGTGCGGGACCTGGATATGCCCATCGAAATTGTCGGTGTGCCCATCGTGCGTGAGCCGGACGGGTTGGCCATGTCGTCGCGAAACCTGAGACTTACACCGGCGCATCGTGATCAATCGGTGGTTCTGTCCCAATCCATCAAGGCAGCTGAGGCCGCACTCTCTTCGGCCCCGCAGACTGTGGAAAGCCTACGTGAGACCATCGCAAAGGTGCTCAAAACCGCCCCGGACGCGCAGGTGGAGGCGATTGACATTCAAGACGCCACAACGCTCGCCGACCTTTCTGGGCCGCTCACCCATGCGGCGGTGGTGCTGCTTGCGGTCCGCTTCGGGGCCGTCCTACTGATAGACGCACAGGTCATCACACCGGGCTGAGGAGACCCAGATGAGCAAGCAAAGTACCGTGCGCCGCATCACCGTTCCCCAAATCGCGAACCGAAAAGGCGGCGACCCCATCGTCTCATTGAC
>JBCDFD010000194.1:0-6275 GCA_039178645.1 Pseudomonadota bacterium | reverse complement strand
GGCATGACGGTCACGGGGACGCTCCTTGGTGGGTTGGGAACAGCTGCGACCGCTAACATCAGCCTTGGCCGCAGCGTTGCTCTTAGCGAACCGGATGGGAAGTGCAAGCTTTCGTAAGGGCGACGAAAGTCAGAGAGGGCTTGTGTGACCTTCCCAAGTCTGGTGACATACCAAAAAACCGCGCAAAATGCTGCGTGTTCACGGATCGGATGCATGACGACGATTTCAGACTTGGCGAACCGCCTAACGGCCGCGATTGGGGCCATAGAAAGCCAGCTTGCGGCCATTGGTGCAGAAAAAGACGCAGCCGTCGCACGCGCCGAAACGGCCGAGAGTGCGTTGGAAGCCGCGCAGTCCACCAGTTCGGGTTCAGAGGAACAGATTGCCGGGCTGACGTCGCAATTGGACGCGGCGAACGAAAAGCTGTCCGCATTGGAAGATGACCTGTCCTCCGCAAAGGATCAGGTGGCAGAGCTTGAGGATCAATTGGCGGCAGCGCCAGCAGAGGCGGAGCCATCGGTTGATCCCGAAGCCTTGGCCGCGCTCGAAGCCGACGCACAGGCGGCGCGCGATGAATTGGCGACGGTCCAAGTGGAGTTGCAAACCGCAACCACCCAAATCGCAGACCTTGAAGGCCAGTTGCAATCTGCAACCGCCGAACGTGATGCTGCGCAAGTAGAGACGTCGGAGTTGGAAACCAAGCTCACAGCGGTTTCACAGGGTGATGGCTTGAAAGCCCAAAAAGCCCGGTCAGAGGTGGAAGAGGCCACAGCAAACCTCACTCGCGCCGAAGCGATGATCGCAGAGTTGCAAAAGGTGAACGCGCAATTGCGGACCAATAATGCCGCTTTGCGCGCCGCCGTGGAAACCGGTTTGGCCGATCCAACTTTGGTGGATACCAGTCTGAAGACAGAGTTGGACGCCGTGATCGCATCGCGAAATGCAGACCGTGCGGAATTGGATAGTGTTTTAGAGGCCTTAGCGCCGGTTTTGAAGGAGGCGGGCCATGCCTGAGGTGACCATCAACATCGGCGGGCGCAGCTTTGACGTTGCGTGCCAAGAAGGAGAACAGCCGTTCCTTGAATCAGCCGCTGCGCTTTTGGACGCCGAAGCTCAGGTGTTGACCCAGCAGATCGGGCGCATACCGGAACTGAGGTTATTGTTGATGTCGGGCCTCATGCTCGCCGACAAAACCGCGGGGCTGGAGGACCAATTGGCGATCCTCAAAGACAAGCTGGCTAGCCACGAGGCACTGATCGAAGAACTCAGCGCACGCAAACCCGCGTCGACAGATCCCGTGGTGCCAGCGGACTCGGTCGTGGCGCTCACAAATGCTGTGGAGTTGGCAGAGAAACTCGCAGAGGCGTCCTGACGAAAACAAAGGGGTGGTTGCACAATACAACCCCCCCCAAACTCTGAGCAGGTTGAAACGATCAGCCGTTGGCTTCGCGGATTTTGTCCGCCGCTTCCTTGGAGAATGTGACGCCTTCTTTTTCAAACAAAGCGTCCAACTCGCCGGACATCGTCATTTCCGTGATGATATCACATCCACCGACAAACTCGCCCTTCACGTAAAGCTGTGGGATTGTTGGCCAGTCCGAGTATTCCTTGATACCTTCACGCACGGCATCGTCGGCGAGAACGTTTACGTCCTTGAAGTCAACGCCCATGTAGTTCAGCACACCGGCCACGCGGCTGGAAAAACCACATTGAGGCATGCTTGATGTGCCTTTCATGAAAAGCACGACGTCGTTTGCGGTGACGGTTTCTTTGATTTGGTCTTCGACGGTGGTCGACATGTCATTGTCCTCGCTTGGGATTGTGCGTCAGAAGCTGGGTTAGGCGGGCGCCTTGGTGGTGAGCGCAAGTGCGTGAAGCTCGCCATGCGATCCGTCCATTTTGCCCTTCAACGCCGCATAGACAGCACGCTGTTGTTGAACCCGGTTCTTGCCGCGAAAGCTTTCATCGATCACCTCGGCTGCGTAATGGTTTCCGTCGCCGGCCATGTCGGTGATTGTAATTTGGGCCTCGGGAAAGGTCTCACGCAGGAGCGTTTCGATCTCTTGGGCTTGCATGGGCATTGTGGTCTTCCTCTTGCTCGCCCATGAAACTAGGACCGGCGCGGGCTGCCTGCAAGCGTCATGGTCCGCTTGGCACAGTGCGTTCGCCGGAAAAGTCAGTTTACGCGGCGTGTTGCCTTATCCCAAGGCGTCTGCGAACGCGCCTTCGAACAGGTCTTTTAGGTCTGCAAGCGGGGCCGAACTGCCGCCAAAGCTCACGCTTCCCCCGCCGAAACGACCGACAGTGGCCATGGTGATGCCCACTTCGCCAGCCCGCACCATCAGTGCTTCGGCACAATCGAAATCACAGGCCACGAGGTATCTTGCCTGGTCCTCGCCAAACAGGTCAGGGGTGGTTGCACTTTGCAACTCCACCCCAATTCCAGCCGCCATAGCCATTTCGAACGCCGCCAAGGCCAAACCGCCATCCGACAGGTCCGTTGCCGCAGTTACCAGTTTACGATTGTTCCGCAAGAAAGCGCCGTGGCGCCGTTCTGCCTTGAGGTCCACCAGCGGGGCGTCCCCTTCGGCGCGACCAAAGTGTTCCCAAAGCAGCGCCGATTGTCCCAAGTGGCCCGCGGTTTCCCCAATCACCAAGGCGATGTCCCCCTCGTTGGGGCGATAACCAATCAGGTTTTTGGTGTATTTCACCATCCCAACCGCCCCAATGGTGGGCGTCGGTAGGATCGGTTGACCGTCGGTTTCGTTGTATAGGCTCACATTGCCCGAAACAATCGGCATGTTCAGTGCCTTACAGGCTTCGCCGATCCCTTTGATGGCCCCAACAAACTGACCCATGATCTCAGGCTTTTCGGGGTTGCCGAAGTTGAGATTGTCTGTGGTCGCCAGGGGTTTGGCACCGGATGCACACAAGTTACGGAACGCTTCCGCCACCGCTTGTTTGCCGCCTTCGTAGGGGTTTGCTGCCACATACCGCGGTGTCACGTCGGATGTGAACACCAACGCTTTCTTGGTGCCATGCACCCGCACGGCACCCGCACCCATACCTGGTATCCGGGCTGTGTCGGCCATGACCATATGGTCATATTGCTCAAACACCCACGATTTATGGGCATAGTTGGGGCTTGTGATTAGGGACTTCAGCGCCTCAATGGGGTCCACGTCCGGGACATCTGTAAGCGGTTCCGCCGCCGGTGTTTCCACCCAGGGCCGGTCATATTCCGGGGCGTTGCCCGAGAGCGCCTTCAAAGGCAGGTCCGCTTTGACCTCGCCGCCAAGCTCAACAATGAAACGGTCGTCTGCAATGGTTTCGCCAACCACAGCGAAATCCAGTTCCCACTTGTCGAACACCGCCTTGGCCACGTCTTCTTTGACAGGGTCGAGCACCATCAACATGCGCTCTTGGGATTCCGATAGCATCATCTCGTAGGCTGTCATGGCATCCTCACGCACGGGGACAGCGTCGAGGTTCAACCGTACCCCAAGGTTGCCCTTGTCGCCCATTTCCACGGCCGAACAGGTCAAACCGGCTGCGCCCATGTCCTGGATCGAGATCACAGCGCCGGTTTCCATCAGCTCCAGGCAGGCTTCCATCAAGCGCTTTTCGGTAAAGGGATCACCCACTTGCACGGTGGGGCGCTTTTCTTCGATTGTGTCGTCGAATTCGGCTGAGGCCATGGTCGCGCCGCCAACCCCGTCGCGTCCAGTTTTGGCGCCCAAATACACCACGGGCCGCCCCACGCCGCTGGCGGCGGAGTAGAAAATCTTGTCTGCGTCGGCGAGACCGGCGGCGAAGGCGTTCACCAGGCAGTTGCCGTTGTAGGCCGGGTGGAACCGAACCTCGCCACCGATGGTTGGCACGCCAAAGCAGTTACCATATCCGCCGATACCGGCCACAACGCCATGGACCAGCGTCCGGGTCTTGGGGTGAGAAATGTCACCAAAGCTCAGCGCGTTCATCGCCGCGATGGGGCGTGCGCCCATGGTGAACACATCACGCAGGATGCCGCCGACACCGGTCGCTGCCCCTTGGTATGGTTCAATGTAAGAGGGGTGATTGTGGCTTTCCATCTTGAAAACAACAGCTTGACCATCACCGATGTCGACAACACCAGCGTTTTCGCCAGGTCCGCAAATCACCTGCTCGCCCTCGGTGTGCAACGTGCGCAACCATCGCTTGGACGACTTGTAAGAACAGTGTTCGTTCCACATGGCCGAAAAAATGCCCAACTCAGTGAACGTCGGCGTCCGACCGATGATCTGGCGCAGCCGCCCATATTCGTCAGGCTTCAAGCCATGGGCAGCGATAAGGTCCTCGGTGATCTCGGGCTCGGTCATGGGGGCTCCTCGTGACAGCGCCGCCATATAGGGTGAACGGTTGCGAGGGGGCAAGGTGCTGGGCGTCCGCACGCATTGGTATCGCCAAGGCAAAAAAAAGGCCGAGACAAGCTCGGCCGAAGTCCAACAGGGAGGTAGAAGAGGGATGTACCCAACTTCTGCACCCAAAATAGGCAACGCCTGATTTTCGATCAAGTTCCAGAGTGACGCATGTGGCGATAGTTACGTCACGTTACTCATTCCGCCACAGCGGCGGCCGCCTTCAAACTGCGTCGGTAGGCCATGATTTCTTCCAGAACAAAGTCCCGAAAGGCTGCGATCCGTTTGGATTGGCGCAATTCCTCAGGGTAGGCGAGGTAGACCGGCACTTCGGCGCTTTGCAATTCAGGTAAAACTCTGACAAGGTTTGGAAAATCTTCCGCAACGTAGTTGGGGAGTACGCCTATTCCGAGGTTGTTGATGACCCCTTGCAGCACCCCAAAATAGTTGTTCACAGTCAGCAGCGACGGCATGTCTTCGGACAACAAAAGCTGCACCATGCGCAGGCCCGCACTCACCTGGAAACTTGCGGCGCTTTGACAGATCAGCCGATGTTCACGGATGTCCGTTCGGTCCTCAGGGGTACCGTTTTGGTCCAGGTATTCGGGCGTCGCATAGAGGCGCATGTAGACCGACATCAGCCGTTTACGGATCAAATCGGCTTGGGACGGTTCTTTCATACGGATCGCCACGTCGGCCTCGCGCATGGGCAGGTCAAGCACGCGCTCCTCAAGCATCAAGTCGATCTTCAAGTCAGGGTATTTTGCGTAAAGCGTGGGCAGGCGCGGGACCAGCCAGAGGGATCCGAACCCGGTCGAGGTTGTCACCCGCAACTCGCCAAACACCTCTTCTTCGCTGTCACGAATGCGCGCAGCTGCGGTGTCGAGCCTGCGGACCATCGCCGATGTGGCGTCAAACAAAAGCTCGCCCTGTTCGGTCAGAATGAGCCCCCGCGCATGGCGGTGAAACAGTGTGGTGTTTAGCGAGGTTTCCAACGCGCGGATCTGACGGCTGACCGCAGACTGCGACAAATGCAGGTGTTCGCCCGCATGGGTCAAGCTGCCAGCATCCGCAACTGCGTGGAAAATCCGTAGCTTATCCCAATCCATCGTCATCCCTCATGGAAGTTGCGATAAACTGGCACGGACCGCCGATGATTGCAAACCGACCTATTCTGCTATTTTCTTAGGCAAACGACCATTCGCACCTTGGGGTGTCCGACAGGGTCCCTTAGATGTGCGCCCATTGGAGGGGGCGATGCGTCAGAAAAACCGGTCAGACAAGCGGCACAAGCGGGACGTGGCCCGTGACATCACCTATGCCAGTTCCGCGGAAACCCGCGGCGGGCGGGCGATGATCCGTGTGATGGAAAACGCCACCGGGCGGATCCGTTTGATCAAGAAAGCGGATGGGTACGAACGTGAAGTGGCCGACGGGCGTGACTTTTGGGAAGTCATCGCGGAACGCTACGGGTTGAGCCTGCGCGTCCTGGCCGGATCGCTTGATGATATTCCGCAACAAGGTCCTCTGGTTCTGATCGCCAACCATCCCTTTGGGATATTGGACGGACTGATGATGGGTCTGATTCTCAGGCGCGTGCGTGGCGATTTTCGGATCCTGGCCCACCAAGTGTTCCGCAAGGCGGAGGATTTGAATAAGATCATCCTGCCTGTGAGTTTTGACGAAACCCGCGAGGCCGTTAAGCAGAATATCGAGACGCGGAAAGAGGCGTTGCGGTATTTGGGCGATGGCGGCGCGATTGGCGTGTTTCCCGGCGGTACGGTGAGCACGTCCAGCAAACCGTTTTCGCAGCCCATGGACCCTGGTTGGCGGTCTTTCACCGCAAGGATGGTGTCCAAGTCAGAGGCTGCGGTCGTG
>JBCDFD010000193.1:0-6308 GCA_039178645.1 Pseudomonadota bacterium | reverse complement strand
GGAAAATCCGACGCGGACGCCGCAGCATACGCCACCGAAGTTGTGAAGGCCGACTTCGAAGAAGCCGGGCACGACGATGTGGTACGAAAAGTCATGGGCGACGTGGGCGACGCCACCGACGAAGCCACCGTGCGCGCGAAAATGGACGAACTGCTAGTCGTCGCCAAAGGGCAATTGGCCGACGAAGGCTAAGCGATCCTGAAAATCTGAAGTCAATGCGAGGCCCGGCACATCGGGCCCGTAAATTCGTATGTCCCACTGCCAAACCGCTCTTGCCAGTGTGTGACATCTGCGTGACACGCCACATATGGGCGCAGTGCATTTGAGCGATGCTCGCGTATGGTTAACGCCGAGCGAAACGATCAAACCATAACAGTCAGTTAGCCAATACGCGCACCGTTGGGCGGTCGTTAGGACTTCCTTGGTCCTGCGCGCGTAGGCTCCGCCGTACGAGTTTGAGGGGTGAGACATGGGTTTTGGTGCTGGCAGTGGGCCACGCATCACGCGGGATCGTGTGATGCCATTTGTGCGGACGTTTGCGGCGCCGACCGTTTCCCTGGTCTGTGTGATTTTGCTTTGGGACCGATTTGGATCGGTGGATGTGGCTGCCGTGCGCCAAGCCGTGGCTGAATTCACGTTGGCCCAGTGGCTGGTGGCCTTGGCTTTTACAATTGTGAGCTACACCGCTCTGGCGCGGTTTGACGGCACCTGTCACCGGTTGGTCAAAACGTCGGTTCCCATGTCACAGGCCCGGCGCGGGGGCGCGGTGGCCTTTACCCTGTCTCAAACCCTGGGCGTCGGTCTGATCACCGGTGGTCTCGCCCGTTGGAGATTGCTGCCGCAACTGACCTTGACCCAAGCTTTGGCGCTCTCCGGCGTTGCCGCACTGGCTTTCATGGCCATTTGGGCCTGGTTTTGCGCCGCTGTGTGGATTTCCGCACCTTGGATCGGCGGCGACACCGCCGCACCGCTTTGGCAAGCTCCGCTCTTCTGGGCTGCCCACATCGGCTTCGGCCTATGCCTGACCTGGCCCAAGGGTTTCGGCAAATGGCTGCGCCAGATATTGCGCCGAAAAGGACTAGGATTGAGGTCACTGGCAGGCCTGAGCGCTTACGCGATCATCGATATTTTCGCAGCGTGGGCAGTGCTTTACGTGCTATTGGGCGATGCAGCATCACTGGGCATGGTCCCAGTCTTAACGGCATTCCTGGTCGCCTTGGGGCTGGGTCTCATCTCGGGCGCACCGGCTGGGCTTGGGGCGTTCGAACTGACGATGATTTCGATGCTCCCCCAGGCGGATCCGTCGACCCTCATGGCTGCCATCACCGGATATCGCTTGGTTTACTTCGTGATCCCCGCCCTGGCAGGGGCAGTCATCCTTGCAAAACCCGACTGGCTCATAGGGTCTTGGGAACAAAACCAAGTGGATATGTGCCAGCCGGCCACACTGGGCGACTTACCAACTGCCTTGTCCGATGTGCTCTCCACCGCACCGCAGGCGGAGGCGCAACTGGCGCGGCAACCGGGCATGGGATTGCTTTGGTCGAAATCCAACGGGTGCGGCGGCACCGTAGGCGTCACCGGGCGCAGCCTCGTCTTGCTACGCGACCCTTTCCCGACCGATCAAACCGAAGAGGTGTTGGGCGGACTGGCAAGCCTCGCCCGCGACCGTGGTCTGACGCCCTACCTCTACAAATGCAGCGGACGCACCGCCGTGGCCGCCCGGCATTTGGGCTACCAGGTGCATCCGATTTCCCGTGAAGCCTGGCTTCGACCAGCCAACTATGACCTGAGCAACAGATCACGCCGACAGTTGCGCCGCAAAGTGCGCGCCATGGAAAAAGCCAACGTCGAGGTGTTGCAAACCCATACCGAGGCCCTGCCCTGGGCTGATATGGCCCAAGTCAACGCCGCCTGGTCGGAAGCTCATGGCGGCGAGCGGGGTTTTTCCATGGGACGGTTTCACCCTTCCCTGGTGCGTCACCAGCGTGTTTACTTGGCTTGGCACAACAGCGACTTGGCCGGGTTCATCACACTACATACCTGCAACGCGGAATGGACGCTTGACCTGATGCGGCCAAGCCCGGACGGTCCTGACGGCGTCGCACATGCTTTGATCCATACCGCCCTGGAAGATGCGAAAACCTCTGATATCCCACGCTTTTCGCTGGCCGCCGCTCCACTCGATAGCAATCAAATTCCCGCGGATCGACCGCTGGCCAAGCTCCAAAGGGAACTGGCCAACCGCACCGGCGGTGCTGGTCTGTCACGGTTCAAATCGCTCTTTGATCCCCATTGGCAAACCCTCTACGCCGCCGCACCCAACCGTTGGGCTATACTGCGCGGTGGGGCTGAAATTGGCCGGGCCATCAGCACGCCGCCGCCTCTACCCAAAACCAATATGAACACGCCTCAGGACAATTATGACCGATATGAAATTGCGTCATAAAGGACTTCGTGACACAGGCCAAAAACTGGATAACGAGGACGCTGCCCATGGCCGACCCACTGACGGAGCTTTTGCGCTCTAAACCAACCTTGCTGGCGGACGGTGCCACGGGCACGAATCTGTTTAATATGGGCTTGTCCTCTGGCGATGCGCCAGAGCTTTGGAACGAGACCCACCCAGAAAAAATCCAGGCTCTCTATAGCGGAGCGGTGGACGCCGGCAGCGATTTGTTTCTGACAAATTCCTTTGGGTCAAACCGCGCACGTTTGAAACTGCACAACGCAGGCCATCGGGCGAGAGAGTTGTCCCGAATGGCCGCCGAACTGGGCCGCGACGTGGCCGACAAGGCAAATCACAAAGTGATCGTGGCGGGTTCTGTGGGTCCCACGGGCGAGATCATGCAGCCCACCGGACCTTTGTCCCACGCGGACGCAGCGGAGATTTTCCACGAGCAAGCCGAAGGACTGAAGGAAGGCGGCGCAGACATCCTATGGGTGGAAACCATTTCGGCCCCGGAAGAATACCGCGCCGCCGCCGAAGCGGCGCAGTTGGCCGACATGCCTTGGTGCGGCACCATGAGTTTCGACACCGCTGGGCGCACAATGATGGGCCTAACCTCCACCGCCATGGTGGAGCTTGTGGACAGTCTCCCCGATGCGCCAGTGGCCTTTGGGGCAAATTGTGGCGTTGGGGCATCCGACCTCCTTCGGACGATCCTTGGATTTTCTGCGACACAGACCACGCATCCCATCATCGCCAAGGGCAATGCGGGCATCCCGAAGTATGTGCACGGTCACATCCACTATGATGGCACGCCGGAGTTGATGGCCCGCTATGCCGAGTTGGCCGCTGACTGCGGCGCCACAATTATTGGGGGCTGTTGCGGCACCACGCCCGAACACCTTCGCCACATGCGTGCGGCACTGGATGCCCATGAAGCGGGCGAACGCCCGAGTTTGGATCAAATCGCTGCCGCTTTGGGCGGCTTTTCGTCCGAGACCGACGGCACCGGAAACAGCGCAAACGCCCCAAGCCCCAGGCGCAGATCACGCCGCCGTGCGCGGGCATAGTTCAATCGCGGCCAAGCGCTTCGCTGTCTAACCTGTCAAAACAGGCTCAGTTGGTCCCCCGCCTGCGGAGGCACCCGGAACAGGGTGTTGTCAAGCTCTGGCAACCCATCGCTGAGCCCCAAGCGTTTGCGCCCCACCTCAAACCGGCGGGCAATCAGGTTGGCATGCACGCCTTCGCCTTTCATCCGCTTGTGCCAGTCGGGACGATGGTCTGCACCGCCTTGGGTTTCCCGCACCCGCGCCATCACCCGAGCGGCGCGGTCCGGGTAATGCTCAATGAGCCACTCGCGAAATAGATCTGCCACCTCCAACGGTAAGCGCAGCATGATCCAACGGGCCGCGGACGCGCCGGCGTCCTTTGCAGCCTCCAAAATGCGCTCGATCTCATGGTCTGTGAGCGCCGGTATGACCGGTGAAACCAGCACACGAACGGGAATGCCCGACCGTGTGAGCCGGGCAATGGTGCCCAACCTTCGCGCAGGTGACGGGACCCGAGGTTCCATTCGTCGGGACAGCGAAGGATCAAGCGTGGTCACAGACACGCCCACATGGACCAGGTTGCGTTCCGCCATGCGCGCCAGAATGTCGATATCCCGTTCGATCAGCGTTCCCTTTGTGTTGATGATCACCGGATGGCGAAAGTCCCACAGAACTTGCAGGACGTCGCGCTGTAACCCCCTGTCACGTTCCAACGGTTGGTAGGCGTCAGTGTTGGTCCCAATGGCCACCGGCGCGGGCACATAGCTGCGCGATGATAGCTCTTTGGCCAATTGCGCGGCTGCATTGGGCCGCGACACCAGTTTGGTTTCAAAATCCAAACCGGGCGACATGCCCAAGAACGCATGCCCCGGTCGGGCAAAGCAATAGATACAACCGTGCTCACAGCCGCGGTATGGGTTGATCGACCGATCAAAACTGATGTCGGGCGATGTGTTGCGCGTGATGATCTTTCGCGCCCGTTCTTCGGAAACCTCAGTGCGCACTTGCCCAGTGTTTTCGGCAATATCCCACCCATCGGACGCAGGGACATGGGCCAACCTATCAAAGCGACAGGTGTCGTTCGACCCCGCCCCCCGACCGTGCCGCCGATCCACCGAAACCGCGTGTTTACGTGACCCGTGTTCCATGGGTCAAAATTAGAACACAACAAGAACACTGACAATGACAATCGACGGATGACGACACGTAGTGGTCGGAGCACGACATCGAGAGGTCGCAATTCAGACAGTCAAATGGTCACACGACGTCGAAACATTCTGTTCCATAAGCTACTGTGCCGCGTGAAGGATCCACCCCCATGGCAGACGAAGAAGACGACATCATCCTGGCCGAACTCGACGACGACGAACTCGTCCAGCAGATGTTCGACGATCTCTATGATGGGCTCAAGGAAGAGATCGAAGAAGCGGTCAACATCCTTCTGGAACGGAAATGGGAACCCTACCGGATTCTGACCGAGGCGCTTGTGGGCGGCATGACCATTGTCGGGAACGACTTCCGCGATGGAATTTTGTACCCGAAGTGCTTCTGGCCGCCAACGCCATGAAAGGCGGGATGGCGATCCTCAAACCGCTTCTGGCCGAAACTGGTGCGCCGCGCATGGGCAAAATGGTGATCGGAACGGTCAAAGGCGATATCCATGACATTGGCAAAAACCTTGTTTCGATGATGATGGAAGGTGCCGGGTTCGAAGTTGTGGACTTGGGTATCAACAACGCTGTCGAGGCCTATCTGGAAGCTCTGGAGACCGAGCAACCCGATATTCTGGGCATGTCCGCACTGCTGACGACCACCATGCCTTATATGAAAGTGGTCATCGACACATTGAACGAAAAAGGCATTCGAGATGACTATATCGTCCTCGTGGGTGGTGCACCGTTGAACGAAGAGTTTGGGAAGGCGATTGGCGCCGACGCCTACTGCCGTGATGCGGCGGTCGCCGTGGAAACAGCCAAAAGCTTCATGGCAAGAAAACACAACGAATTGGGGGCCGCTGCGGTCAGTATGTGACCGTGATTAACCTCACTGAAACCGAGCAGCGTGTTTAACTCAATTTGGATTAAGAATGTCGTCCAATCTGATTGAAAACACGGAGTTTTTCGGTGAAATTCGAGAGTTACGAGGAATATTTCCAGACACAGACGGTCATCGTAGCCGCGGCGGGCATGATGTATCTCGCCTCCGTTCTGTTCGTGCCAGAAATAAAGGTTGCTGTCTTTTACATCGGCATGTTTGTGAACGCGTCCGTAGCCTGGTTGTACTGGTGCGATTTCATATTGATGGAAATCCAGACCCGTTTCAAAATTGACCTGGGTTTGAAAGATGAGAATGCGGAGGATGCAACCAAGGACGATGACGTCGGCGCACCACCAAACAACGACCCATGAATCACGTCATGTGAACCGAGTTCTGGTTTTGGCGTGCGGGGCTCTCGCACATGAGATTCGCGCACTCATCGACCAAAACAGTTGGGCGCATATGAAACTGCATTGCTTGCCCGCCATTTTGCACAACCACCCCGAACGCATCGCGTCAGAGGTTGAGGCGGCACTGGATCGATTGAGCAGCGGCTTTGATCGTACCTTTCTGGCCTATGCCGATTGCGGCACAAGCGGAGCACTCGCAGACCTCTGTGAGCGGCGGGGCATCGAAATGATCGAAGGTCCGCACTGCTACGCTTTCTTTGACGGATTGGACAGGTTTGAGGGACGGGATGATATGACAGCGTTCTACCTCACAGACTTTCTCGCTCGGCAGTTCGACAGTTTTGTGTGGGAGATCGGAAGAGC
>JBCDFD010000192.1:0-6383 GCA_039178645.1 Pseudomonadota bacterium | reverse complement strand
GGGCTTTCAACGCGGGACAGTCCGAGGACCAAGCGCTAAAGTCGCAATGGCTCTCCAACACAGGTTTCAAACAATGCACTGGGTTTATCTCGTCATCGCCATCACCGCCGAGGTGGTTGGCACCACTGCGCTCAAGGCCTCCGACGGCTTCACGAACTACTTCTACGGGATTTTCGCGCTAACCAGCTATGGCGTGGCGTTTTACTTTCTGGCCGTGGTTCTCCAGACAATTCCCGTGGGCGTGGCCTATGCCATCTGGGCCGGAGCGGGCGTGGCCGCCGTAACGCTCATCGGCTTTGTGGTCTTCGGACAAAAACTGGACATGGCTGCCCTTGTCGGAATCAGTTTGATCGTGGCTGGAGTGATTGTGCTTAACACCCTGTCCACATCAGTGGACCACTGACGGCCAGGCCCACCCCTGTTTAAGGGCGGGCGCACACAGTCAGTGAGCGGGCGCGGGAATGAACTCGCTCTTGTCATGGGGCGGCAATTGGAACCGACCGTTTTCCCAGTCGCCCGCGCGCCAAGCTTCCTTGGCTTCTTCGATACGTTCTTTCGACGACGCCACGAAGTTCCACCAGATGTACCGTGGTCCTTCCAACGTTTCGCCGCCCAGGATCATCAGCCGTGCGCCTTGCTCTCCGGCGTGAATGGCAATTTCGTCCCCAGGACGGAACACCGCCATCTGGCCCACCTTAAACTCTTGACCCGCGACGGTGACAGACCCTGACGTCACATAGAACCCGCGGTCCTCGTGATCCTTCGGCAAAGGAATGGCCGCGCCGGGCTGCAAAATCGCATCCGCATAAATCATATCAGATGCGGTTTTCACCGGAGCGGTCTCGCCCCAACCCCGCCCCAAGATCAGCCGCACCTCTTTGCCTTCACCTTCCAGAACCGGTAGCGTGTCTTTCGGCGCATGTTCGAACGCCGCCGGGTCATCCTCGGCATCTTTCGGCAACGCCACCCAAGTCTGAATGCCAAACAGGGTTTGCGGCTTCTGGCGCACTTCACCATCGATGCGTTCGGAATGGGTGATGCCATGGCCAGCCACCATCCAGTTCACCGCGCCCGGTTCGATCCATTTGTCCGTCCCCAGACTGTCACGGTGGTGCAGCGATCCGGAATACAGATAGGTCACCGTGGCGAGGCCGATGTGAGGGTGTGGCCGCACATCAATACCTTGGCCAGTGACAAACTCCGCCGGTCCCATCTGATCGAAGAAGATAAACGGCCCCACCATCTGCCGCTGCGGCGCAGGCAAAGCACGGCGCACTTCAAAACCGCCCAGATCACGGGCGCGCGGGACGATCAAAGTGTCGATGGCGTCGACCTCATCGCCGGTGGGCGTGTGTGGGTCCAAAGCTGGGTTCCAAGACATGGGTTTACCTCCGTCTGTTCGTTGGTTGTCCCATAGATAGCGCACTTCTCATTTGCACAAATCCCCGGCCATCGCGCAGATTTGGTGCACAATTACACACAAGCGAATACTGGCGGAAAGCTCGGCCAACCAAGCATCCACGCAAGTTTCTTGCGCTGACTGCCAAGCGAACGTGGCAACATGTCTCTGCCTTGGCTCACCTTGTCGAATTGATATGTGTTCACCGCTGTTTTAGGCGACCTGCAGAGTTTGCCAGACCCGGCGAACCGCGCCCGACGAATGGCTATCGAGATTAAACAAGACAGCTCGGGGCGAGGGACAAGCACGCGGCCGCGACGGCCATCAGACGGCGGAGAGAACATGCTGAACACTCAAACCCCTGACATCATCTACACAATTGTCGATGAAGCCCCCGAATTGGCGAGCGCTTCGTTCCTGCCGATCATCCGGTCTTTCACTGCCGCCGCTGGTGTGACCGTGGGCACCAAAGACATCTCGGTTGCGGGCCGAATCCTGGCAACCTTCCCAGAGTTTTTGGACGAAGATCAGCAGATCACCGACGATTTGGCCGCTTTGGGCGATCTGGTAAAAACCTCCGAAGCCAACGTGATCAAGCTGCCAAACATCTCGGCCTCGGTGCCGCAATTGACCGCGGCCATCTCCGAGCTTCAGGAAAAGGGCTATAAGGTCCCTGACTATCCCGAAACCCCATCCACCGACGCAGAAAAAGACATCCGCGCCCGCTACGACGCAATCAAAGGCTCGGCTGTGAACCCGGTCCTGCGCGAAGGCAACTCCGACCGCCGCGCCGCGCGTGCCGTCAAGAACTTCGCCCAGTCCAACCCCCATTCCATGGGCGCTTGGAGTTCGGACAGCAAAACCAAAGTGTCCTCCATGTCGGGCGACGATTTCTACGCCAACGAAAAATCCGCCACCGTCACGGCCGCCCAGGCCGGTCCGGCAAAGATTGAGTTTGTGGCCGCCGACGGCGCGGCCACCGTCCTGAAAGACGGCTGGCAGTTGGACGAGGGCACTGTGGCTGACGCGACCTTCATGTCGGTCAAAGCCCTTTCGGCCTTCCTCGCCGAAGCGATCGAAGACACCAAAGCCGACGGCACCATGTTCTCGCTGCATATGAAGGCCACCATGATGAAGGTCTCCGACCCGATCATCTTTGGCTACGCGGTCAAAGCATGGCTCGCACCGATCTTTGAGAAGTACGGCGACGACCTCGCCGCGGCTGGCATCAATCCAAACTCAGGTATGGGTGACGTGCTGGCACGGATCGACGGAATGTCCAACGCCGCCGCGATCAAAGCTGACATCGACGCGCTCGCCGCGGACCGTCCCGCCATGTACATGGTCGACAGCGACAAAGGTATCACCAACCTACACGTTCCCTCCGACGTGATCATCGACGCCTCTATGCCCGCGGTGATCCGCGCTGGCGGCAAAGGCTGGGACGAAACCGGCGCCAAGGGCGACACCAACTGCGTGATCCCCGACCGTTGCTACGCCTCCGTCTATGATGAGAGCGTGAACTTCTTCAAAGCCAACGGCGCACTGAACCCATCCACCGCTGGGGCCGTGGCAAACGTGGGCCTCATGGCCCAAAAGGCCGAAGAATACGGGTCGCACCCAACCACATTCGAAGCACCCGCCGACGGCACCATGCGCGTGGTCGCTGCCAATGGTGACACGCTGCACGAGCACACCGTGGAAGCGGGCGACATCTGGCGGTCCTGCACCGTGAAGAAAGCGCCGATTGAAAACTGGATCGGCCTTGCCATGGACCGTCAGCGTCTGACCGGGTCTGAGGCGATCTTCTGGCTCGACGCCAACCGCGCCCACGATGCCGAACTGATCAAATACGTCACGCCAGCGCTGGAAGCCGCGGGCGTCGCCGACAAGTTCCAGATCATGGCGCCGCGAGAGGCAACGGCTCAAACGCTCAAAACCATCACGGCGGGCGACGACAGCATTGCGATCACAGGCAACGTGCTGCGGGACTACCTCACCGACCTGTTCCCGATCCTGGAATTGGGCACCTCAGCAAAGATGCTCTCCATCGTGAAACTGATGCAGGGCGGCGGCTTGTTCGAAACCGGTGCGGGCGGTTCGGCTCCGAAGCATGTGCAGCAGTTGATGGAGGAAAGCCACCTCCGTTGGGACTCCATGGGCGAGTTCTGCGCATTGGGTGAAAGCCTTAACTTCCTCGCTGACGCCAAAGGCAATGCCAAAGCGGGCGTCCTGGGCAAAGCAGCGGAAGTGGCCACCCAAGGCATTCTGGATCACAACCGGTCGCCATCGCGCAAGGTGGGTCAGCCGGACAACCGGGACAGCCACTACTGGTTTGCCCGCTATTGGGCCGAAGCCTTGGCCGCTCAGACCGAAGACGCCGACCTGGCCGCGCACTTTACGCCTGTCGCAGCGGAACTGGCCGCCAAAGAAAGCGCCATCCTGGCGGAACTTGCGGCTGCGCAAGGTCCCGCAGTTGATCTGGGCGGTTATTACAAAACCGATCCAGCCAAGACAGCCGAGGTGATGCGTCCAAGCGCGACGCTGAACGAAATCATCGGCTGACCTTCAGACGAAATTCACGAATTGAAAACGGCTCGCAACAGCGGGCCGTTTTTTACTGTGGGATGCCGTACTTAGGGGGAACACTGAGTTTCCAGTTTGGAGTACGCACTATTACAGACTGGGTCGGGATAAGTGGGGGGTAGAAACGCTGCCTTTTAGCGTTTGCCTCCACTGGAAATGCCATTCCCCGCGGGCACAAAGGCATGTTACTCAACGAGATAGCTTTATCGCTCTGGCTAGCTTACGGCCACAGGTCCAAATACGATAGCAGTGCGAACAACATCTGGCTTGCGGGACTTGGCCAGTTTCAGCCGGTCCGGGCGGACATGGTTCAGGGTCGAAAACTCCCGGCTGGAATCCGTGGCGCCGATGGCAACCCCAGCGCTGCATCTTCCTGGCCCTGGTGACTTACTAAGCCTTCGTCCAAACGCAAAAACCCATAGACCAAGCAAGCGTGGCACCGCGTCGTTGTCACCGGAAATGGTCCACGCTCAGGCGTCAAACGTCAAAAATTTGCGTCAGGTCCAGCGTGAGATCGTGGCCCACCAACCGCAGAATTGTACCATTGAAATTCAGTTCAACGCCGCTTTCACCATTTTCAGACCACAGGTTGAGTGTGGGCGAATTGGTAATTCCGTCGTAACCGGCGATGTCGATCAGATCTTTCCCAACAGTAAAGTCAGTGATGGTGTCACCTGCGGCATCTGACAGGTTTTGAAAAA
The DNA here is from genome assembly GCA_039178645.1 of Pseudomonadota bacterium. GTDB lineage: Bacteria > Pseudomonadota > Alphaproteobacteria > Rhodobacterales > Rhodobacteraceae > Mangrovicoccus. The sequence continues at coordinate 1,697 of JBCDFD010000192.1, read as the reverse complement.
CAAACAGGTCCGATGCCGGTCCCCCAGACAACCGGCTTTCGTTTGCTCCGGCCACCAAAACGTCATCGCCGCCGCCGCCGAACAGTGTATCTCGACCCAAGTCGGCGAAAAGGATGTCCTCGCCATTCCCGCCGTCCAGAGAGTCGTTGCCGTTGCCGCCGCGCAGGGAGTCTTTCCCATCACCTCCGTAGAGACTGTCATTGCCGCCGTCCCCAATCAGCGTGTCATCGCCGTCTTCTCCGGCCAAGGTGTCGTTATGTTCTTTGCCCTTGAGAATATCATTGCCAACACCGCCGAGAAGGCTGTCATGTCCGATGCCGCCCACGAGCGAGTCTTTTGCCCCACCGCCGCGCAAAATGTCGTTGCCGATACCGCCGTCGAGCGTGTCGTTGGCCCCGCCGCCCATCAGGCTATCGTGACCATCGCCGCCGTTTAGAATGCTGGCGCCATCCCCTGCCAAAAGCGTGTCGTCGCCGTTGTCCCCTTCGAGCGTATCGAAACCGGCGTCGCCGTGTAGCAGGTCTCTGCCGTCGCCGCCTCTGACAAGGTCGGCACCTTCGCCACCGTGGAGCGTGTCCTTCCCAAAGCCGCCGTCTAGAGTGTCGTTGCCAGTGTCGCCCATCAAGGTATCGTTGCCGTCATCGCCGTAGAGCAGATCATTGTCTTCGGACCCGTTCATCCAATCGTTTCCGAAACCGCCGCTGAGCGTGTCATCGCCTGAACTGCCGACCATGGAGTCTTTGGCGTCCCCGCCCTCCATCAGGTCATTGCCTGACCCGCCGGTGAGCGTGTCATTCCCGCCTTCGCCGAACACATGGTCGTCCCCGGTTCCTGCGTTGACAACGTCGGTGCCTTCGCCCCCGCGCAATGTGTCGTTGCCGTTGCCACCGATCAGGTTGTCTTGGCCCAAACCCGCCTGGATCACGTCGTTGCCATCGCGGCCATAGAGCTGGTCGTTGCCATCTCGCCCGACGATGATGTTGTTCAGGTCGTCCCCACGTACCGTGTCTTTGTTGTTGGTGCCCACCACCTTCTCAAATCCGCTGATGGTGTCTTCGTCACCGAACGTGTCCTGCACTGTGCCGTTGAAAAGATCGATGAAGACTCCAGCGGGGCCGCTTTCGGCCCCATAATCGATGGCATCAAGGTCGCTGCCACCGGCCAAGATGTCGTCGCCTGCCCCACCAATGAGCGTGTCCCGGCCATCGCCACCGTTCAGCGTGTCGTCCCCGGCGCGTCCCAAGAGCGTGTCATTGCCGTCACTACCATCCAATTGGCTGCCGGACACGGCGGCCTGTAGCAAATCCCCGTACACGGTGCCATGCACCGCTTCGAAGAACTTCAGGGTGTCGTCGTCGCCGTGTGTATCCACAGCGGACTGGGCCTCCAAGTCGACGACCACCCCTTGCGGTCCCGTTTCCAATCCATAATTGGCCACATCGGTGCCGTTTCCGCCAAGGAGCGTGTCATTTCCAGCACCGCCGGTAAGCACATCCGCGCCGAAGCCTGCCACAAGGCTCTCATCTCCGCTGCCGCCCACCAAGGTGTCCGCGCCTTTGCCGCCAATGAGCGTGGTGCGATCGCTCCCCCCTTGCAGAACGTCGTCAAATTTTGTGCCCGTGAGCTTGGAAAAGCCGCTCACCCTATCCTGGTCACCGTGGCTATCAATGACCACACCACTGGAAAGATTGGCTATT
>JBCDFD010000191.1:0-6394 GCA_039178645.1 Pseudomonadota bacterium | reverse complement strand
GCTTTCCCATGCTTGAAGCATCTGGAAACTGTTTCACCGCCGCGTGCTTCGCCAAAGGATGAACAGGCCCGACACCACAATCAGGCAAGAGCCCGCAACCATCGGCCAAGTCAGCGGCTCGCCATACACCGCCATGCCCAAGGCAATGCCGAACAGCAGGCGTGTGTAGCGAAACGGGGTGACAGCGGAAATCTCTCCGGTTCGCATGGCCCGCATCAGGCAGACATAGGCAGTTGCTCCGGCCAGAACGGCGCCAGCCATGGCACCGGCGGCCAGCGCGTCGGGCATGACAAATGCCTTGCCATCCCAAATCGCGAACAGAACGCCCGCGACGATCACCGCGAGAAACCCATAGAGCCCCAGCAACGTGGTGCTGATCGAGGCAGGTGCCGCGCGGCTGGCCAAGTCGCGGCCTGCAAAACCGAGCATGCCAACTACGGCCAAAAGTGAGAGAACCGAGAATGCCTCCGCCCCCGGTTGGATGACTATGACCACGCCCAAAAGGCCGATGAGGATCGCAGTCCACCGCCGCCAGCCCACGGTTTCGCCAAAGATCAGCGCCGCGCCCACGACCACCACCAACGGGGTGGCTTGCAAGATGACCGTCGCCGCAGACAGCGGGATCGTCGCAATGGCGACGGTGTAGAACAGACGCCCAAGGATTTCGAACACCACTCGCACCCGCATGGGGGGCGACAGCACATCGGGCGACCAAAGCGGTTGGCCGCGCCACAGTGTGATACTGGCAAACACGACCGCGCCGCCGGTTCCAAACATCACCAGGATTTGCCCAACCGGCAGGGTCGCGGAGGCGGCTTTGACAAACACATCTTCGCAGGCAAACGCCGCCATGGCAGCGATCATCAGCACGCTGCCCACGAAGTTCGCGCGGCGGTCCGTGGCGATCGCGTTGCTCACCGCTCTGCCTCAGGTGGGGTCACGCACCAACTCAAAGGTGCGGTGGGCCAGCAAGAATTCGCCTCGCTTGATTGCCGCCACTTCGGCGGCCTCTTCGTCCTCGCCCCATTGTTCCGCTTGCCAGTCTTCGTCGATGCGTGACCAAGACCAGGCCTCCTCGGGCGCCGCTTGTTTCTCGATGGCTGCGAAAGCCATGACCAGAGACCCACTGAGGGCCACAAGGTCATGGAACGCGGCCAGTTCGAACGGTGTGAGACCGTGGACCCTGTCCGAAAGGGCTTTCAAACTGGCCTCAGGCTGAGACACAAACATCACCCCGGTGGCGGTTTCCAAAGGTGCCGCGAGAGTGTCGGCGGCCCAAGCCAGCAAGGGATCCCAAGCCGCACCTTGGCGGGCGACCAGTTCAGCCGGTGTGCTGGCCCGGTAGCACAACAAGTCGGACCCACCATAAGCTGCAAGGCTATCCGCCACTTCTGAAAATTGAACAGTCACTTTATCGATGGCCGAGTTGGTCAACCGTGTGAGCGGCATGGCCCCAGGATCGACGGTTTCGACCTGAGCGTCCCACTCCGCCGCCACTGCTTCGGCCAGCGCGCGGGTCGGAATGATCTGCGCCGCTTTCGCCGGGGTACGAACACCTCGGCCATCCAGCAGCACTTGAAACCCACCGTCCGCCTCGCCCAGGCTCACGTCCTTCCAGAACCTTTTCTGCGCCCACTCAGACATGCGCTTGCTCCCAAAAATGTTCGAGCAGGGGCACCACTTCGTCAAATTGGTGGGCCATGGCCTCGGCCCCCGCGGCCTCCAAAGCGTCAACCGAATGGTAACCCCAGGACACACCCAACCGTCGCAAGCCAGCCGCTTGGCCCATTTCCATATCAAACGAGGTGTCACCGATCATGACCGTTTCGGCGGCCTCCGCTCCCGTTTCCCGCAAAATGGCCTCAACCATGGAAGGGTTCGGTTTGGACGGGTGATCATCGGCCACTTGGGTCGACACAAACCGACCATCTAGGCCATGCATCCCAAGCAAAAGGTTCAGACCCCGCCGCGATTTACCTGTGGCCACAGCCAAAAGCACGTGGTCGTCCTGGCCGAGCCGGTCCAAGCATTTCAATGCACCGGGGTAGAGCGGCGACCCCGCGATACCTTCTTCGATCCGTTGATTGGCGTAGGCGGTCTTGTACGCGTCGACAATCCGATCCTGCGTGCTGCGTGGCACTTCCGGAGCCAGCCGATCAATGGCCACGGGCAAGGATAGGCCCACGATCCGGCGAATCGTTTCGGGCGGTGGGACGGTCAGGTCCATCTGGCGAAAAGCGGCGTCCATGCAGGAAATGATGGTCCGCTGGCTGTCCACCAACGTGCCATCCACATCGAAAATCGCCACGCGCAGCCGGGTCACAGGGCATCCTCGTCAAACGGGTCGGCGGGCACATCGGCGGCGTGCCAGTCAAACGCATGCCACGTGCGGGCCATGTGATCGGGCAGCGGCGCGGTGAGCGTCAACCGGTTGCCGGTCACTGGATGCGTGAGGCTCAACGACCTTGCGTGCAAGTGCAACTTGCGGCTGATCTCTCCGCCCAATTGCGCGCCCCATCCATCGCCCAAGTTTTCCTGACCGGACCCACCATATTTGCCGTCGCCCACAATCGGGTGGCCCATCTCGGCCATGTGCGCGCGCAGTTGGTGGGTGCGTCCTGTGACCGGCACGAGTGCCATCCAAGCCGCCCGCCGACCCAAAGGCGACAGCACGGCATAATCGGTCACGGCATGTTTTGCGCCATCCACCTTGGCCACTTGGTCGGGGTGCAGACATCGCATCTTTTCCCCTTCGCCTTTGGCACCGTGCCCACCTGCTTTGACCAAACCATAGCGGACGGTGCCCATAGACGGGCTCGGCACACCGGCCACAGCCGCCCAATAGATCTTGCGGGCATCACGGGACCGGAAGGCACGGGTTAGAGCATCGGCCACTTTTCGGGTCCGGGCCATGATCAACACGCCAGACGTGTCCTTGTCCAAACGGTGGACCAGCCGCGGTTTGTCATCGAACCCGAACTTGAGCGCCTCCGCCAGGCCATCCACATGGCGGGTCTGACCGCTGCCCCCCTGGCTGGCGAGGCCCGGTGGTTTGTTTAACGCCAACACATGGTCATCGCGAAATAGAACGGCTGATTGGATCAACTCCGCATCGGCGTCCGAAATCCTCGGACCCTTAGGCTTATCTGGCGCGGGCGAGGCACTGTCCGGCAAGGGCGGAATGCGCACGGTCTGGCCCGCTTCTAAACGGGTGGCGGCCTTCACGCGTCCGCCATCCACACGAATTTCGCCCTTTCGGCACATCTTCTCAATCCGGCCCTGGGACACATGGGGAAACTCCCTGCGGAACCAACGGTCTAGTCGCTGGTCCGCAGCACCTTCGCCAATGGTCCGGGTCTGCACGCCGCTCATGCGAAACTCCAGCGGGTTAGGATCATGCCCGTAAACAGCGCCAGAATGGAAACAACCACTGAGCCCATAACGTAAAGCGCCGCTTGCCAAACTTCGCCGCGCTCGTAGAGCACAACGGCGTCCAGCGAAAACGCTGAGAAGGTGGTGAAACCACCGAGAAAACCCGTCATGATAAACGGCGCGTAGCGTAGCCCGCCTAGCTTGGCCAAAACCACCACAAGCACGCCCATCAACGCGGACCCGACGACATTAACGATCACCGTGCCCCATGGAAAATCCGGCCCGAAATAGCGGGTCGCGGTCACGTTCACCAAATACCTTGCCGATGCGCCAAGCGCCCCGCCCGCAGCGACTTTTGCCAGTGTCTCAATCATGGGGTCTCTCTTTCGGTCAGGTCGGCGGGTGTCAACCGTCCTGCCGTCGCGCCCGGAGTTTGGCGAAGTACTCCACCCGTTTGCGCAGGTCCCGTTCAAACCCGCGGTCTACTGGATCGTACAAGGTCGGACGCTCCATACTTTCGGGAAAATAGTCTTGGCCGGAAAAGCCATCTTCGGCGTCGTGGTCATAGGCATAGCCATCACCATAGCCCTGATCCTTCATCATCGCCGTGGGCGCGTTCAGGATGTGTTTGGGCGGCATTTGCGATCCGGTTTTTTTCGCCAGCGACCGCGCGCCTTTATAGGCCACATAGCCAGCGTTCGATTTCGGCGCGAGCGCCAGATAGGTGAGCGCTTGGGCCAAGGCCAACTCGCCTTCGGGCGATCCCAGGCGTTCGTAAGTATCCCAAGCGGAAAGACAGACAGCGTTCGCTTGGGGGTCCGCCAGCCCGATATCCTCCACCGCCATGCGGGTGATCCGTCGGGCCAGGTAACGGGGGTCCTCCCCGCCTTCGAGCATCCGCGCAAACCAGTAGAGCGCCGCGTCGGGATCCGACCCGCGCACCGATTTGTGCAGCGCGGAAATGAGGTTGTAGTGCGCCTCACCGCTTTTGTCGTACTGCGCCGCCCGCTGTTGCAAGCGCTTGGCCAAAGCGTCCGGTGCGAGCGGAGACACTTCCTCCCAAGACGCAATCACCTCCACCATGTTTAACAGAGCCCTACCGTCACCATCGGCCATAGTGATCAGGTGCGATCGCGCGGCCTCTGTCAGTGGCAATGGGTTGGCCAACTCGGTCTCAGCCCGTTCTACCAAGGTCGCCAACGCGTCTGGCTCCAACCGATTGAGCACCACCACATGGGCGCGCGACAACAGCGCGGCGTTTAACTCGAACGACGGGTTTTCCGTGGTGGCGCCGACCAGTGTGATGGTCCCACGCTCTAGGTGAGGCAAAAATCCATCCTGTTGGGATTTGTTGAACCTGTGGATTTCATCAACGAACAGCAGCGTGCCCTGCCCCATGCGATTGCGGTCCTCCGCGGCGGCGAACACCTTTTTGAGGTCGCTCACACCGGAAAAAATCGCGCTGATCTCCACCATGGCCAGCCCCGCCTGTTCAGCAAGCAGTCGGGCGATGGTGGTTTTCCCCACGCCAGGCGGCCCCCAGAGGATCAGCGACGGCAACTGCCCGCTGGCCAACATCGCCCCCAGTGGCGCGTCGGGGCCAAGAGCTTGGTCTTGTCCGATGACGTCATCCAGTGACTGTGGACGGAGCCTGTCCGCCAAAGGTTGGCGCGCCGGTGGCGGTGATTTCTGCGGTGGTTCTGGCGGCGTGCCGAAAAGATCGTCCACCGTTTAGCCTTTCCGTTTCAGGAATTTCAGGCCCGACCAGTCCACATCCACCGCGCAGACCTTGGTATCCACCCAACCCAGCGGAAGGATGGTGTCGCGAAACATGTCTTCGGTGACGCCCGCATGCAGCTTCGAGGATTTCTTTGCCCAGGACACCCAGAGCATTCCACCGTCCCGCAAGTGATCAATGGCGGCCTGGGCTTCCGCCGCAAGGTCTTCACCGCCGTGGAAAAACACGTGGGCGGCATCAGCGCCGACCCTCAGCGGGCCAAAAGACACTCCGTCAGCGTCCGCCACCAGATCGGCATAGTGATCCGGTGCGCGCACCAGCCCCACCCGCCAGCCGGGTTTGAAGCCCAGTTTCTGGCTCAACGGTTTGCCGGAGTATCCTGCGGGTTTCATGGCACCAGTTTACCCGCTGCGCCCCAAATGAAAAAGCCCGCCGATGGGGCGGGCTTCGGTCACGGGCGTTGGGCCGGACTTATGCGTCTTCGGCGGCCTCTTCGACTTCCAAACGCTCACGGTCGGCTTTGCCTTTGGCGTCCACGTCACGGTCGACGAATTCGATGATCGCCATGGGCGCCATGTCGCCATAGCGGAAACCGGCTTTCAAAACGCGGACATAGCCGCCCTGACGTTCGGCGTAGCGTGGACCCAGGACCTCGAACAGCTTCGCCACGTGGGCGTCCTGCTTCAAACGGGCGGCTGCCTGACGGCGGGCATGCAAATCGCCGCGCTTGCCTAGCGTAATCAGCTTTTCAACCACACGGCGCAGTTCCTTGGCCTTGGGCAGAGTGGTCTTGATCTGTTCATGTTCAATGAGCGACCCGGCCATGTTGGCAAACAGGGCCTTGCGGTGCTCATGGGTGCGGTTCAGGCGGCGGTATCCGCGGGCGTGACGCATGGGTTTGTCCTTTCAGATTTTGCTTTGTCCGGCCGTCATGCGTGCGACGGCGCTCCTTATTGGGGCGGGATTGCCCGAGTATTATTGCGCTCCGTAGAGCGCTATTATGGCTGTGAGAACTGGGGCAACCACCCCAAGTATCGTCGCCGCCATCACCACCGGCGGAAACCGCGCCTCTTGCTGAAGCTTCGCGGTTTCGGCGTTCAGGTTCGCGATCGTCGCGCGTATCTGTTCCAGTTCGAGTTCATCTTTGGTCATGGCTGGTCACCTGCACCGGAGTTGAGCCCGATCTTAGCACAAAGTCGGCTGCGATCAGAATTGATCCTCGAACTTCTTCGCGAGGTCTTCGATATTGTCCGGTGGCCAGTCTTCGACGTCCATGCCGAGGTG
>JBCDFD010000190.1:0-6409 GCA_039178645.1 Pseudomonadota bacterium | reverse complement strand
CCGAAACCGTTATGACCTCGCTCATAAACATTAACTCACCGCTCACATTCGACAGCGTGATGATGGGAGCTTTGGAGGTTTACGCCGAATCGAATCAAGCCTGTATCGTGTCGCCGTTCATCGTTGGCGGTGCCATGGCCCCTGTAAGCGTTACCGGAACTCTAACACAAATCCTTGCCGAGGCCTTGGCAGGCATCGCCTACAGCCAATTGGTGCGCCCCGGAGCGCCGGTTATTTTCGGCGCCTTCGTGACTTCCATCGACATGAATTCCGGTGCACCGACCTTTGGTACGCCAGAAGCCAGCCAAGTGATTTACGGGGCCGGGCAATTGGCCCGTAGGCTCGGATTGCCTTACCGATCTGGGGGAAGCTTCTGTGGCTCAAAACTCCCCGACGCGCAGGCGGGCTATGAAACCGCGAACTCGCTCAACGCAGCACTGCATGGGGGCGTGAACTTTATGCTTCACGCCTGTGGCTGGCTCGAGGGCGGGCTGGTGGCAAGTTTTGAGAAATTCGTGATCGATGCCGATCAACTGGGCGCTTTGCACCGAATGGCGGCACCGGTGAAATTCGGTGAAGAGGAACAGGCTCTCGATGCTCTGCGAGAGGTTGGTCCAGGCGGGCACTTCTTGGGCTGTGCCCACACCCAAAGGCATTTCAAAGACGCGTTCTGGAGATCAGAGGTATTTGACTATAATGCCTTTGAAACATGGGAAGAAAACGGTGGATTTGACACCAGCGTGTTGGCGTCAGACCGCGTCGCGAAGCTGTTGGCGGCCTATGAACCGCCAGCCTTGGACGCGGGCATCCGTGAAGCGCTCACCGACTATACCACGCGCAGAAAGTCAGAAGTCGCAGACGCGTTTTCCTGAGCCTTCTGGACTAGAAAAGCTTCGGCCTCTGCCATGAGGGCAGCCAGCACGTTGATGTGACGTGCTGGTGAATAATCTGCTGCGCGCGACCGGCGCGCTGCGTCGAATTCTTGTTCTATACAAATCAACTGCATCGAAGCCTGCCCATGACCGGGCAAGAATGGGGTATCGAGCAAGCGCGTAAGGTGTTTGTCCCGCCGGTAGGTCGCCTTCCCATGGCGGGCTGCTTTGACCAAAAGCCGGGGGCGATCGAGGGTCCTTAAAAGCGTTTGAAGATCGGTCATCACTCATTCCTTCCACAGAGTTGTCCACAGAGTTTGAAACAACCTTAGCGGGTGTTGCGTGAGTGCGTGATCGCCGAACGCTCCCGTCTGAAAGGTTTAGCTTTTAGAAACAATATCTAACAGGGTGCGTTATTTTAACGTTGCGCTAACACACACAACCCAGGGTTGATACAAAGTGAATGCACCGGCACACTGTTAACGTTTTCGGCTAACTTGTCAGGAGGTGGTGCGCATGACCGCGCACGTGACAGCACAGGAAAAATTGACCGGCACCGTGCCCGATGCGGTGATCCATTATTTGACTCACATCGCGTGGGGCAAATCGATCCGCCAGATTGCACGGCTGGTTGGCTGCCACCCCTCAACAATTTCGCGGCAAGTGCGCCGCTTCGAAGAGCGTCGGGATGATCCGTTGATCGACGACGCGCTCCACCGCTTGGCCCGACAGTCCGACACACGATCCGCGCAAAAAGCGCAAACCAAGGAGCTTGGTATTATGTCAGTAATGACCACCATTAAAGCCGCATCCGTTGAAACTTCAGAACATGACCAAGAGTGCATTCGTGTGCTGACGCGCATGGCCGAAAGCGGCGCCATTCTCGCCGTGGCCAAAGATATGGAGCGCGCGGTGATTGTCCGCGAAACGCCCGACGGCAACAGCACACGCACCGCCGCTGTGGACCGGAGCATCGCCGAGGCTTTGGCGTTGCGCGATTGGATCAGCTGCGTGACGGTTGGGCGGATTTCCCGCTACACCATCACTCAGGCGGGACGATCTGCGTTGAAGCGGCATTTGGCCGAAGAGGCCAACCCAGCCGGTTTTGCCGAAGCCATGGCACCGTTTGGAGCCCAGCATCGCGAAATGGCCGACCGGGAGTTTTCAACCGGCACCAGTGGCCGTTCTCAACGGGTGAAGCAGAACCTTGCGGAGTCTCCCCTGGCAATTCTGGCCCGCCGCAAAGACAAAGAAGGCAAGCCGTTCCTGGGGTCTGAACTGGTCAACGCGGGTGAGCGTCTGCGGGAAGACTTTGAGTTGGCTCAGATGGGGTCGCGCACCACGCAGAACTGGGAGACATTCCTTACGGGTTCCGATCGCACTGCCTATCAGCCCGGTCAGGGAGTGGCGTTCGGGCCGACGGCGGCCCGGGAACGTGTGCAGTCAGCGCTGCTCGATCTGGGTCCGGGACTTGGGGACGTGGTTCTGCGCTGCTGCTGCTATCTCGAAGGCATGGAAAGCTGCGAGAAACGGTTCGGTTGGTCCGCGCGTTCAGGCAAGGTTGTGCTTCGGATCGCACTGCAACGACTGCGCCGCCATTACGAAGAGACCCAAGGCAAGTTCGGCCCTTTGATCGGCTGATCAAAAGCTAGACATTTCAGGGGGCCGCCGGCCCCCGTTTTTTTTCTGGGATCTTAACGCGTTCTGGACCGATCCCTCAGACAAAAACTCACGCCAACCAATTGTTGTATGGTTTATATGGGTATGCGGTGCCACCCGGGTGATCGTGTCAGTCGGTAATCCCGTTCCCCGAAACAGCAATTTGCGCTGTGTCGCCGTTAGCTATCGATACATGACTCCCATAGCGCGAAGCCTGCCGTTGGACTTACCAACCGTTTCCGACTACATGGACAACTGCTCATCAGTCCCGGCGCTCTGCGCATGGCGGGTTTGCACGTGCGCAGATGTCGCCTCGGCCTAAATGTCCTTATGGGTGTAGGAATGCACGTGGTTGGAGGAAAACGATGCGAGACTTGAAGATACCTCAGGAACGGCACCCGGAAAAAGCGCACCGCAAGGACAATGCGCAGCCCAAAAAGCCGTCTTGGATCCGCGTGAAAGCACCGGGATCCGAAGGGTACAACGAGACACGCCGCATCATGCGGGAAAACAAGCTCGTCACCGTGTGCGAAGAGGCAGGGTGCCCGAACGCGGGCGAATGCTGGTCGCAAGGTCATGCCACCATGATGATCATGGGCGAGATTTGCACCCGCGGCTGCACATTTTGCAACGTGGCTACGGGCAAGCCTCAGACGCTGGATGTGTTCGAACCCGGTCGCGTGGCCGACGCGGTTCAGAAGCTTGGGCTCAACCATGTGGTGATCACGTCGGTGGACCGCGATGACCTGGAAGACGGTGGTGCAGAGCATTTCGCCCAGGCCATCCGTGCAGTCCGTCACCGGTCGCCTGGCACCACAATTGAGATCCTAACGCCTGATTTCCTTAAGTGTAAGCCTGAGGTTCTGGAAACGGTGGTGGAAGCCCGTCCAGACGTGTTCAACCACAACCTTGAAACCGTCCCCGGTCTCTATCCAACGGTCCGTCCCGGTGCGCGGTATTTCCATTCGCTGCGATTGCTCCAAAGGGTGAAAGAGCTTGATCCGTCCATGTTCACCAAATCTGGGATCATGGTGGGCCTTGGTGAAGACAAGCAGTCGGTGCACCAGATAATGGATGACATGCGCGCGGCGGATGTGGATTTCCTGACCATTGGTCAGTACCTCCAGCCCACGCCAAAACACCACGCGGTAGACCGGTTCGTGACGCCTGAGGAATTTGCTAGCTATGAAAAGGCGGCCTACGGCAAAGGGTTTTTGATGGTGTCTGCAACGCCGCTCACGCGCTCAAGCTACCATGCGGGCGATGATTTTTCGCGTCTTAGGGCGAACCGTGAAGAGATGCTGGCGCGGGGCTAAAGCCCCCGTCGCATCCACTCAGAACAGCGACATAATCAAGCCTGCCGCCAAGGCAAGCATGACGATCCCAATGAGCGCGTCGAGCCTTTGCCAGGCTCGCGCGCTTTGCATGATAGGGCTCAACCAGCGTGCGCCGTAGCCAAGGCTGAAGAAAAACACGAACGACGCCGTGACCGCGCCGATACCAAAGGCGAGTTTGTCCGGGCCCAGATGCGCCGTGGAGATCGCCCCGATGAGCCCGACAGTGTCGAGGTAGACATGGGGGTTCAGCCAAGTGAAGGCCGCGCCGACGGCCAAGGTGCGCCCGAGGCTGGCGCTTTGCCCGCTCAGCTCCAATCCCTGTCCGCCTTTCTTTGCGGCCAGCAACCTATTTATGCCGTAGGCGATCAAAAACGCAGCTCCGCCAATGGTCATGGCCAGCGGGAACCAGGGCGCGCTTTCCACCAGTGCGCCGAACCCCAGAACTCCTGCGGTGATCAGGATGGCGTCGGATGTTGCGCACAGTAGGCACAAAGGCAGCACATGCTGACGTGCCAATCCCTGGCGCAAAACGAATGCGTTCTGCGCGCCGATGGCAAGAATTAGGGACAGGGCCGTGACAAACCCAATGGCAGCGGAGGACATGGGAGTTTATTCGGCAGCTTGGCCTGGCAGTTTCACCACCGGATCAGCGGCGGGGTCCTTGTCGTTAGGGTAAACGAGACCAGCGGAAATCACCAACTTCGCGGCATCCTCAACGCTCATATCCAACTCTTGGACATCTTTGCGCGGGAAGAACAGCAGAAACCCCGACGTTGGGTTGGGGGTGGTCGGGACGAACACGCTGACCAAATCATCATCGTTGTCGCCGCCCTTGCGGCTGATCTCGCCCTTGGCTGAGGTGGATATGAAGCCAATGGCCCAAATGCCCTTGCGCGGGTACTCGATCAGGCACGCCTTGTCGAAACTGGTTTCCTGCTGCGCAAACACGGTTTCGGCGATCTGTTTGAGCCCAGCATAGATCGACCGGACCACGGGCATTTGCCCCACCAGTTCCTCGGCCGCATTGATCAGCGACCGCCCAATGAGCCCTTTGGCAATCCAGCCCACCAAAATGGTGAACAGAAGCAGGAAGATGACCCCCACGCCACGCAGGTTGATCCCGATGTATTGCTCGGGATTGAACCGGGAGGGCACCAGCGGCAGCACGAAACCATCCACCCAGCCGACCACAGTCCAAATCAGGTACACGGTCAGACCAATGGGTGCGATCACCACCAGACCCGTCAGGAAGCTGGAGCGCAAGTTTGCCAAGAGCCCAGGCCTGCGCCGGTGCTGTATCTGATCCTCGAATGGGTCGCGCATGTCGGGGGTGGGTGTCCTTTAACTGATCATCGCAAAGGTAAGCCGCGGGATGCCCCTGTACAATGGACCAAGGGGCCGCAACGCAAAAACTGCTGTGCTATTGGGCAAGTTTGGTCATTTCTTTGGCAATCGACGCGGCAAGCTCGGCGTTGTTGCGCACCAAAGCGATGTTGGCGTCGAGCGATCGACCGTCGGTGAGTTCGAACACCCGTTGCAGAAGATAGGGCGTCACGTCCTTGCCTTTGATGCCGACTTTATCCGCGTCTGCGAGCGCTTGGGCAATGATCGGGTCCATGATGGCCTTCGGTATCTCCTCACTTGCGGGGATCGGGTTGGCCACCACTTGACCGCCGGGCAGACCGAGCGCCTGTCGCATCGCAGCCGACTTGGCAATGTCCGCCGGGTCGTCCAGGCGCAGCGGCGCGACCAGCCCACTGTCGCGGGACCAAAAGGCGGGCAGGGCGCCTTGACCATGGGCAATGACGGGCACGCCGTTGGTTTCCAGAACTTCCAGGGTCTTGGGCAGATCCAGAATCGCCTTCGCCCCGGCACAGACCACGGTGATCGGTGTCTGAGCCAACTCTTGCAGGTCAGCGGAGACGTCGAACGTGTCTTCGGCCCCGCGATGCACACCGCCGATCCCGCCGGTGGCAAACACGCTGATCCCTGCGGCATGGGCCGCGATCATGGTGGCGGCCACTGTGGTTGAGCCAGTTCGGCCTGTGGCAATAGCCACGGCCATGTCAGCGCGAGACAGCTTGGCCACGTCTTTGGCTTCGGCCAGTGCGCCCAGTTGCGTTTTGCTCAGACCGACGTGGAGCGTGCCGTCAATCACTGCGATGGTGGCAGGTATGGCACCGGCTTTGCGCACCGTGGCCTCGACCTTCAGCGCCGTTTCCAAGTTGCGCGGGTAGGGCAGGCCATGGGTGATAATGGTGCTTTCCAGCGCCACAATCGGGTCGCCGTTCGCTTGAGCCTGCATCACATCCGAGTGCAGCGCCATGGGGAGAGTGAGTGCCATCAGATATCCTCTCCGGCCACGTACCGCGCCGCGGCGGCGGTGGCGTCATCCAGGGCAGTGGGTCGGTCCACGCTCAACATCTCGCGCGCCATATGCACCGCCATGAGCGTATCGCCCGCACCGGTCACGCGCGAAATGGTCACGTTCGGTGGTTCAGCTTCGGTCAGAACGTCCGGGCAGCAATCGGCGGCTGGCTT
>JBCDFD010000189.1:0-6428 GCA_039178645.1 Pseudomonadota bacterium | reverse complement strand
GGAGCCATACGTTTGCCATACGCGTGCCATACGCTTGCCATACGCCGTTTTTGGCGGGTTTGGGGGGACAGATGACCGACGCAGTGACCCGCGCAGCGGAGGTCCTAAAAGACCACCGCGACAGCATTGACCGCCTCGACGCCATCCTGGTTTACACCCTCGGCGAACGGTTCAAACACACCCAAGCCGTGGGGCAGTTGAAAGCCACCCACGACCTGCCGCCCTCCGATCCAGACCGCGAAGCCAAACAAATAGCGCGGCTCGAAGACCTGGCAGACAGGGCCGATCTCGACCCGGAGTTTGCCAAGAAATTCCTGAACTTCATCATTGCGGAGGTCATTCATCATCACAAGAAACAACAGTCATAACAGAAGTGTAGGTCGGGGAACCCCCGCTACCCCAGCCATCAAAGGCTAAAACCAATGGCCATGAAAATCCGTCTCGCCCGTGGGGGCTCCAAAAAGCGCCCGTTCTATTCCATCGTGGCCGCCGACAGCCGCATGCCCCGCGACGGCCGCTTCATCGAGAAGCTCGGCACCTACAATCCGCTCCTGCCCAAAGACAGCGAAGAGCGCGTGAAAATGAACATGGAACGGGTGCAGTTCTGGCTAGACCAAGGCGCTCAGCCCACCGACCGCATCAGCCGCATGTTGGAAGCCGCGGGCAACCTGCCCAAGAAAGAACGCTCCAACCCCAAGAAAGGCGAACCCGGCCAGAAAGCCAAAGACCGCGCTGAGGAGAAGGCTGAAAAAGCCAAGGCAGCCGAAGAGACTGCTGAGTAATTTCACGGGTTTAGGCAGGCATGATCCGGCTGATGATCTACGGCACGTTGCTGGCCCTCGGCGCCTATGCCGGGGCCGAGTACACGCGCTATGAGATCCTGGATGCCTGCCTGTCCGCCGGGGGATCCGTGGACGCGCGCGGGTTTTGCAAGGGGGTGCCATGACCCGAGACCTCACCTGTGTCGGTGCCATCGCCGGGTCTTACGGCGTGCGCGGCGAAGTCCGCTTGAAATCCTTTTGCGCCGATCCCGCAGCCATTGCTGACTATGCGCCGCTGTCCACCGAAGATGGTGCGCACAGCTACTCCGTCCGCCTCACGGGGCAGATTAAGAACGGTTTCTCCGCCCGGTTGGGCGGGGTGCAAACCAAAGAACAGGCCGACGCGCTGAAGGGCACTCGGCTTTACGCCCCACGGGACCGACTGCCAAACTTGCCCGAAGACGAGTTCTATCACGCTGATCTCATTGGATTACAGGTAGTCGATACCGGCGGCGCACCCATCGGTCGCGTGCGCGCCGTGTTCGACCATGGGGCGGGCGACCTATTGGAAATCCATGGGCCCGGCCTGAAAAACGGTCTCCTCTTGCCCTTCACCAAGGACGCTGTGCCCACGGTCAATCTGGCCGAAGGCCGGATCATCGCAGATCCACCGCCGGGGCTCATGGGCGAGGACAAATCTTGACCATCCCCACCAAGAGCCACGGTCGCAAATCGATCCGAGCCTCGCTGAAACCCCAGGACCTCATGGACAGCAACCCACGCTTGGCGCGGGCATGGTCAGCGCGGATCATCACGCTGTTTCCACAGGCTTTTCCTGGCGTACTTGGTCAGTCGCTCACCGGGAAGGCGCTCCAAGAGGGCGTCTGGCAGTTGGACACCATCGATCTGCGCTTGTTTGGCGAAGGCAAGCACCGCAACGTGGATGACACGCCTGCGGGCGGTGGTGCGGGCATGGTCCTGCGCGCCGATGTGGTCGCCGCCGCCCTGGCGCAAGCTGCCCGCGGATGCCCGCCGGACCGCCGCCGCTGGCCCGTGGTTTACCTGTCTCCAAGAGGGCGACCATTCACTCAGGCCATGGCCCGGGAATGGGCCCAGACGGAGGGCATCACGCTTCTATGCGGTCGGTTCGAAGGCGTGGATCAGCGTGTGCTCGACGCTTTTGATTTCGAAGAAGTTTCCCTCGGCGATTTCGTCATGACCGGCGGAGAAATCGCCGCCCAAGCCATGCTCGACGCCACGGTCCGACTGCTCCCCGGCGTGCTCGGCAACGCCAATTCGACCGAAGATGAAAGCCATTCCAACGGCTTACTGGAACACCCGCAGTACACGCGACCGGCGGACTGGAACGGCATGGCCATTCCCGAAGTTTTGCTTTCGGGAAACCACGCGGCCATAGACGCCTGGCGCCGTGAGCAGTCCGAAGCTCTAACCAAAGAGCGCCGCCCGGAGCTTTGGACGGCACATCTCAACAAATCGACGGATCAGTGATTTTCCCCTTTTGCAGTGATGCTGTAAGCCCAAAGGCTGTCGGGGCACGGGAACCGATTTTGCTACGTCCCAACTGATGCCAATGGCCTTTGACCAATCATCAGACTCCCGATTGTCCACGTTTACCCATTGCTTTGGCGGGACTGCGGTCTTAGAGTTCCCACCGTCCGTTTCGTCCAATAAAGCCCAAAGTTGGCTGGTGGGAAATCCGTCCAACTTCAAGCGACACATAGTTTGCAACGCGGCCTGTGTGACACTCTCATTGCACGGTAGCTGATTGGACACTCTCAGGTTTTTGCCATCCCGCCGATGCCTTGCTGGGCGGCCACGAGGCTGGCGACACTGGTGGGGTCGACAGACTTCAATTGTCGCTCCGCCCGTCCTTCCATCATCGCCTTCACGTCGTGAAGGATCATGTCACCGATGAGATGCCGCCCCCCAGCGACCGCCGCCGCCCGGTGCGGAGACAGGATCACATTGCGGGCCTGTCGCACAGGGTCCGACGGGTGAACCGGTTCATCGGGGAAAACATCGGTCGCCACCAAAATCTTCCCAGAGTCTGCCGCGGCCATCAAAGCAGGGAAGTCCACCGACCATGCTCGGCTGATCACAATCACCAAGGCCCCCGGTTGCAGGCGAGAGATCAACTCGGCGCTCAAAAGCCCACGCGTGGTCTCGGACGGCACAGCCGCCATGACCACCACCCGGCTTTCGGCAACGAGCGTTTCCAGGTCACATAAATCGACGTCTGGACCAGCATCGACCAGCAATGGGTCATAGGCCATTACATGGGGGCCAAATGGGGCCAGCAGGCGATGGGTCTCTCGCGATATCTGACCATATCCAATAAACCCTATGGGTGCGTCGTGGAGGGAGAAATCGGTGTCTTCACGGTCGTCTAGCCACCGCTCTGCACCTCTGCGAAAGGCTTCGTGTTCGGCCACCAGCCCGCGGGCTCCGGCCAGCATCATGCCCAGGGTCATCTCGGCCACCGAACGCCGGAACCCTGGGGAACAGGACAGGACTTCGACCCCGCGGTCCACGCATGCGGTGTAATCCAGGCCATCACGGAATGCGCCGGACACCTCTATGGTTGCTTGCAGGTTTGGCGCTGCCGCCAAATCGTCGGCATCGAGTTCCGGCCGGGCGGCCACATAGAACCGCGCATCGGGCAGCAGCGCCTCAATGCGGTCGCGCGGCATGGGCCAGTTTTGTCCATCATGGACATCGCAAAGCGCTGAAAGCTCGTCAAACGTCTCGGGCCGAAACAATTCCTCAAGCCTACGGAAATGCTGATCGAGAATGAGGATTGGCTTCATGGATCAAGCGGCCCTTCGGTGAGTGTCGTGTTTTTGGGAAAGGGTGAGCGTGTGCAGAGTCAAAGTCCAGTTGGTTTTGTTGACTTGGCGAAACATGAGAGCCCTCGCCATGGGCTCAGGAACACGTGTGCGCCCCTTCAAAGATACGTTTGCAACTGGCGAAGTTCATAGCGGCTCTATAAGCACGAGGCACCAACCAAGTGTGCGCGCGCTCCGACCCTTATAACTCGCATAAACACGACCGGTGGCTCCGACTGTTCCGAGTTACCGTGTTCAACACTCTGCTTGGATCAAATCCGACATATTCCCACCGCCAACGCCCAACTCCTGCCCCAGTGCTGCCTTAATCCGAGCCTAGACTCTGTCCCAAGACAACAAGCCGACGAAGAGGGGTTTCACTATGTTAGCGTGTGTTTCAGACGGCTTTCCAAGTGCCGCTGACTTGCGGGTGCAGATCGCTATCCTGGAAGCCAATCGGTACGACCGTCGGCAGGCTCGGAAGCAAGAAAAAGAGGCTGCAGCCCGCAAAGCTGCGTGGGATTTCATGATCGCCAAATGGCGGTCAGCGGACCACGAAGCGCTTTTGGACAAGGTGTTCATCGCGACGGGGCTTGGGCGATTTTCCGTCCCTGTCATGCGGTTTCCGGCAAAGCTTTGCACAGACCATGGACGCGCCGTGAACAACGAATTGGACGGTTGGGAGGCCACGCTTCCCGGCAAGGCCGCGGATTTTTATTGCGTTTGGCGGGACACCCTGAAACCCCAAGGCTATCGCTTGCATGCGTGGGTGGTTGATTTTCCCGATGGAATGCCCGGCGACGTGGGCCTGTTTTTGGACTGGACCGCGTCGCACTGATCCGGTGCCCAAGACACTGACGCGCATCCCCCCGGTCAACACCGGGGGGAGCCGTTGTGCGCAGCAGTTGATCAGGCCGCCAGGCCCAACGCGTCCAGGTCGGCGCGGGACTTGGCCTTGGTGGCTTCCGCGTCCACCATCTGTCGGTCGGCACGCACCACTTCCACATCCGTGATGCCAATGAAGCTGAGCACGTGGCGCATGTAACCCGTGGCAAAGTCGATGTCTGACCCCACTTCGGTGCCACCTGAGGCCACACTTAGGATCGCGCGTTTGCCTTCCAGCAAACCAACCGGGCCATTGGCGCTGTATTGGAACGTCACGCCCGCCCGGGCCACTTGGTCTACCCAAGCTTTCAAAGCGGCGGGAACGCCAAAGTTGTAGATCGGCACGCCGATGACGATGACGTCGGCCTCTTGCAGTTCTCCTATCAACGTATCGGACAGCGCCAAGGTTTCCCGCTGATCCGCGCTGCGGTCATCCGCCGGGGTGAAGTTGGCCATCACCCAGTTCTCATTGATCTGAGGGATTGGCTGCGTGAGATCACGGTTGATCACGCGAACCGGACCCGACTTGGCAAAGCGGTGGACGATCTGGTCATTGAGATCGCGCGTGGTGGAGCCGGAGGTGCGAGCGGAGCTTTCGATGCGCAGGATGTTGGTCATGTGTCTTTCCTCTGAATTCGGTATAGACAGAAGATAGTATAGGCATTTTCGCACGTAATTAGGGATTTTTGAACGCGCGATCTGCATTATTGCACGCAAATAGTTCGAGCTTTGGTTGAACCACCCGGTGACACGTGTCTGGAGAGAGGCGGGCCAGCGAGTAAGCGATACCATCAACTTCGGTAGCTCTGGGAAAACCGCCCGTCACCACATGCATCCACCAAACATAAAAACGGCGCCGTGGGGCGCCGTGTTTTGGTGGGCATCCGCGATCCTTCGGGGTCCGGAGCCATAGGCGGTGCGCGGTTTAGGGCCGCGCGCCGTGAGGTGTCTGTGCGGTGTGTCCGCGTCCGCCTTAATTTGCCAGGATGTGGTTCACCTCGGCTATGTTGTTGTCTTCCTTCGCACGCTTCAGTCGGATCACATCGGAAACCGTGAATGCTTGAGCGTCGACACCGACAGAGCTTGCCAGATGGGTGCTTTTGGAAAAGCTCCCGGCAGAGCCACCATCAAGGATGAAGTTCACCTCGGCTGTGTTGTTGTCTTCCATCGCCCTGCGTAAACGAAGTGCGCTCACGTCAGACCCACTGTCGGCGAAGTTTGCTGCCCGTGTGGCTTCTGCGGACCGCTGTAAAATGAAGGCAACCTCAGACGCGTTGTTGTCTTCGATGGCATTCTTCAGACGGACCAGTTCGACCGTGCTATAGACCCCAGGTTCAACGCCCAAGCTGTCGGCCAATTGCGAGTTTGCGGAGGCTGCCGAACCCAATGCGATGGCGGCGGCGGTGAGGATTGCTGTTGTTTTGAACATTGTCATGTCCTTTCTCGATTATGGGATCGCCCTCTTGGCGATTATTTTCCCAGGATGAAGTTCACTTCTTGGGTGTTGTTGTCTTCCATGGCGCGACGCAGACGGATGCGTTCATCCGCGGAGAAACCATCGGCATCGACCGAGACGTTTTGGGTCACTTGAGCGGCAACACCGGAGGTGATGAAGGCAACTTCGTTGGTTTTGTTGTCTTCTTGAGCACGGCGCAGGCGTACCAATTCAGTGCCCGAGAAGCCATTCACGTCGGTCGTGGCCACGTTGGTCTGGCTGCCGCCGAGGATAAACGCGATCTCGGATTTGTTGTTTTCTTCGATTGCGTTTTTCAGGCGCACCAGTTCAGCGGATGTGTGCACACCAGGTTCGACACCGAGGCTCAGTTCCAATTGAGTGTTGGCAGATGCCATAGAGCCCATTGCGATGGCGGCGGCGGTGAGGATTGCGGTTGTCTTGAACATTGTCTTTCCTTTCAGGGGTGTGTGTTAGTGTTCG
>JBCDFD010000188.1:0-6438 GCA_039178645.1 Pseudomonadota bacterium | reverse complement strand
TGACTTTCTCAAAAATAATCCATTCTGATGTCAAAAACTTTGTGAGACGAAGAAAA
This sequence comes from Pseudomonadota bacterium, assembly GCA_039178645.1. Lineage (GTDB taxonomy): Bacteria > Pseudomonadota > Alphaproteobacteria > Rhodobacterales > Rhodobacteraceae > Mangrovicoccus. The sequence continues at coordinate 6,382 of JBCDFD010000188.1, read as the reverse complement.
ATGCCGAGTTTCTCAAGGAAACAAATAAAGAACACTGGCTAAGTATAATTGTCAGTGCGTTGACCTTTCCAAGCCCAAGAAATCTAGTCAATTAACGTTTGGTAAAGCTTGAATTTCAAAACTTAACCATTTGTTCATTGAAGCTCTGCTGCACCGCAAAAACAAAGGCCCCAGCGATTGCTGGGGCCAATATCGTCGCGTGAAACGAAGTGGTGTAGAAGACGAAAGCGATAGACGCCTTAGAATCCCAAGCCTTCGTATTTCTTCTTGAATTTGGAAACCCGACCGCCTTGGTCGAGCAATTTGGTGCCGCCACCTGTCCATGCCGGATGAACCGTTGGGTCAATGTCCAGGGCCAGCGTGTCGCCTTCGGACCCGTAGGTCGATTTCATTTGCAACACCGTGCCGTCGGTCATTTTCACATTGATGATGTGATATTCTGGATGCGTGTCTTTTTTCATGGTGCCGCTCCTCAGGCCTTCGCCGCCATGGGCTTGTAGGTTGTGTCCTCGGCGATACGGGCGGATTTCCCGCGGCGCGACCGCAAGTAGTACAGCTTGGCGCGGCGCACACGGCCACGGCGTACCACAGTGATGCTTTCGATGTTGGTGGAGTAGAGCGGGAACACACGTTCCACACCTTCACCAAAGCTGATTTTCCGTACCGTGAACGATCCGGCGATGCCTTCACCGTTCTTGCGGGAAATGCAGACGCCCTCGTAGTTCTGAACTCGGGTGCGCGACCCTTCGGTCACCTTAAAGCCCACACGGATGGTGTCACCGGCTTTAAAATCGGGAATATCCTTCCCGAGCGAGGCGATTTGCTCGGCCTCTAGTTGTGCGATCAGATCCATCGCAACTCTCCTATATCGTGCAGGTTGTCCCGCAACGTGATCTGACAATCAGAGCTTCGGTGAACGCGAGGGTCCCCGTAGGCCCTGCCGAAGATACATCATCCTTGATTTCATATCTCAGGCTGGTGTGCCCAAGGGCAAACCAGCGTGATGGGGGCGTATTGCAAAACACACCTGCGATTACAAGAGAAAAGCATTTCGGGGCCCAAAGGGTCAGAGCGTTTCGCCGATCACCATTTGTGGGACTGTGTTGGTGAAGTTTGGGATGTCCTCAATAACTGGTCCTGCTTTGGCCAAAGCGGCCTCCAAAGCCGGTTTGTCGACAAAGACCATGCTGGCGATGGCATAGACTGCAGCGGTGTTGCCGCCGGGATCGGAAACGCCTTTGGTCACTAATGTGGACTCGATGTGGGCGCCCATATGTTGCCCCACCAGCGGCAAATGAGTTTCGCCATAGTACCCATGGTCAAAACTGGTGCCGTCGCTGTTGGGGTAGATCACCTGAAGTGTCACGGCCATTTTGTCCTCCCTGGTTTTTCCCCACACAGTTTACCACGGCAATCCCTGGGGCGCGGAGGACTATTCCATTGAGAGATGGTGATGGGCAGCCCATGGCTCAGACCTCTGGGCTTTCGAAAAACCCCTAACGGCGTGCAAAATTGCTGCTACGGTGGCGTTGGAAGGTATAGGGAGACCTCTATGGAAGCCAGAGACATCCAAATGGTTTTGAGCGCCGCCGGGTATTATTCGGGGGGGATTGACGGTGACATTGGCAAGAAAAGTTGGAACGCCATCACCACGGTGGAGCAGAAGCACAAGAAGCTCTACACTTTCAACCCAACCAAAGTTCCCAAAAAACGCCGTCCCGTTGGTGCGACCCAAGCCTGCCTACACAAACTGGGGTTTAATCCAGGCAAGGTGGACGGGCATACGGGCGTCAACACGTCCGAGGCGCTGAACGCGTTTTTGTTCAAAAAGGTCAACGGCAAGGCCGAAATCATCAAACGCAAGGCCATCGCCAAAGCTCCCGCCCCGGCAGAGATACCGCGTCAGAAAGACGTGGAGGCGGTTTACGGCACACCGGGCGATGACATCAAAAAGAAGCTGGTGACGTTCAAGCTGCCGTTCAAATTGCGGCTGGATTTTGCTTTGGATAAGACGACCAGCCGCATGACGGTTCACCGCGATTGTGCCGATCAACTGAAAAAAGCGATGATCGAAGTGCATGACCATTATGGCATGAAGCGGATGAAAGACCTGGGCATAGATCGCTACGCCGGCGGGTACAACCACCGCACCATGCGGGGTGGCCGGAAGTTTTCGATGCATGCCTATGGCTGCGCGGTGGACTTTTTCGCGGCACCCAACGGCCTGCGCGTTCGCGCACCCGATGCGCTCTTTTCCAAGCCCGAGTACAAGGATTTCCTGGACATCATGGAAAAGAACGAATGGTTGCCCGCCATTCGCCTCTGGGGCGCCGACGCCATGCATTTCCAGCGTGCTCGGCTGTAGTTATCTGACCATCCCGGACGGCCTCCCCGCCAGCGCACCTTGACGGGGGAGCGTCACACCTCTATCCGCACGTCACTCCCGGAAGCCGTCTGAGTCTTCCGGTCCCGAATTCTGGGATCGCCACACGCCAGCGCTATGCGCCCGCGGGTGCAGTTTTCGTTTGGGGCATGGCTTTGCGGTCATGGGGGTTTCGTAACGTCTCGCCGGTCGCCATGTTTGGGGGGCCAAATGTCAACGGTCGCAGGAGGACCCGCCCATGTTTGAAAGTCTCTCAGAGCGCTTAGGCGGTGTGTTCGACCGGCTCACCAAGGCGGGTGCGCTTTCCGAAGAAGACGTCAAAACCGCCATGCGCGAGGTGCTTGTGGCCCTGCTAGAAGCCGACGTGTCTCTGCCTGTCACGCGCGATTTCATCAAGGCAGTCACCAAAAAGGCCACCGGTGCGTCCGTCACCAAATCGGTGACCCCGGGCCAGCAGGTGATCAAGATCGTCCATGACGAACTGATCAAGATGCTCGCGGGCGACAATGACGAGCCGGGTGAGTTGAAGGTCGACAATCCGCCCGCCCCGATCCTCATGGTCGGTCTGCAAGGGTCCGGTAAAACCACCACCACCGCCAAGCTCGCCAAGCGTCTGACGGACCGCAACGGCAAACGCGTGCTGATGGCCTCGCTTGACACCCAACGCCCGGCAGCCATGGAACAGCTGGAAATCCTCGGCAAACAAATCGGCGTGGACACTCTGCCGATCATCAAAGGCCAGGACGCTGTCACCATCGCCAAACGGGCCAAACAGCAGGCCACGCTGGGCGGCTACGATGTGGTCATGCTTGACACCGCCGGCCGCCTGTCCATTGACGATGAACTGATGACCCAGGTGGAACAGGTCCGCGATGTGGCCTCGCCCCGCGAAACTCTGTTGGTGGTCGACGGTCTCACCGGTCAGGACGCCGTGACAACGGCGGAAAACTTTGACCAGCGAATTGGGGTGTCCGGCGTGGTGCTCACACGGATGGACGGCGATGGCCGCGGCGGTGCGGCCCTGTCCATGCGCGCGGTCACCGGCAAGCCCATCAAATTTGTGGGCCTCGGCGAAAAGATGGACGCGCTCGAAGAATTCCACCCCACCCGGATCGCCGGCCGCATCCTGGGCATGGGCGACATCGTCAGCCTTGTGGAAAAGGCCCAGGAAACCCTGGAAATCGAGCAAGCCGAGCGCATGATGAAGCGCTTCCAAAAAGGTCAGTTCAACATGAACGACCTGCGCGGCCAGCTTGAACAGATGATGAAACTGGGCGGCATGGAAGGCGTCATGGGCATGATGCCCGGCATGGGCAAAATGGCCAAGCAGATCGAACAGGCTGGGCTCGACTACAAGGTCCTGCGCCGTCAGATCGCACTGATCAATTCCATGACCAAAAAGGAACGGGCCAACCCCCAGCTTCTGCAAGCGTCTCGCAAAAAACGCATCGCGGCGGGCGCGGGGCTGGAGGTGAGCGAGCTCAACCGCTTGCTGAAAATGCACCGCCAGATGGCCGACACCATGAAAAAGATGGGCAAAATGGGCAAGAAAGGCCTCATGCGCCAGATGGGTGGGCTCTTGGGCGGCAAAGGCCCGTCCGATGCCGAGATCGCAGCGGCACAAGCTCAAATGGGCGCAGGCGGCTTGCCCGGACTGGGCGGCGGTGGTCTGCCCCCGGGTCTCAGCGGGTTTGGCAAGAAAAAATGACCTCCCCGGTTCTGCATACGGAACGGCTGGTGCTCAGCGCGCCGGGACCCGAGGATATGGACGCAATGGTCCAATTCTTCAGCGAAGACCGCGCGCAGTTCTACGGTGGGCCACTGGGCCCAGGTCCCGCGTGGCGGCGGTTTTCCGAATATGCAGGCCAATGGGCATTCCGCGGCTACGGCTTCTTTGCCGTGCGGCTCAAGGATGGCGGGGCAACCATCGGGCTCGCAGGCCCATACCATCCGGGCGATTTCCCCGAACCGGAAATGGCGTGGCTGCTCACATCCGAGGCCTACGAAGGCAAAGGCTACGCCCGCGAGGCCAGCACCGCTGTTTTGGCCCACCTCTTTAGCGACCTGAAATGGCGCAGTGTTGTCAGTTATATCGACCCCGACAATCACGCCTCCCGCGCATTGGCGCTGAAGCTTGGGGCCGAGCCTGACCGCGATTCCCCACCACCCCCAGCCGCCTTGCCCGGTGTACAAGCTTTCCGCCACTGGCCTGGCGCAAATCGGGTGGTGGCATGACACAGATGCGCTGCCTCCAACCGCCCAAAGGACGTGCCGCCGCCATGGCCGCACGTTTCGGTGCGCTCGTGCCGGTTTTGGAAACCGACCGGCTGATCCTTCGTGCGCCGTGCGTTGAGGATGTGCCGGACTGGTCGGCGATCTTTGCGCCCGACGACGATTTTCTGGGCACCCCCATGGACGCCGAAGAGGCCTTTGCCAATTTCGCCACCTATGTGGGCGGCTGGATGCTCAATGGCCATGGCATCTGGACCATGACACTGCGCGGTGACGGCACACGCATCGGCTTCACCATGGTGGGGCTGGAATGGGGCGACGCGGAACCGGAATTGGGGTGGATGTTGCTCCCAGCTTATCGGGGTCATGGCTACGCCACCGAGGCCGCCGATGCGGCGCGAGATCACGCGTTCTCACTTTTCGGTCCTGGCGAAACCGTCAGCTACATCGATGCGGGCAATATCAAGTCTGCCCGTGTGGCTCAGAAACTGAGTGCAAACCGCGACTACGCCGAAGAGGCCCGTCTGGGTCTCCAAGATGTCCATGTCTGGCGGCACGGAGCACACCCATGACACCGCCCACATTGACCACCGCGCGCCTGACGCTGGGTCCTTTGGGGCCGGAGCATTTCGACACCATGGCGAACTTCTATGCGTCTGATCGCTCCCAATACGTGGGCGGGCCGCAAGAGTCCCACCGCACCTGGCGCACCTTAGCCACCGAAATCGGCCACTGGACGCTGCGCGGTTACGGACGCTTTGCCGTCAGCGAATCCGCCACCGGCGCATTCGTGGGCGTCATTGGACCTTGGTACCCCGAAGGATGGCCAGAACCTGAAATCGGCTGGGACCTCATGGACGGATTTGAAGGCCGCGGTTACGCCACCGAAGCGGCGCAGGCCGCGCGCAATTGGGCCTACACCCACTTGGGTTGGACCACAGCCATCAGCCTAGTGGCCCCCGCCAACGCAGGCTCCGCCAAAGTGGCCACACGCCTTGGCGCCCACCATGAGAGCGACGTTGACCACATCCTTTTCGGTCAACTGCAAATCTGGCGTCATCCCGCCCCAGCTGAGGTCGGGCCATGACAATAGCTACTGGGATCATCGGGCGACGGGGCCAAGCGCCCACGCGATTTGCTCTGCAAATCGCCAAGCGTCATGTCGCGGGCGTAGCCCGCGCCCGTTGGATCACGCCCGGTTGCACGCTCGGTCATTGGGGAGGCCGCCCATGAGTGTCACCCTCGGTCCAACGCTCACCACCAAACGTCTGACCCTAAGACCACCGCAGTTGAGCGACTACGAACCGTTCAACGCTTTTGCCAAGTCTGATCGGTCCAAATTCGTGGGCGGCCCCATCGAAGAGATCAGCCAAAGCTGGCGTACCTTCGCGGGCGTCACGGGCCACTGGGCGCTGCGCGGGTTTGGGCTTTTCGTTATGGTGGACAAATCTTCCGAACGCCCCGTGGGTATCTGCGGTCCCTATTATCCGATCCACTGGCCGGAACGTGAATTGGGCTGGTCGATCTGGTCACCTGCCTTTGAAGGGCAGGGCCTCATCCAAGAGGCCGCGCTGTGCATCCGTGACCACGTTTATGGCGATCTCGGCTGGTCCACATTGGTCAGCTATATCGATCCCAACAACAAACGCTCCATCGCCACAGCCAAAAAGCTTGGCTGTAGATTGGATCGTACCGCCCGCCGTCCGGACCCCGAGGATCTGGTCTACCGCCACCCCAAACCGGAGGCTCGCCCATGACCGACACCAT
>JBCDFD010000187.1:0-6447 GCA_039178645.1 Pseudomonadota bacterium | reverse complement strand
TGACGTTTGCGCCATTGGCCACATCGCGGACCATTGGGCGCAAGGTTTGCGCATTTACCACGATGCGGTGATCGTTGGAGATGTGGACGAGCTTGTGATCACAGACCCGGCGGTTGGGACCTTGCCTGAGGTTTTGCAGCAGACGGGCAAGGCAGATGTGATCACACCGATAGGATTGGAGTTGATCCACAGACCCTCCGAGGAAACCGAGGCTTTGGGATCGCAAATTCTGGCCACTCGTCGGCATGTGCGACTGTCAGCGCTCTATTCCAAACCTTGCATCGTGAAAGGCCCGACCCGGCTGTCCCGCGGAGGGCATTATGCAACCTCCAGGAAACTGGAGATGCCAGTGGGTCTATATCTGCTGCACCTCAAACATGCGGATCGCGAGCTATACACAGGCACAATGGACCGTCGAAACTCCGTGGCCGATGGGTCGTCTGGCGTGGCGAGTCCCAAAGACGCGATGATTGGGCGGCACTGGTTTTCCAAGACCCGGAACGATCAGAGATGGTTCGACACTGTAGACGCTGCGCCCGTGACGGATGGCGTACCATTTGATGACCTAAGGACGGCCATGCAAAACGCCTGGCGACCGCGCCCCAAAACGGAATTCTGGGAAATACCAGGGGATATCACCGCGGGTCCACTAAGGCTCCACCGATTGCCAGATCGCTTTAAGAACGCCGCCTAAGCCGCTGTGGCAGAACGTAAGTTTCTCGCCAACAGGTCCATGGCTGCCATGCGCACTGCCACGCCCATCTCCACCTGTTCCTGGATCACCGAACGGTTGAGATCGTCCGCCAAAAGTCCGTCGATTTCCACACCCCGGTTCATGGGACCGGGATGCATAACGATGGCGTCGTCGTTGGCATGATCAAGTTTGTCCTGATCCAACCCAAACCGGTGGTAATACTCCCGTTCAGATGGGATGAACCCACCATCCATCCGTTCCCGTTGCAGCCGCAACATCATCACCACATCGCAGCCTTTGAGGCCTTCTTCCATATCGTGAGTGACCTCCACGCCCCAATCCGCCACACCGGCGGGCAGCAGCGTGGGCGGCGCGATCAAACGCACGCGGTTTTCCATTTTATGGAGCAACAGAATGTTCGACCGCGCCACCCGGCTGTGAGCGATGTCGCCGCAAATGGCGATGGTCAGGCGGTGCAGACGGTTCTTTGCCCGCCGGATCGTCAAGGCGTCGAGGAGGGCCTGTGTCGGGTGTTCATGCTTGCCGTCCCCAGCATTCAGCACGGCGCAGTTTACCTTCTCCGCCAACAGGTCAACCGCCCCTGAATGGGGATGCCGTACCACCAGCAAATCGGGGTTCATGGCGTTCAGCGTCACCGCCGTGTCGATGAGCGTTTCGCCCTTCTTCACGGAAGATGTCTGCATTGCCATATTCATCACATCCGCGCCCAAACGTTTGCCCGCCAACTCAAAACTGGCCTGGGTACGGGTGGAGTTTTCAACGAACATCTTCACCTGAGTGAGCCCGGCGAGCGCGGTGCCGTGCTTATCCTCCCGCCGGTTCAGGTCGGCGTATTCATCCGCCAGATCAAGAACCGTCGTGATCTCAATGGGATACAGAGGTTCTATGCCAAGCAAATGGGATTGGTGGAAGGTCATGGGCGCTCTCTCACGGGGGTTGGCACAGCTATAGGGGAGCCTCTGTCAGGTGCCAAGCGGGGCGTTTACCTCTTTGCCCGGCTCCCCTAGATTTGGGCCATGGAAACGTGGACGCATGCAGAACTGGCCATGGCCTTGGAATGGCAAGTGGAGCTTGGGGTGGATGAAGCCATCTCTGAGGCTCCCATCGACCGCTATGCGTTAGAGGCTGCTGCGCCGGCACATGCGGCTGCGAAACCTGCGCCCAAAGTTGTTCCCATGGCGCGGGCGGTTGATCCAGTGGGGGATGCCAAACAGCTTGCCTCAGGCGCTGACACCCTGGCCGCACTGCGCGCCGCCATGGGACAGTTTGAGCATTGTGAATTGAAACGCGGGGCGCGCAATCTGGTGTTTAGCGACGGCCACCCCTCGGCGCGCGTCATGATCCTAGGCGAAGCCCCGGGCCGGGATGAAGACCAGCAAGGCAAACCTTTTGTGGGTCGGGCCGGGCAGCTTTTGGACAAAATGCTAGGTGCCATTGGGTTGGACCGTGGGTCAGACAGCGACACCGGAGTGTATATCACCAACGTCCTGCCCTGGCGTCCGCCGCAGAACCGTGACCCCAAATCCGACGAAATCGCCATGCTGATGCCTTTTGTGGAACGGCACATCGCCCTGGCAGGGCCGGACGTGCTGATCACAATGGGAAATATTTCCTGCCAAGCCATGCTGGGAAAACGGGGGATCACGCGGCTCAGGGGCCAGTGGACCCAAGCCATGGACTTGCCGGTGCTGCCCATGTTCCACCCGGCCTACTTGCTGCGAAATCCAGCGGCCAAGCGGGAGGCTTGGGCGGACCTGTTGGAATTACAAGACTGGTTAGACACGCATTGAGCCCACAGGGTTCGCCAAGGGTTGGGAGGCCCGTTGATGTCGCGCATTGATGAAACCATGGAATTTGTGCCGATCCGTATTGCGGTCCTAACCGTGAGCGATACCCGCAGCCTTGTGGACGACAGGTCCGGGAATGTGTTGGTGGAGCGGATTGAGGGCGCAGGACACACTGTGGCGCACCGCCAGATTGTGCGCGATGAACGGTCAGAAATCGCCGATTTGCTGCGCGCGTGGTCGGAAGACCCTGAGGTTGACGTGGTAATATCGACAGGGGGCACCGGCCTTACCGGGCGCGATGTCACCGTGGAGGCGCACCGCGATGTCTATGAAAAAGAGATCGAGGCGTTCGGGACGGTGTTCACCTGGGTCAGCATGGAGAAAATCGGCACATCCGCTGTCCAAAGCCGCGCCACCGGGGGCGTGGCCAATGGCACCTATATGTTCGCCCTGCCTGGCTCGCCCGGTGCCTGCAAGGACGCCTGGGACGAAATCCTCGCCATGCAGTTCGATTACCGCCACAGGCCCTGCAATTTCGTGGAAATCTTGCCCCGCTTGGACGAGCACAAACGCCGGAAGTGAGGCTAATCTGGGAGCACCGGCAAAGCCGTGGTGCTCTTGATCTCTTCCATCGAAAGCAGCGCTGTCACGTTGAAGATACGAACTTCGGCAATAAGGGCTTGGTAGAACTCATCATAGGCTCGGGCATTGGCCACGCGGACCTTTAGGATGTAGTCGATGTCCCCGGCCAAACGGTGGGCCTCCATCACCTCCGGTCGCGCCTGTAGCGTCGCCAGGAATCTTTGTTGCCAGTCCGCTTCATGTTCGGATGTTCGGATCAGAACAAAGAAACACGCCTCCAACCCCAAAGCTTCGGCGTCCAACAACACCGTGTTGGCCTTGATCACTCCCGCCTCACGCATCTTGCGAATTCGGTTCCAAACCGGGGTCTTAGAGGCCCCAACTTCCTTGGCTATGTCGTCGAGCGACAGGGTCGCGTCACGCTGAAGCACGTCCAAAATTCTGCGGTCGGTGGGGTCGAGCTGAACGGCCATGTGTGAATCCCCCAGTTAGCGGAACAATAAGGTTCCAATGCGCCCAGCATAGGAACCCTGGTCTTATTTTGTCCAGCCCATAGCCAGAATAGGGAACAAAATTCTATATTGATCCTCAAGCTTGCAGAGGAAGTCACACATGCCCCGGACGTTCACGCCCAAGATTGTCACCGCCAATGACCTGTTGGAAGGCGACGTGATTTACCTCACCGAAGACGACACCTGGTCCCGCGCGCTCAATGATGCGGAATTGATCGAAGACGAAGCCCATGCAGATGTGCGTTTGATTTTTGCCAGCCAGCAGGTGGACCGCGTTGTGGGGGCTTACCTCGCCGATGCGAAGCCCGGCCCCAATGGGCCAGAAGCCACCCATTTCCGCGAAGTGTTCCGGGCCACCGGCCCATCCAATTACGCCCATGGCAAGCGCGAGCTTGCAGCCCTGTCCTAAAGCCGCGCCCCTGAGGAGCCAGCCATGTATACCTATTCCGAGTATGATGATGCCTACGTCCGCCACCGTGTGAACCAGTTCCGCGGGCAGGTGGAACGCCGTTTGGACGGCTCGCTCACAGAAGACGAATTCAAGCCACTGCGGCTGATGAACGGCCTTTACCTACAACTGCATGCTTACATGCTGCGCGTGGCCATTCCCTATGGTACGCTGGACAGCGCCAAGATGAACCGGCTGGCAGACATCGCGGACAAGTGGGACAAGGGCTATGGCCACTTCACCACGCGCCAGAATATACAGTACAACTGGCCTAAACTGGCGGATGTGCCGGATATGTTGGAGGCGCTGGCCGAAGTTGGCATGCATGCCATCCAGACCTCGGGCAACACCATCCGCAACGTGACGTCTGATCAGTTTGCCGGTGCCGCGGCGGACGAAATCGAAGATCCCCGTCCGGTGGCAGAGCTTCTGCGTCAGTGGTCCACCGACCACCCAGAATTCCAGTTCCTGCCCCGCAAGTTCAAAATTGCAATCACGGGATCACCCAATGACCGCGCCGTTACCAAGGCCCATGACATCGGTTTGCGTATGGTGCGCAACGAGGCCGGTGCGCCTGGGTTTGAGGTCATGGTCGGCGGTGGCCTGGGACGGACGCCCATGGTGGGCAAGATCATCCGCGACTTCCTGCCGAAAGCGGACTTGCTCCCCTACTGCGAAGCCGTTGTGAGCGTCTACAACACGCTGGGTCGTCGCGATAACAAGTATAAAGCCCGCATTAAAATCACCGTACATGAGAACGGCTTGGACACGTTCCGCGACTTGGTTGACGCGCGCTTCGCTGAGTTGCGCCCAGCCTTTAGCGGTGTGGACCAAGAGGTGCTGCAAGGCATCGAAGCTCAGTTCGCGGCACCGGCGTTCCGTCAAGCATCGGACGACGCCTACCACGCGGCTTACGAACAGGACGGCATGTTCCGGTCTTGGGCCGACACCAACCTGACCGCGCACCGCGAGCCGGGCTATTCCATCGTGACCATTTCGCTGAAAGCTCACGGCAAAACGCCCGGCGATGCCACGTCCGATCAGATGCGTGTGATGGCCGATCTGGCCGCGCGGTTCGGGCATGATGAATTGCGCATCAGTCACGAGCAGAACGTGATCCTGCCGCACGTGCACCGTTCCGACCTGCCCGAGATACACAAAATCCTGAAAGCCCACGGTCTGGCCACGGCCAACCTCGGCCTGATCAGCGACATCATCGCTTGCCCCGGCATGGACTATTGCGCGCTGGCGACCGCGCGGTCGATCCCGGTGGCCCAGCAGATTGCCGAACGGTTTGATGAGTTAAAAATCGAACACGACATTGGTGAGCTGAAATTGAAAATATCGGGCTGCATCAACGCCTGTGGGCACCACCATGTGGGGCACATCGGCATCCTCGGCCTCGACCGCGCTGGTGTGGAAAACTACCAGATCACCTTGGGCGGCGACGGCACGGAAACCGCGGCCATTGGCGAACGGGTCGGACCGGGCTTTGCCTATGACGAGATCGTTCCGGCCATCGAACGAATCGTCTACACCTACCTCGACATTCGCGAGAGCGCGGAAGAGCGGTTCCTCGATACCTACCGTCGGGTAGGCGCGGCACCGTTCAAGCTGGCGCTCTATGGCGAAGAAGCAAAGGGCCGGGCCCGTGCCGCTTGAGGCGCCGCTCCCCCCCGTTGCAGAGCGCGTCGCGCATCTGAACCAGCGGTACCGGCATCACTCGGCCACATCCGTTTTGGAACGTGCGCTGAGCGATCCCACCGTTGGGCGGATTTCACTGGTGTCGAGCTTCGGTGCCGAGTCGGTGGTTCTGCTGCACATGCTGTCGGTGATGGACCGCACCACCCCGGTGCTCTTCATCGACACTCGGATGCTGTTTGACGAAACGCTGCAATACCAGCGCGAGGTTGCAGACAAGCTTGGGCTGACGGATGTGCGTCACATTCGGGCCCGGCAGTTGGACCTGGTCAGCGAAGACCGGGGCAATGCGTTGCACAAAACCGACACGGACGCATGCTGCAATTTGCGCAAAACGATCCCGCTGGAAAACGCGTTGAGCGAATTTGACGCTTGGATCACCGGGCGCAAACGGTTCCAAAGCAACAGCCGCGCGGCGCTTGAGTTCTTCGAGGCCGACGGGCCGACCCGGATCAAGGTCAATCCACTGGCCCATTGGGCGCCTGAGGATGTGCAGGACTACATGATCAACAACCGCTTGCCGCGGCATCCGTTGGTGGCCAAGGGCTATCCGTCCATTGGATGCGCACCTTGCACGTCCAAAGTCGCCGCCGGTGAAGACCCGCGGTCCGGGCGCTGGCGGGGTGCTCAGAAAGAGGAATGCGGCATCCACTTTATCAATGGTAAAATCGTTCGGGGCCCCATTGCGCCCGAGACGGCACC
>JBCDFD010000186.1:0-6464 GCA_039178645.1 Pseudomonadota bacterium | reverse complement strand
GCGTTACATGAAGACTACGCAGCGCCGGGCCAGCTCAGCCCTGAAGGGGGTCAATATTCGACGCCGATCAGGGGTCACAATTGGATGCCGATTGACAGTCGGGGCTTTCCGCTTCGCCGCCGCCGTCTCCAGCGCCGCCGCCCGCACAAAACTGCTCAAGGGCGCATCCCCCGCCTTCGCCTTCAGCTCCAGATACTCCTCCCCCGTCAGACGGATCGTGATCCGGTGCGAAGAAGGTGAGGTCATGGGCGGGTCCAAAAGAAAACCGCCCCGAAATGGAGCGTTTCCAGCAAGTGTCTTTCATTGTGTGATTGAAGTGGGGAGGAGACGGGCAGAACTTACCGCTCAAGGCTCCGGCGGTGGCACCTTCTGCCGAGGGCTCGAAACTGGTGCCTTGGTATTTGAAAGAACCGCTTCCCAACGAGCCAATTCTTCGAACAATTGGTTCGAAGTCTCCACGTCTAGGTTCAGCACTGTTTCCCATACTGATTGCGCAGCGCGTTTTGAGTGAACGTGTTCATGGCATTGAACTGATGCTTGAAACTCGCGCGTGTGCGTCTGTGTAGTTCATTACCAAAGCCGCTCTTGCTCATTTGTTGGAGGTCCGCCATTGCGTTGGCATTCCATGAGTTTTGCACAGTCCATATCCAGGGCTCCTTTGCCCTATTATCCTGAGCGAGGTCAGGAGGTTTTGGCGGGTCTACCTAGCTTGCCTGGCGAGGCGTCTACATTGGTCAGCGGCGTTGCCGGATGCAGTCCCTATTTGTCTGGCTTGTTGCGCAAAGAAGCCGACTGGGTAGCCTGCCTTTTCCACGAAGACATGGACGAGGCATTGAGTGACATCTTTGGCGACTTGCCCGATCCGCAAGACCCCGACGTTGGCCGGGCGTTGCGCCGCGCCAAAGGAAGAGTGGCGCTTTTGGCTGCGTTGGCGGACTGCGGTGGTGTTTGGTCGCTGTCTGAGGTCACAGGCGCGCTTTCCAGTTTTGCGGACCGTGCGGTGCAGATTGCACTTGAGGCGGCGCTAGCGCCGACATTTCACAAACTGTCCGGCGGGGCGGGTGAATTTGGTGCGGATTTGGGCGGGTTGACGGTCCTGGCCATGGGCAAACATGGGGCGGGTGAGTTGAATTATTCGTCTGACATCGACCTGATCTGCCTATTCGATGATGCCCGTTATCTTGTCGCAGACCTACCTGCCGCGCGAATGGTGTTTGTGAAAGCCGTGCGTAAAGCCATGGCGATCCTTTCGGAAACCACCGCCGATGGGTATGTGTTTCGTACCGATTTGCGTCTGCGTCCGGACCCCTCGGTTACACCGGTGGCCGTGTCCATGGCGGCGGCAGAACGATACTATGAAAGCTTAGGGCGTACGTGGGAACGGGCGGCCTACATCAAAGCACGGCCCATCGCCGGTGACATCCGCGCTGCGTCTCACTTTCTGGATGCGATCCGGCCGTTCATTTGGCGAAGGCACTTGGACTTTCCCACCATCGAAGACACCCGTGCAATGCAGGACAAGATCCGCAACCAAAAGCGGCTGTGGGAAAGTGGGTCCTTGGATGGCCATGATCTGAAGCTCGGGCCGGGTGGTATCCGTCAGATCGAGTTCTTCGTTCAATCTCACCAGCTTTTGGCGGGTGGGCGAGACCCGCGGTTGCGGGTGCGCGGCACGGTGCCTGCGCTGCACCGATTGGCGGAGGCCGGTTGGATCAGCGAAGCCGCAGCAGAGCGTCTGCCAGAGCTCTACCGTCGTTTAAGGACCTGGGAACACCGTGTTCAAATGGTGCAGGACGCGCAGACCCATGCGTTGCCCAAAGACACCGAAGGCTGGGACCGGCTGGCGCGGTTCATGGGCATGTCCGACACAGCGGCGCTCCGGTCCGAGATCAAGGCGACCTTCGATGAGGTCCAAGCGCTCACTGCGCCCGCGGGAAAACCCAAGATGACCGGCGCGACGGCCAAGGAAACGCCGCCCTCAGAGATGGAAACGGTGGCGGCGCGGTGGCACAAGCTGCCTGCACTGCGGTCGGACAGCGCACGGGAACTGCTGGCCCGGTTGCTCCCCGACCTTCTAGCTCGGTTCCAAACTGCCCCGAGACCCGACGAAGGCTTGGCTCAATTCGAGCGGTTTCTGTCCGGCCTCCCTGCGGGCGTTCAGGTGTTTTCGCTGTTTGAAGCCAACCCGCAGCTTATCGATCTTATGGTCGATATCGCGTCCACGTCTCCGGCTTTGGCGCAGCATTTGGGTCGGGTGCCCGGCGTGCTCGATGCGGTGATCGACGGGGATTTCTTCACGGCGTGGCCGGGGCGCGACGTCCTTGCCTCATCTCTCGATCGGACCTTGGCTGAAGAGAATGATTACGAGCGCAAACTCGATGCGGCACGGCGGTGGCACAAGGATTGGCATTTCCGCATTGGCGTTCACCACCTTCGTGGTCTGGTTTCGGCCCCGGCTGTGTCTGCGCAATATGCAGATTTGGCGGAGGCCACCTTGCGCGGGCTATGGCCGGTTGTGCAGGCGGAGCTTGCGCTCAAGCATGGTGAGGTTCCGGGCGCATCGGCGGTCATTGTCGCCATGGGGTCGCTTGGCGCCCGCAGCTTGACCGCCACCTCGGACCTCGACTTGATCATCATTTATGATGGGCCCAGCGATGCCATGTCAGATGGGCGCAAGGCGCTCAGCATCGGGGCTTATTTCACTCGCCTGACCAAGGCGCTTGTTACAGCCCTGAGCGTCCAAACCGCCGAAGGCACGCTGTACTCGGTTGATATGCGGTTGCGACCGTCTGGCCGTCAGGGACCACTGGCAACAAGCTTAGCGGCGTTTGAACGTTACCAACGGCAGGACGCCTGGACCTGGGAACATATGGCCCTGACCCGGGCCCGCGTTGCCACTGGCAGCAACGAATTAGCGCCCCGTGTGGAAACGGTGCGCACAGAGGTTCTGGCACACCCCCATGATCCTACAAAGGTAATGGCCGATTTGGCGGACATGCGGGCGCGGGTGCATGAAGCCAAGCGGCGGGCCTCGCTTTGGGACGTGGATAATGGCCCGGGAGGGCGTCAGGATATTGAGCTGCTCTCTGCCGCGCAGACGTTGCTCAGCGCGTGTCCAGAACAGTCCAGCTTGGCGCAATTGAGCCAAAGCATGCTCGCAGACGCCGACAAAGACAGCCTGATCGTGGGCCATGGGCTGATGAGCACCATCAAGGTGGTGTGCCGGCTCCTAACCGGTGGTGTGATTGACATGGACACGTTGGGCGAAGGTGGCCGCGGTATGCTTCTTCGCGAAACTGGGCATTCGGACATCGCCACATTGGAAAGTGCTTTGCGGGAGGCGGTGGCCACCGCGGAAGCTGTGATCGAACGGGCGACTGCTCGCTCTGATTGACTTCGCTTTGGACTGCTTGCATGATCCGAGCATGATCACCGCTGTGCCAGACGCATCTTTCGATCCAAAGTGCCTCATCCGGGAGGCCTACAATATCGACGGCATCGGCATGGCGGAGTGCAAATCCATTTTCCTAGATTGGGCTTTGTCACTTCCCGATGGAGTTGAGCCGTCGCAAGCCCTGCAGGGGTTGCTCGCCGCCTATGGTCGGGATGAAGCGCACCCGATGACAAGTGTTCTGGCCGAAGGGTTGCTGACCGCACCCGCGCCGCGCCGACGTGGACGCCGAGCAAGGATCACTGGGGCCAAGATCACCGGGACCAAGCCGTCACTGGCCTGACACACGGGGTTGCCGATTTGGCTCATAGCGAGCTGAAAGATTTCAGTAGTCTCTCGGGGCAATGGCATGAGCTTCATGTCCAGTATCGTTCTCGCACCACTGCTTGGCACATACGTTCGCGTGGGCGGCATCGTCGAAACGCTGCCGCTGGATAAGACGGCTCTCGCGAAAACCTGTTTGGTTGCCGCGCGACATTTCTTTGGGCCATTTGCGAGCTATAGTATGACTAAACGATTACGGAGAGGCGTCGTGAAGCCCTCCGGTTGAGTGCACTACTCCGTACCCGATGATTAGACAAAACGGCAGAGATTACCGACCAGACGGGAGGGGATTTCCGCCAGTCTGCTACATTTCACGCTATCCACGGTCACAGACCGTAGAAGACGTGATCGTCCGGGTGCGCATCTCGAACCACTCAGCTTACACCGCCCAGTGTTCAAGGAAACGACATGCTATCCAAGCTACTCTTAGCTGCCGCTTTGTCATTCACCACAACCACGGCGAGCGCGCTCACATGGACGCTGCAAGACGTGGTATTTTCCAGCGGAGCCGTGGCCACAGGATCGTTCGACTACGACGCCGACTTGGACGTGTTTGATAATGTGAACATCACCACCACAGCCGGAGCTTTCGCCGCAACTGATTTTAATCTTGGCCTAGACGGCGTGGGGGTGGGGTGCTCTTTGCAACACCTGATCCCTCCGCCGTCGGCGAACCGGTGCTTACGCTAGTCTTCGGCTCGTTTCTGACCAACACGGGTGGCACGGTAGAGATCGTGAATACCGCTAACAATCCACGCAACCCTTCGTTCATGCCTGAATGTGTCAGCGTGGTGGAAGGGTTCTGCGGTGGCTTTGAAAACCCGACACCTCCGGAACAGGTGGTTTCTGGCTTTATCACTGCCCCCATTCCAGCACCGCTGCCGGCGGCGTTGCTGTTGACGGGATTGGCGGGTTTGTTCTTGGCCCGCAGACCCTCGGGCGACACATGAATTACCGGCAGCACACATGTCTCATGGCACGGCTACAGTCAGAGTAACGCTCTAAAGAGTTCCAAGTTCATGTCGGATCACATGTCCGCCGCCTGTTGCTCGGCTCAAAAGCGGAAACTGAAAACGCCGTGGCTCAGAGAGCGTGTCTCAGACTGCACCCTGCCGGTAACAGCCAAAGCCCAGGCGGAACACCTTACTCAGCTTTCGGACTTGGGCGGTGCGGTCGCAGCCTCCACGGCTTGGGCGGCGAGGTTTTCGATGGCCGACCAATTTCCGGATTGAAGCAGGTCGTCTGGCGCGACCCACGTCCCGCCACAGCACACCACGTTTGGTAATGCCAGGAACCGAGAAAGGTTTTCGGGCGTTATCCCACCGGTGGGACAGAAGCCCACCTGGGGCAGCGGTCCGCCGATGGATTTCAGCATGGGTACTCCGCCCGCCGCTTTGGCGGGGAAGAACTTCTGCATTTCGTAGCCGCGTTCCAAAAGCGCCATGACCTCGCTTGGCGTCGCTGCGCCGGGCATGAGCGGGAGGCCCTCGGCCTCGCAAGCCTGGAGCAGAGTGGGCGTCGCGCCTGGCGAGACCGCAAAGGTTGCGCCCGCCGCATGGGCCGCTTGCACATCGTTTGGACCCAGGACCGTGCCCGCGCCAACCACTGCGCCCTCAACCGCCGCCATCCGGTGAATGGCCTCCAGCGCCGCCGGAGTGCGCAAGGTCACCTCCAAGGCATAGAGACCACCCGCCACCAAAGCTTCAGCCAATGGCTTGGCATGCTCTGCGTCTTTGATCACCAAAACCGGGATCACGGGGGCCAAGGCCGCCACTTCGCGCAAGGTGTCGCTGGCTTCCAACGGGGTCATTGGGGTCTTTCTCCTAAAGGGCAGATGCGGTTTGGGGGCTGGTGTTTTGCGAGCGTGCGCCAACAACCACCCCGGCGCCGTCGGTGGAAGCACCCACCGTTGTTCTGAAGACTTCAAACAACTCTCTCCCCAACCCGTGTCCGTTGTGGCTCAGGTCAGGCGTAGCTTGCGTGCGTGCGTCAAATGCGCTGACATCACCCACGAGCGACAGGACACCGGCCACAGCATCCACGCGCACCATATCACCATTCTGCAACCGCGAAAGGGGGCCGCCATCGGCGGCTTCGGGGGCGACGTGGATGGCGGACGGGACTTTGCCGGACGCGCCGGACATGCGCCCATCGGTGACCAAAGCAACCTTGTGGCCGCGGTCTTGGAGAACGGCGAGCACCGGCGTCAACCCATGAAGTTCGGGCATGCCGTTGGCACTTGGGCCTTGGAACCGGACCACCACGACCACGTCGCGGTTCAGGTCACCGGCTTGGAACGCGGCCTTGACCGACGCTTGGTCCTCGAACACCGCTGCTGGGGCTTCGATCACGTGGCGTTCGGGGGCCACCGCCGACACTTTCATGATCCCGCGGCCCAGGTTGCCGTTGAGTTCCTTGAGCCCTCCGGTGGGTTGGAATGCATCTTTGACCGGGCGGAGGATCTTTTCGTTTTGGCTTTCCTTGGCCCCGGCACGCCAGGCCAGTGTGTCACCGCTGAGCACCGGTTCTTCGGTATAGCGTACCAGACCAGAGCCTGCGATGGTTTCCACATCTGGGTGCAGCAAGCCACCTTCGAGAAGTTCGCCAATCATGTAGCCCAAACCGCCAGCGGCATGGAAATGGTTCACATCGGCAAGACCGTTTGGATAGACCTTCGCCATGAGCGGGG
>JBCDFD010000185.1:0-6482 GCA_039178645.1 Pseudomonadota bacterium | reverse complement strand
GCCCGCTTGGGACAGGGCGCGGGTCGCGTCGTTGAGGATCATGCGGACACCCACGATGTGATGGCGTCGATGTCCGGTCGGCTGCGTTCCGATGGTGTCACAGTGGCGGTGCCAATGTGGATTAAACCTGCCAGGCGTTCGCCGTCCCGGAGCCCGAAGGCGTCGTGGCAAAACTCTGGGTCGTGGCTGGCCCAACCCGACAGCCAATTTGCGCCCCAGCCAGAGGCCAAGGCCGCATTCACAAGCGCCAAGCAGACAGCGCCGACGGTGTAGGTCTGCTCAAGCTCTGGATGTTTCGAGGGTTTGCGCACTTCGACCACAGCTACGGCCAGGTTTCCTGTGTCGTACGCCAACCGTTGTTTAGCGATGTCCACGTCCTTTTTGCCCAGTCGAGCGCCGCAAGCAGGTATCATGTCACCGATCCGGGCCAGGGCCGCTCGCTCCAGCACCACAAATCGGAACGGCACCGCGGCCCCATGATCAGGCGCCCGTGCTGCCGCTGCCAAGATGTTGGACAGTTCGGCTTTCTCGGGCACCGGGGAGGTTAACGTTTTGTAGGAATGCGAGCGGCGCGTGTTCAAAAATGCCAGGACATCAGGCTTGGCGGTCAGCGGATCGGACTTCGGATCGGACATGTGGGGCGGTCTCCTTCAACACGTCCCATGTCTGTGTTGCTGACCTTGTGGTCAAGGGTATTGGATAAGGGGTTCTTCACCCAACGCTAAAACTCCCGCTGCAATTCTGAGCCAGACCTCAGCCGCGTTTCTGAACTGTTCTGTAAACGCCTTCGGGCAAATCCAGTGCGGCTGCCAAATCGCGCACTTGGGCGTGGGACAGTGTCACCCGGATCACCGCGTCGCGGCGTTCGTCGTATTGTTCCACTGTCACACAATCCTCGAAGGCGTTGACTGAGACGTCTTCTTGCAAGTGACCTTTGCCCTCGTCGACCAAGGTGATCACAGTCGCGTCAAACTCGTGCTCAATGCTGAACATGTCGGGCCTCCAAGCGTTTGGAGGAGCCTACCTTTGTGCCTTGGCCTTGGCCAGCCGATGACGACGTTTGTGCATCCCGTAGAGCAAAGGGGCGAGCACGTGATCATAAAGAACACTCACCATGGGCCGAATGACGGGAAGCATCACAAATTGCCCCAAGCGCCTGAACCGAGGCATGTCCAGCCAAAGCGCCGCAAAGGCAGGCACACCCGACAGAAGTGCTCCATCTTTGACGACGTGGATACGTCGGGCGGCGTCTTCTGCGGTCAGCCCCCATTCCGCCAACTGTGTGCTGGCTCCATTGAGGTCCTCAAACCGAATGGGTAGGGCGCGCGCTTCAGCATATCGCCGATAAGCGTCTATTTCCCTTGAACAAATGGGGCACTCCCCATTGTACATCACGTGCGTGTCGTTGGACATGGCAGTGAAATAAGCCCATGTTGCTTGGGATCAAGCCGTCTATCCGACGGGTGATCAGTGATCGGAGGCTCAATGGGTGCACGTCGGCTGACCGTTTTTCTGCTGCTTGGCTTTCAGATGCTGGTGCTTGGCTGTACCGCACCGCAGCAACCTGTGGAATTGGCGTTGCCGCCGGTGGGACCGGAGGTGGCCCGTGCCCAAACCGCAGCGGACTTCCGACGGGTGCTTGCGCGGGTGGAACCGGTGGCAGAGTCGGTCTGCCGGGACACGTCGAAGAACCGAAACTGCAACTTTGCCATCCAAGTGAACACATCGCGCAGCGCGCCGCCCAACGCCTATCAAACCTACACCAGCACCGGACGACCTTTGCTGATTTTTAACGAAACTCTGTTGGCCAATATGCGCACGTCCCATGAAATTGCCTTGGTCATCGGCCACGAAGCGGCACACTACATCCGCGATCACTCGTCGCGCAAACAGGCTTCGGCCGAGGCCACGGCACGCGAGGCTGCCACTCTTGCAATCGCCGCTGGGGAGCCGCCAGAGGTGGTGGCCCAAGTGCTGCGCGTCGGCGCGTTTGTGGGTTTGCGGCGGTACTCCAAAGCGTTCGAGCTTGAAGCGGACCGATTGGGCGCTGAGATTGCATTCATATCAGGGTATGATCCGGTGATCGGCGTGCAGTACTTCACCAGAGCCAGAGACCCCGGCGACCAATTTCTTGGGACACACCCCCCAAATGCCCAGCGTATCCAAGCTGTGCGGGATGTGACCAAGGACTTGAAGCGCGCGCCACCGAGCGGAGTTTGATCTCGGAACGTGTCACGTCATGCTGTGGAATGTACTAGGGCCGCTGACCGTACCCGAAGGCGTCCAAAGACGATTGTCGTAACCAGCGTGGCGTAAAGCGCGCCCAAATACATAGGGTACGCCAGGAGCACTGGGTCCCCAAAACCTACGGCGGCAACAGCGCATACAGAGGCGATTAAAGCCAATACCCAAGTAATCAGAGTTTCGCTATGCGGATCGGCACGTGTTTTTGCGACCATCACTGTGCCACCCAAAGCGCTGATCACAATGGATATCGCCAAGGCGTAGATGGCATTATCGGTATGGTACCAAATCAATAAGCCTATGCCTGCGCCGACCAAGACCGTGTCGTCCCACCGATTGGGGTGGCTGCCAAAGCCGTTGCGCAGGGACAGGACTGCGACGGTCACTGTACCCACAGCCTGAACGCCAGCAAACCAAAGCGAGGCCACAGCCCCCTCATGCACTTGTGCGAAAAATGCCAGCGTGGCGAGCAGGGACCAGATCACCCAAGTGGACTGATGCGGCGTGGTGCGGCCCAAATAGGTGTCGCGAATGTACGGCAAGTACGCCAGACCGCTCAAAAGGCCAGCAGCAATCCCAGCCATGGCGCGCAGCGTCGCTTCGTCCAGGCCCATGATCCCGCCCATCAAACGTGATCCAATGGGGCAGAGGCCGCAGACTTGCTCACGCCCAACCGCTTTGCGATCCCAATCCCACTGATGACGATGAAAAACACTTGGATCAGGAACGAGCCCAAATTGAAGCTCATGGACAGGCTGATCAGAATGCAAATCGCGCCTAGGCCCTTGCAGACGTAGTACCGCAGCTCTTCGCTGTTCATCCGTCCGATGGAGACCAGAAAGTAGCTGCCTGCGTAAAAGCTAAAGCCCAGGACACCAATCAATTCAATGATATGCGTCTGTGTCAGCGCCTCTGTCATCATGTCCCCCCGTGCCCCGTTTTGCGTGGTTGCGACGGAGGTATCACTGTGGGGCACAATGGGCAGGTCAGGGAAACCGTATGGTAAGGTAAACCTGTCTTCGGCGCGGGGGGCTATGGACGGCGGAGGTGGCGGTTAGCGAATGAGGCGGCCCCAGAGGTCATATTCGCTCGCTTCGTCCACTTCCACGGTGACCAGATCGCCCGGCGACAGGTGGCCGAACTCTTCATCAATGAATAGACATCCGTCGATCTCAGGCGCGTCCGCTTTGGTCCGGCATGTGGCGGCGTCTTCGTCCACCTCATCCACCAAAACCTGCAAGGTTTGCCCAACCTTGGCGGCTAGCTTGGCCTCGGAAATCGCTTGGGATTTTTCCATGAACCGATCCCAGCGGTCTTGTTTGACTTCGTCCGGTACATGGTCCGGCAACGCGTTGGCGCGCGCGCCCTGGACGTTTTCGTACTGGAAACACCCGACGCGGTCTAACTCAGCCTCGTCCAGCCAATCTAGCAAATACTGGAATTCGTCCTCGGTTTCACCGGGATATCCCACGATGAATGTTGATCGTAGGGTCATGTCCGGGCAGGCCGCCCGCCAAGCGGCGATTTCGTCCAGTGTTCGCGCCGCAGCAGCCGGACGGGCCATCCGGCGCAATGTGTCGGGGTGCGCGTGTTGGAAAGGAATGTCGAGGTAAGGCAAGACCCCGCTGTCCGCCATCAATGGCACCATCTCGCGCACGTGGGGATAGGGGTAGATATAGTGGAACCGCACCCAAGCCCCCAAACTGCCCAGCTCTTGCGCCAGGTCGATGATGGGAAACTTGGCGTCGCGATCTTTCCAATCGGTCCCGTAGGCGCTGGTGTCTTGGCTGATCACCAAAAGCTCGCGGACACCGGACTCCACGAGTTTTTCTGCCTCGCGCATCACCGCCCTGTGGGGGCGCGACACCAGTTTGCCGCGCATGTCCGGGATGATGCAGAACTTGCAGGCGTGATTGCAGCCCTCGGAGATTTTGAGGTAACTGTAATGCCGCGGGGTGAGCTTCACTCCAGCCGCTGGTATCAGATCAATGAACGGATCCGGCGCAGGCGGCACGGCGGCGTGGACGGCGTCGAGCACCTGTTCATACTGGTGTGGGCCGGTGACCGCGAGCACCTTGGGATGGGCGCCGGTGATATATTCGGGCTCTGCTCCCAAGCATCCGGTTACGATCACCCGTCCGTTTTCGGTAAGTGCTTCGCCAATGGCATCCAGGCTCTCGGCCTTGGCAGTGTCCAAAAATCCGCAGGTGTTCACGATCACCGCGTCCGCACCCTGGTAGTCCGGCGACACGCCATACCCTTCGGCGCGCAGCCGGGTCAGAATGCGTTCGCTGTCCACCAGTGCCTTGGGACACCCCAACGACACCATTCCGACGGTCGGTTGACCGGGACGGGATGTTTCAACGGCTTGAGCACGCGGCGCGAGGTCCGGGCGAAGGCTAGGAGGGTTCTGCGACATAACTGCGCTCTATCCGATGGATTGCCTTCTGGAAAGCCTTGGTCTGGGGCACCCGGTACATCCTGGAAGTTGTGCGAGAGGATTGGTGTTGCCCCGAACATCTACGGCTTTGCGTAAGTGCAATTTCAGTGGGTCACCCCTTCCGTCGCCGCTTCACATTTCCGCCCCGCTGGCCTGGACGGCCCGCAGTAGAGCGGCCCTTGGATTTCACCGCCGCCTCAGACGCTTGTTCCACTGCCGCTTGGCGGGCCAAGGGGTCGTCGGCGACGGCGAGGTCGACGGCCTCCAGTCGTTTGACTTCATCGCGCAGGCGCGCAGCCTCTTCAAATTCCAGGTTCTCCGCCGCTTTGCGCATCTCATCCCGCAGCCCGTCCAAATGGGCCTGCAAATTCGCGCCGATCAGCGGTTTGTCCACAGTCGCTGTGACCCGCGACATGTCAGTGTCGCCTTCGTAAAGACCGGCGAGCACGTCCTCGACGTTCTTCTTCACCGTCTCGGGCGTGATCCCGTGTTCTTCGTTGTACGCTATCTGCTTTTCGCGGCGGCGGTTGGTTTCGCGCAGGGCGCGTTCCATAGACCCTGTGATCCGGTCGGCATACATGATCACGCGCCCGTCGGCGTTCCGCGCAGCGCGGCCAATGGTTTGGATGAGCGACGTTTCCGAGCGCAGAAAGCCCTCTTTGTCCGCATCCAAAATCGCCACCAGACCGCACTCGGGAATGTCCAGACCTTCCCGCAGCAGGTTGATCCCCACCAGCACGTCAAACGCCCCCAGCCGCAGGTCCCGCAGGATTTCGATCCGCTCGATCGTGTCGATGTCGCTGTGCATATACCGCACTCGAATGCCCTGTTCGTGCAAATACTCGGTCATGTCCTCGGCCATGCGTTTTGTCAGTACGGTGGCCAGCGTTCGGTAGCCAGCCTGGCTCACTTTGCGGATTTCGTCGAGCAGGTCGTCCACCTGCATTTCCACAGGGCGGATCTCAACCTCAGGATCCAACAAGCCCGTGGGGCGGATCACCTGCTCGGTGAACACACCGCCCGACTGTTCCAATTCCCAAGACGCCGGAGTGGCCGAAACGAACACAGATTGGGGCCGCATGGCGTCCCATTCTTCGAACTTGAGCGGTCGGTTGTCCATGCAAGACGGCAGGCGGAACCCATGTTCGGCCAGGGTGAATTTGCGGCGATAGTCGCCCCGGTACATCCCGCCGATCTGTGGCACGCTCACGTGGCTTTCGTCGGCGAAGACGATGGCGTTGTCGGGGATAAATTCAAACAGGGTGGGGGGAGGCTCCCCCGGTGCGCGACCCGTGAGATACCGTGAGTAATTCTCGATCCCGTTGCAGACACCGGTGGCCTCCAGCATTTCCAGATCAAATTGAGTGCGCTGTTCCAACCGCTGGGCTTCGAGCAATTTGCCTTCGCCCACCAGCTGATCCAGCCGGACCTTCAGTTCTGCCTTAATCTTCTGCGTGGCCTGCTGCATGGTCGGGCGCGGCGTCACGTAGTGGCTGTTGGCGTAGATGCGAATGCGCTCGAACGTGTCGGTTTTCTGGCCTGTGAGCGGGTCAAACTCCGTGATCGCCTCCAACTCCTCGCCGAAGAAGCTGAACCGCCAGGCGCGATCCTCCAAGTGCGCCGGAAACACCTCCAGCACATCGCCACGCACGCGGAATGATCCCCGCGCGAATGCTTGATCGTTACGGCGGTATTGGTGCCTTGCACCCTGGGCCTCTTGTGCCTTCCGGGGTTCTTCTTCTCGGAACAGACTTCACCGGTGGTGGGCCAGGCGGCTCCTTTACTTCTTGTACAACGT
>JBCDFD010000184.1:0-6488 GCA_039178645.1 Pseudomonadota bacterium | reverse complement strand
TCGGCGTCGGGATCGGCACGGTGATGCCAACCGACGACAATGGCTCCATTGAATTTGCGGGAACCCGTGATTTGGACGTGGCCAACAGCACACGGCCAACACTGACCTTCGAATACTTCATCGCCGATAATCTCGGGATCGAGGTCCTGGCGGCTACACCGTTTGACCACGACATCGACATTGAAGGTGGTTTTGAAGGTTCCGTGCGTCACCTGCCGCCCACCGTTTCGCTGCTTTACCACGTCCCAACCGGGACCGCGTTCACCCCGATCGTCGGCATTGGTGTGAACTATACCACCTTTTGGGACGAATCTCTGAAAGCGCCTCTGAACGGTGCTGATCTTGAGCTGGAAGACAGCTGGGGCATCGCCGCCACCGTGGGCGTGGACTATGCAATTTCGGACAACTCGGCGATCCGGGCCAATGCTCGCTACATCGACATTGATTCCGACGTGAAGGTGAACGGCACCAAAGTGGGCGAGGCCAACATCGACCCTTGGGTGTTCGGCGTGTCCTACATCTACAAGTTCTAATTCTGCGCACCCTGTGCAGTCCCGCGGATTTGGGGCTGCACAAACCGGCTTGACCTCCATCGCCCTTGGCCGTCCTGTGCCCAAAACGGGAAGGACAGGGAATGGACCGGGCAAGACTTCAGGATTTCAGTGGCCAAGGGGTCAAGGTCACACCGACCTTTTCAGCGGCGGAAATGCAGCGGCGTCAGGATGCTGTGCGCGCTGTCATGGCGGCTGATGACATTGATGCCGCGCTTTTCACCTCGCTGCACAACATCTGCTATTTGACCGATTTTCTCTACTGCGCCTTTGGGCGGCGGTACGGTTTTGTGCTGACCCATGACAAGGCCACTACCATCGGAGCCGGGATCGATGGGGGTCAACCCTGGCGGCGCACCTTTGGCGATAGCGTCACTTACACAGACTGGCGCAAGGACAATTTCTTCCACGCGGTGGCCAGCCTCACGCCGTGCGTGAAGCGGTTGGGGATCGAGTTTGACCATGTGAACTTGGATCTTCGCACAGCCTTGGGGGAAGCTTTGCCCGGTGTCGAACTTGTGGATATCGCGGCCAAGTCCATGCAACTGCGCATGATCAAGTCAGCGGAGGAAATCGCCCATATCACTTCCATGGCGGAGGTGGCCGATATCGGTGGTGCCGCTGTCACAGAGATCGCCAAAGTGGGCGTGCCCGAACATGAGGTGGCGCTGCATTCCACGCAAACCATGGTACGCGAAATCGCTCGGCGTTGGCCCCACGGGGAACTGATGGACACTTGGACGTGGTTCCAGTCCGGTCTGAACACCGACGGGGCCCATAACCCGGTGACAAGCCGCAAGACTGAGCAAGGCGATATCCTGAGCCTCAACTGCTTTCCCATGGTGGCAGGCTATTACGTGGCGCTGGAGCGGACCTTGTTTGCTGGCCACGTCTCCGATGAGGCGCTTCGGATTTGGGAGTTGAATTGCGCGGTCCATGACTTGGGCAAGTCGCTCATCAAACCGGGGATCACCTGTGCCGAGATCGCATCGACGCTCAACGACTTCTACGCTGAGCGCGACCTGCTCCAGTACCGCAGCTTTGGCTATGGACATTCCTTTGGGGTACTTTGCCACTATTATGGGCGCGAAGCCGGACTGGAATTGCGCGAGG
Source organism: Pseudomonadota bacterium (assembly GCA_039178645.1). GTDB lineage: Bacteria > Pseudomonadota > Alphaproteobacteria > Rhodobacterales > Rhodobacteraceae > Mangrovicoccus. The sequence continues at coordinate 4,824 of JBCDFD010000184.1, read as the reverse complement.
ACTGCCACACGGTCCTAGAGCCTGGCATGGTAATATCCATGGAACCCATGCTGACGATTCCCGAAGGCATGCCTGGAGCGGGAGGGTATCGGGAGCATGACATTCTGGTTGTGACCGAGGAAGGCTGCACAAATATTACGCATTTCCCCTATGGGCCCGACCATCTGGTGCTTGCCCCGTAGACCTTTTGAGTTACGCTTGTTTAGCTTTCGTCAAAACTTACGGGGATCGTATGAGTGTGACAGCACCAATGGTCGAATTCGACCGAGTGCAGAAAAGCTACGATGGCGAGACGCTGGTGGTCAAAGACCTGAACCTGGCGATGCCAAAGGGCGAATTCTTAACCATGTTGGGGCCATCTGGGTCTGGCAAAACCACCTGCCTGATGATGTTGGCGGGGTTTGAAACCGCCACCAACGGCGAAATTCGATTGGCGGGGCGAGAGATCAATCACATCCCACCGCACAAGCGCGGCATTGGCATGGTGTTCCAAAACTACGCCCTGTTCCCGCATATGACGGTGGCCGAAAACTTGGCTTTTCCGTTGGAAGTGCGCGGCATGGGCAAGTCCGATCGCGAGGCGAAGGTGACCCGTGCGCTGGAGATGGTGCAGATGGGGGCCTTCGGGGCTCGCCGCCCGGCTCAGCTATCCGGTGGACAGCAGCAGCGTGTGGCGCTGGCGCGGGCGTTGGTGTTTGAGCCCGACTTGGTTTTGATGGACGAGCCATTGGGGGCACTGGACAAACAGCTGCGCGAACACATGCAGTATGAAATCAAGCATTTGCACCATAACCTTGGGATCACCGTTGTTTACGTGACCCATGACCAGTCCGAAGCGCTGACGATGTCGGACCGCGTGGCCGTGTTCAACGATGGTGTGATCCAGCAGTTGGCGCCGCCGGATGATCTATATGAGCGGCCTGACAACAGTTTCGTGGCGCAGTTCATTGGCGAGAACAACAAGCTCACTGGGAAGGTTGTGGCGGAAAACGGCGCGGCGCTGACCATTGAGTTGCCCGACGGCAAAAGCTGCGAAGCGCTGCGGGTGAACTGTGGCGGGGTTGGCACCAAGACCACGATCTCGATCCGCCCCGAACGGGTGCGGGTGGGCGTGGCTCCAGATGACAAAGCCGCACCGGCGAAAGTGCAGGAACTGATTTACCTCGGCGATCATATCCGCTGCCGGATGAGCGTGCATGGCAATGACGACTTTGTTGTCAAAGTGCCCAACGCCGCCGGTCACGCGATGCTCACCGAAGGAGAGATGACCCACATCACGTGGGACATGGAAGACGCGCGGGCTCTGGACCCAATGTGACGCGCGCGGGTCCTGGGCACACCGGGGCCGTATCAAACTAGCCAATTGAAGGGGAGAGTTAGAATGAAGAAACTTCTCGTATTGTCCACGGCCCTGGTGGCCGCTGGATCGACTGCATGGGCCGCCGGCGAAGTGACAGTGATGTCCTGGGGCGGTGCCTATACCAAGAGCCAAGTGGAGGCGTACCACAAGCCTTTCACCGCGGCGACTGGCATCACGGTGACGTCGGTGGATGCGTCTAACCCAGCGACGCCGATCAAAGCCCAGGTGGAAGCGGGCAATGTGACCATCGATGTGGCGGATGTGGAACTGTCCGACGCGATTTCGCTATGTGACGAAGGTCTGATCGAAGTGATCGACCCCAGCATCCTGACGCCCGCGCCGGATGGCACACCGGCCATGGATGATTTCCTGCCCGGCACTATCCACGATTGCGCGGTGGCGAACATTGTCTGGACCACTTTGGTGGCGTTCGACACCACTGTGTTCCCAGAAGCCGCACCAAGCACTTTGGCGGACTTCTTTGACCTGGAAACCTATCCGGGCAAGCGCGGCATGCGCAAAGCGGCAAAGGCCACTTTGGAAATGGCTCTGATGGCCGATGGCGTGCCAGCCGGTGAGGTTTACGAGTCGCTGGAAACCGACGAAGGCGTGGACCGCGCATTCGCCAAGCTCGACACCATCAAGGACGAAGTGGTCTGGTGGGAAGCGGGGGCGCAACCACCACAGTTGTTGGCTGACGGTGAAGTTGCCATGACCGTGGTGTGGAACGGCCGTATCTTCAACGCTATTGCTGCCGAAGGGAAGCCATTTGAATTGATCTGGGATGGTCAAATCTACGACCTGGACCTGTTTGTGATCCCAAAAGGGGCACCGAACAAAGAAGCGGCGTTGGATTTCATTTCCTTCTCCACCGCGACGGAGCAGTTGGCGGCCCAGGCAAGCTGGATCCCATACGGCCCCGCACGGGCGTCGTCCATCGCACAGATCGGGACGTTCCACGACAACCCCGAGATCCAGATGGCCGACCACATGCCAACGGCACCGGCCAACTTGACCAACGCGTTGCAAAACGACTTTGAGTTCTGGGCAGACCGGAACGTCGAGTTGAGCGAACGTTTCAACGCTTGGTTGGCCAACTGAGCCTGATCCAAAGGACGCCCCCGGGTTCCCCGGGGGCGACGTCTTTTAGCGCGCGGCACGCGCGCCCCTGGCGACACCGGCGTCGCCTTTAGACCGGAGAGACGAAATGGCTGATATGACAGCGGATATGGTGTCTGACGACCGCTCTTCCGGTTTGCAAACTGCCGATGGTCGGCCTTTGAAAGCCGCCTTGGCCGCCAGCCAGGCCCAAGCCAAACGGCGGGCGTTTTACTTGGTAGCGCCGCTGTTGGCCTTTGTGGTGCTGACCTTTGTCTTTCCCATTGGCCAATTGCTGATGCGGTCGGTCACCGACCAGCGGTTCATTGAACATGTGGACAAGGGCACGGGCGAGACAACGCCCATCATGGTGAACCTTCGCGTATGGTTTGATGAGAACCCGGCGGGCACCGAACCCGACGAGGCGGCCTTTGCGGCTTTGGCGGCGGACTTGGTTCAACTGCGTCAGTTGCGTGGGCAGGGCGATGTGGGCACCCGGATCAACTACGAAGTGTCAGGCTCGCGATCTTTGTTCACCAAGTCGGCGCGCCGGGCGGAGCGGTTGGAGGCTCCGTTCAAGGACGCGCTGCTGGATGTGGACGAAGACTGGGCCGATCCCGATCTGTGGCGGGCCATGCGGGATGCGTCCCAACCTTATACTTTGAACTTCTATCTGGCCGCCTTGGATCGGACCAAGACGGCGGATGGCGAAGTGGTTTTGGTGGAAGAGGAGCGGCGGGTCTATATCCTGCTGTTTGAACGGACGCTGATCCTGTCGATTGTAATCACAGGCATGACCCTGATCCTGGGCTACCCCATCGCGCATTTGCTGGCGACTTTGCCGCTGAGGTATTCGAACCTGTTGATGATCCTAGTGCTGTTGCCGTTTTGGACATCGCTGTTGGTGCGAACGACCTCATGGATTGTTCTGCTGCAAAGCCAAGGTGTGGTGAATGACACGCTGGTGGCGGCGGGCATTGTGGCGGATGAGAGCCGCATCCAGATGATTTACAACCAGACCGGCACGATCATCGCCATGACCCATATTCTGTTGCCGTTCATGGTGCTGCCGCTTTATTCGGTGATGCGGCCCATTAACCCGTCCTACGTGCGCGCGGCGCGGTCGTTGGGGGCCACGTCCTGGACGGCGTTCAGGCGGATATACGTGCCACAGACCGTGCCCGGGATTGGGGCGGGGGCCCTGTTGGTGTTCATCTTGGCCGTTGGATATTACATCACGCCCGCGTTGGTGGGGGGATCCACCGGCCAGCTGATTTCGAACCTGATTGCGTTCCATATGCAATCGTCGCTGAACTGGTCACTGGCTGCGGCGCTGGCGTCGCTGCTGTTAGGGGGCATCCTCTTGCTCTACTGGCTCTACGACCGTCTTGTGGGAATCGATAATTTGAAGCTGGGGTAAGTCATGGGCCTTCCGATACACGCATCCCGCCTCGAACGCGTCTGGTTCTACTCCTACCGGTGTATCTGTGCGTTGATCTTCCTGTTCTTGATCGCGCCGATCCTGATTGTGATTCCGCTGAGCTTCAACGCCGAGCCCTATTTCACCTTCACTGAAAAAATGCTGAGCTTCGATCCCGAGGGCTACAGTATGCGGTGGTACGACCTGCTCTTGACCTTTGGGATGGTGGACCCCGAAGCGACGCGGGACGGATCCTGGTGGTCTGACATGTGGGCCAATGCCCAGTGGGTGAACGCGGCGAAGAACTCGGTGATCATCGGGTTTTTCTCAACGCTGCTGGCAACGTTTTTGGGAACGTTGGCGGCGTTGGGCTTGAGCCGGCCCGAGATGCCGTTTCGGCGGGCGATCATGGCTGTGCTGATCTCGCCCATGATTGTGCCGATCATCATTACGGCGACCGGTCTGTTTTTCTTCTACTCCTCCACCGGCTTGGCGAATTCCTATGCCGGCGTGATCATGGCCCATGCCACGCTTGGTATCCCATTTGTGATCATCACGGTGACGGCGACGCTCGTGGGGTTTGACCATTCGCTGACCCGCGCGGCGGCAAATTTGGGGGCGAGCCCGACGACGACGTTTTTCAAAATCACGATGCCGCTGATTTTGCCGGGGGTGATTTCCGGGGCTTTGTTTGCCTTTGTGACGTCCTTTGACGAGGTGGTGGTGGTGTTGTTTATCGCGGCCCATGATCAGCAAACCATCCCGCGTCAGATGTGGAATGGCATTCGGGAGCAGATCAGTCCAGCGATCCTGTCGGTGGCGACCATTTTGGTGATCGTGTCCATTGCGCTCTTGACCACTGTGGAGCTTTTGCGGCGGCGGTCGGAGAAGCTGCGAGGCGTGAGCCCAAGCTGAGCGACAGCCGCGCCCGCCCCCCCCCCCCCCC
>JBCDFD010000183.1:0-6788 GCA_039178645.1 Pseudomonadota bacterium | reverse complement strand
GCGTAGCTGAGGTCTGCCCCCTCCAGTCTCGCTCTTCTGAGGTCTGCCCCCTCCAGTGTCGCGCCGAAGAGGTCTGCCCCCTCCAGTCTCGCTTCGAAGAGGTCTGCCCCCTCCAGTGTCGCGCCGACGAGGTCTGCCCCCTCCAGTCTCGCTCTTTTGAGGTCTGCCCCCTCCAGTCTCGCTTCGACGAGGTCTGCCCCCTCCAGTCTCGCGTAGCTGAGGTCTGCCCCCTCCAGTCTCGCGTAGCTGAGGTCTGCCCCCTCCAGTCCCACGAGGCTAAGATTTGCGCCTTTTAAGTTGGAATTACTCGCTATCAAGTACTGTAGCTTCGCGGCGCGGCTTTTGCATTTTTGCAGTTCTGCTTCGGAGGCCCCGGAGAGAGTAGCCTCTCGCAAGCTGTTCTCATCACAGGTGAACCAGGCCCCCTCTAACCGCGCACCAATTAAGTTGGCCCCTTCCAAGTTGGCAGGTTGTGCCGATTGCCAGGGCCAGAAGGGCTCTTTCGCCGAAAACCGCACACCGGTCAGATCGGCGCTGTCCAATTGCGCTCCACGCAAGTCGCGACCGGACAGGTCGGATTTGGGCAGGGCTTTGATCCGGGCGCTGCGGAGTTGGGTCCAGTCTCGGTCGAATTGCCGGTCCAATCCCGCGAAGTGTTCGGTACATTGATCGGTTTCAATGCCCCGATGGCTACACCACGCCGCCCTGAACTCCGGCAGTTTTGGAAAACTCTCTCCACCCGGCACCGGACCACAAGTGAGCTTGGTCAGTCCTTGGCGGCGGCACCATTCTTCCCGATACATCGCGCGGGCCGTGTCGTGATCGGCAATCTCTGGCGGCAGGCTGCTGAAGGCGACACCGGACAATTGCGCCGGCGTGTTCAAAGTGGATTGTAGCACCGGGTAGGCGCTCGGGGTGAGCATCACAATGATGAGCCACAGCGGCTCTATCCGTTCGCGACCCACCGTGCAGATCTTCAGATCATCCAACATCTGAAACCCACTGGCCAAGCTCGCATAGCTCGCCGCTAGGAAACACCCAAGCGCGGTGTAGCTCATCACCGGATCATGGGCTGGCCAGGATCGCCACCACGCGTAGCCCAGAACAAACGGCCCAGCGATCCAGATCAGCAGTATCGCAGTGACCGTGGCGATGCCATCCAGTGGTCGTTTCTCCGCCACGCCGCGCCAGCGCAGGATCAGGTCGTTGAGCAGCCAGGGCAGCACATGGGTTTCCAACCGCTCGCCGTTGTGTTCCGGCGGCGCGTCCATCAGCGCTTTGGTCGATTTGCGCACGAACAGGTGCAGGTAGATATGCAGTGCCGCGCCCAGGATTGGGGCCGCGATGAAAAACGCGCCGGTGGGGATCGACACGCCAATGAGCGGCAATTGCGTTTCCCGCGCGGCGATGAAGAAATCCGCGTCCTGCACGCCCAACAGCGTCACCATGGTAAACGCCAGGTAGGCCAAGAGCCCAAACCAGTTGGCCCGCCCCGACCGTGTCAGCGCATTGACCCGCGCGATCTTCAGATCATCGGTGTTTTGATCCAGCGCGACCTTGTAGGTCTTATCTTCAATGTCATTAACCATTACCCATGGGGTAGCCGCGGGTTGGCCGCCGGGTCAAGCCTCCGGACGGTGGGGCGAGACACCAGCATGGGTGTGCGGCCCCGTGGGGCCGCTCCTTTGGATCACATCTTGTCGCCTGCGATACCGCCCAGGATTAGGCGCGCCGCCTGCGTCGCCCGCCGCGGCCCGTGTTTGCGCTGGCCGTCGCCGTGGAGGCCTCGGCGAAGCTTGCGCCGTCTTTCACCGCCTCCACCACACGCGAAAATCCAATCCAGGCCGCGCCGCTGGGGTCGTGGTTCATCAGCATATTGGCGGCGTGCACCGCCTCCATCTCTGCGATGCGGATCGGGTTCATGATGGCCGAGGTCATCCCGGCCCCGATGGCCATGGGCAGAAATGCGGCATTGATCCCATGGCGGTTGGGCAGGCCAAAGCTGATGTTCGACGCCCCGCAGGTGGTGTTCACCCCCAACTCGTCGCGCAACCGGCGCACCAGCGTGAACACCTGATCCCCCGCCGTCGCCATGGCGCCGATGGGCATCACCAGCGGGTCCACCACAATGTCGTGGGCCGGAATGCCAAAGTCCGCCGCCCGTTCCACGATCTTCTTGGCCACAGCAAAGCGCACATCTGGGTCCTCTGAGATCCCGGTGTCATCGTTGGAAATCGCCACGACCGGCACGTTGTATTTCTTCACCAGCGGCAGGATCGACTCCAGCCGTTCTTCCTCGCCTGTGACTGAGTTCAACAGTGGCCGACCTTCGGCGGTCTCCAACCCGTTCTCCAACGCACCGGGCACCGAGCTATCGATGCACAAAGGCACATCCACCAGCGCCTGCACCCGGGCCACCAATTCCTTCATGAGCGCAGGCTCCACGAAGTTATTGTCGGCATACCGCGGGTCCTCGGCCATTTTGTTGGTAAACACCGCCCCCGAGTTCACGTCGAGCACCATGGCCCCGCAGGCCACTTGCTCCAGCGCATCTTTCTCCACCGTGCTGAAGTCGCCCAATTCCAGTTCCGCGGCCAGCTTCTTGCGGCCCGTGGGATTGATGCGTTCGCCGATCACGCAGAACGGTTCGTCAAAACCGATTGTGACGGTTTTGCTTTTGCTTTCAACAACAGTGCGGGTCACGCGCGGGAGCCTCCTTGGGATTGCGCCGATGCGCACGGGCCATGGTCCGCCAGCCATGTCGCGCTGGCCGCGATGCCGCCCAAGGGGAACATGTGCGCGCCCACGATGGCCGTTTCAGGGTGTGCGACTTGGTGATCCGCCAAGCGGGCAGCCACCTCCGTGGGCTCAAATGGCGTCAGCAGTTTGGTCACATCGCGTGCCCGCTTTTGTAGAACCTTCAGGCTTGGTCCCACACCACAGGCCACAGCAAACTTGATCAGCGTTTGCAGTTTGGCCGGACCGGCAAGACCCACGTGGATCGGCAGGTCCACACCTGCCGCCGCCAGTCGGTCGGCCCAAGCGATGATGGGCTCTGCCTCAAATGCAAACTGGGTGACCATCGCCATATGCGCATCGGTACGCTTGGCGAACTCAGACTTCCACCGGGCAGCTTCCATGACGGACGCTTCACCACCGTTTGGATCGATGTCGCGGTTGCCTTCGGGATGACCGGCCACAAACAGATGTGTGAAGCCCGCCGCATCGAACGCGCCGGTGTCCAGCAACTGCATGGACGCATGGTATTCGCCAACCGGTTTGGCCACGCCGCCCGCCAAAACCAGCGCTTGCCGAACGTCAGCTTCACCTTGGTACCGGGCGATCCAATCAACCAAAGTGTTACGGTCCGCGATGATGCGGGCTGGGAAGTGGGGCATGGGCTCCATGCCTTCGGCGCGCAGCCGCGCGGCTGTGGCGACCATGTCCTCAATCGGTGTGCCATCAATATGTGCGATGTAGACCCGCGTGCCCAAGGGTAGGGTTTCCGCGAAGTTTGCCACTTTCGCCGCCGTGCGCGGCATCACCTCCATAGAGGCTCCCATGAGAAATTGCGCCATGGGGGTGCCCACCGGTGCGGTCGAGGTCGGGCGAGCAAAGGGCAGTACGTTCATGGGCAGATCCTTGGGTGAACGGGGTGAAGGTCTGGTCTAAGCGGCGCTGGCATGGCCGCCCGCGGCGATCAGAGTTTTCAGTTTGACCTGGTCATATTCCGTGTCGATCCGCGCTGCCTCGGCGGCGGCCACATCTGCATCTGGGCCATCGACGCTGTAGGGCGCGGCCTTGCGCCATTCGGCCAAATAATCGTCCGTGCCCGCCATACCTGACTTCATTGCGGCGCGATCAATGGCTTGCTCAAACCGTTCGGGCAGGGGCTGTTTCACCGCTTTGCGGCCCCGGCCCACGATCACCTGGGCTGGAATGTCTCGCCAATACACCACTGTCACGTCTGCCATGGCCAATCCCTCTGCTCCCATTCTTGCTAACCGCTGTCGCCGCTGCGGCTTGGTCAAAAATCGACTTCGGTCAAAGGTGAAACGACACAATTGCAACCGCTGCCCGTGCAACTGGGCAATCATCGGGGTTTTCGATGATTTTTCTCACCCAGCCGCTGAATGCCGATGCGATCTTGCGTCAAACGATTGAGATGTCTACGTTGGGGATAACTAAAAATTGAGAGGCTACCATGCCGTCAAAGCGCCCGGGTGTTGTCGGGATCGCTCCAACGCATCAGCAGGGGATTTCCTCTGCCACAGAAAAGAAAGACGTCTACGCGGCCCTTGATCTGGGGACCAATTCCTGTCGCATGTTGCTTGCCCAAGCCAAAAGCACCGGGTTGGACGTGATCGACAGTTTTTCCAAACCGGTTCAATTGGGACTTGGGTTGGAAGATAGCGGACGTCTGTGTCGTTCGGCCATTGGCCGGACCATAAATGCGTTGAGAGTGTGCCGACGTAAATTGGATCAGCATCGCGTGAAGCGGATGCGCCTCGTGGCGACCGAGGCGTGCCGCCGTGCGTCAAACTCCGATGCTTTCATAGACTCCGTGTTCCGCGAAACCGGATTGAAACTGGACGTGATTTCTTCGGAAGAAGAGGCTCGTTTGGCCGTCATATCTTGCGCGCCACTCGTGCATGCGGAAACCGAGCAATTGCTAGTGGTGGACATCGGCGGTGGGTCGACGGAATTGGTTTGGCTCGACCTGAGCAATGTGGCTCCGGTGCGGCGCCGCGACGCGATCCTGGACCTGCATAGCCGGTCGCTGATGGATGCCGGTGGCGAAATCAACGTAGTCGACTGGATATCGGTCCCCTTGGGCGTGGCCACCTTGCGCGACCAATTCCGCGATGTGCACGATGACAGCGGGTGCTTTGCCCTCATGTCCTGCCATTTTGAGGAACACCTCGACGACTTCATTCCCTACGGTCGCGATCACAGCCGGGATGGGTTTCAGATTGTAGGCACATCCGGGACCATAACCACCGTCGCGGCCTCATTCTTGGGGCTCAGGCGCTACGACCGTGCCTTGGTGGATGGTTTGGAAATGACCTCGGACCAGATCGAAAGCGTTATTCGGGAATACCTGGCGCTCGGACCCAATGGACGGCGCACGGACCCGCGGATCGGGCGTGACCGGCACACGTTGATCATGCCCGGCGTTGCGATCTTGCAAGCGCTGTTGCGCACTTGGCCGACGGACCATCTGTCTGCCGCGGATCGTGGACTGCGCGAAGGTTTGCTGTATGCTCAGATGCGCGCCGACGGTGTCATGGGCGCGGGCTTTGCCGCACCGGCCTTGGCCAGCCAGACCACTTAGGCGCAGCGACCATGGCCAAGAAACCAGGCAGCAGCGGGCGCGGACAACGCGACCTGCGGGTGAAAGTGAAAACCGCGCGGGGACGGAAGCTCAGTTCGACCCTATGGTTGGAACGCCAACTGAACGACCCCTATGTCCAGCGCGCCAAGCGCGAAGGGTTTCGGGGCAGGGCGGCCTACAAGATATCGGAGTTGGACGACAAGTATCGGTTCCTCGTGCCCGGCGCGCGGGTGGTCGATCTGGGCTGCGCCCCCGGGGGCTGGTGCCAAGTGGCGGTACAGCGTGTGAATGCCTTGGGCGACAAGTCGGGTAAGGCTGTGGGGCGTGTCATTGGTTTGGATCTGCAAGAGGTGGAACCCATCGCCGGGGCCGAGCTTCACGTGCTCGATTTCCTGTCCGACGGGGCCGACGACCTGGTCAAAGGCTGGCTTGGTGGCCCGGCCGACGTGGTGATGTCGGACATGGCAGCGGCCAGTTCAGGCCATAAATCCACCGATCACCTGCGGATCATCGCCCTGTGCGAAGCCGCCGCCGAGCTAGCGTTCGACGTGCTCGATCCCGGTGGAACCTTCGTGGCCAAGGTGCTCCAAGGGGGTGCCGAGCAGGGGCTGCAAACCCTTCTCAAACAGCGCTTCACCAAAGTGGCTAACGTGAAACCCCCAGCGAGCCGGTCGGACAGTTCCGAGAAATTCGTGGTGGCCACCGGCTTCCGCTGTCGGGAGTGAAAGCACGCGGTGCAAGTGCTTTGTTAGCCAATCGTAGAACAGCGGCTGATCATGGCCATTTCAAACCGCAGGGACGCTCTAGTCCTGTGTTGATCTGCAAAGGCTCATCCGATGGTCTCAGACGAAAAACACATCGGCTCCATCTATTTGTGCTGCGGAGAACCCTTGCAGAATGATCTGATCGCTTGGGTTTGACGTCCAGGACAGCACCGCGTCGCCGTTCACGTCAACGACGGTGAGCGCATCGAACGGGCCCGAGTTGGCCGGGGCCGCCACCAGTATCCTGTCGATCCCGTCTTCAAAGTCGGTGATCGTGTTCACGCCCCAAGCCGCGGTGGAAAAGATGAAGACATCTGCCCCGAGACCGCCGGTGAAGGTATCATCCCCCAAACTGTCGATGAGTTGATCGTCGCCGCGACCGCCGTCGTGGATGTCATTGCCGATGCCGCCATCCAATGTGTCCTGACCCACGCCACCCAAAAGAGTGTCTTGCCCGTCACCACCGATTAAACTGTCTGCGCCAAAGTTGCCGCGGATCACGTCATCTCCGTCGCCACCGTCAAGCGTGTCGTGTCCTGATCCGCCGGACAGTTTGTCGTTGCCTTGGTCACCGTTGAGGATGTCGTCATTGCCGCCGCCCAGAAGGATGTCCTGGCCAGCGCCGCCATTCAAGAAGTCCCTGCCGTCGCCACCGTCGAGCCGGTCACTCTGCGCGCCGCCGTCCAGCG
>JBCDFD010000182.1:0-6810 GCA_039178645.1 Pseudomonadota bacterium | reverse complement strand
CTCAAAAGGTGGAATTCATGAAGGCGGGCGGGTCCTACGCCGTGGTGTTCGGCAAAAAGCTCCAGACATTCGCGGCGCAGACCTTGGGCATCGACATCCCGCCGGTGTTCGCGCCGTCCAAGGAAATCTCCGTCGAGGGTCAAGGCCTCACCGCGGTTGAGAAAATCTTCAACCGCAACGCGGTGGGCGTGGCCGACGGCACGGTCCTGCACGCTGGGTCCGACACCCGTGTGACGGTCAATATCGTTGGGTCCCAGGACACCACCGGCCTGATGACTTCGCAGGAATTGGAGGCCATGGCCGCCACCGTGATCTCGCCGAAAGTCGACGGTGCGTACCAATCGGGCTGCCACACAGCGTCGGTTTGGGACCTCAAGGCACAAGCCAATATTCCGAAGCTGATGGGCTTCATGAATAAATTCGGCCTCATCACCGCGCGCGACCCCAAGGGCGTGTACCATTCGATGACCGACGTGATCCACAAGGTGCTCAACGACATCACGGTGGACGATTGGGATATCATCATCGGCGGCGACAGCCACACTCGCATGTCCAAGGGCGTGGCCTTTGGTGCGGACTCCGGTACCGTGGCTCTGGCGCTGGCCACCGGCGAAGCGACCATGCCGATCCCCGAGTCAGTCAAAGTGACCTTCAAAGGCACCATGGCCGATCACATGGATTTCCGCGACGTGGTGCACGCCACCCAAGCGCAAATGCTCCAGCAACACGGCGATAACGTGTTCCAGGGCCGCGTCATCGAAGTGCACATCGGCACCTTGCTCGCGGACCAGGCGTTCACCTTCACGGACTGGACGGCGGAGATGAAGGCGAAAGCCTCCATCTGTATCTCCAACGACGATACACTCATCGGTTCGCTGGAACTGGCCAAGTCGCGTATCCAGATCATGATCGACAAAAGCATGGAGAACGAGGCCGGCACGCTTGCGGGTCTCATTGCCAAAGCCGACAAGCGGATCGAGGAAATCCGATCGGGCGAAAAGCCAGCCCTGTCACCGGATGCGAACGCCAACTACTTCGCCGAAGTTGTGGTCGACCTCGATCTGATCGACGAGCCCATGATCGCTGACCCCGACGTGAACAACGCTGACGTGTCCAAGCGCTACACCCACGACACCATCCGTCCGATTTCCTACTACGGTGCGGAGAAGAAAGTGGACCTGGGCTTTGTTGGGTCCTGCATGGTGCACAAAGGCGATATGAAAATCGTCGCTCAAATGCTGCGCAACATCGAAGAAACCGAAGGTGCGGTTGAGTTCAAAGCGCCGCTGGTGGTCGCCGCACCCACCTACAATATCATCGATGAGTTGAAGGCCGAGGGTGATTGGGACGTTCTCCAGAAATACTCGGGCTTTGAGTTTGACGATTTCATGCCCAAGAACACCGCGCGTACCGAGTATGAGAACATTCTCTACCTCGAACGCCCCGGCTGTAACCTTTGCATGGGCAACCAGGAAAAGGCGGAAAAGGGCGACACTGTGCTTGCCACCTCTACTCGCCTGTTCCAGGGCCGCGTCGTGGAAGACACTGAAGAGAAGAAGGGCGAGTCACTCTTGGCCTCAACCCCTGTTGTGGTGCTGTCGGCGATCTTGGGTCGGACGCCCAATATGGACGAATACAAGTCTGCGGTGAAAGGCATCGACCTGACCAAGTTCGCCCCGGCTCAGCCCCCTGCGAACTCGCGGTCGGCGCACTACTAAGCCTCTCGTGTCGTGCGCCCCGGCGTGGGCGCACGTGGTAGACAGGAAAGAAGAAAAAACGGCGGGGTCTCCTCGCCGTTTCTTTTTGACCATGTCAGAGAGTGGGACAGCTCAGAGCGTGACGTGAACCTCGCCGACACCGTCGATGCGACCGGTGACTGCCGTGCCCGATGGGAACCATGGTAGTCCATTGAGCGATCCAGTGATCACAACGTGCCCCACCCGCAAACCGCCACAATGGTCGCCCACAAGGTTCGCCAGCACAGAAACAGTGCGAAGAACTGAACCTCCTGGAATTGAGGCAGCCCCGTCAAAGACCGCCTCGCCATTGCAACTTAGGTATGCTGTGACTTCAGTGATATCTGTGCCGTCCCAATCGTCCCAGCCGTCACCCAAGACCAATCCATAGGCACCTTGCATGTCAGCAAGGCGAACAACCGGGTCGCGCGACGGTCCATCCTCAATGCGATAGTCCACCAGTTCCAACACTGGGCGCAGCCGGATCGATTGTGCCACGGTTGAAAAGTCTGCTTCGGGGGGGATTGGGGATACAATCTCAGCCCCGATTTCCAGTTCAACCCCCAGCCGATCCCGTGCTTGTTCCGATGCGCCGTTAAGGACCACCCGTGTCGCCGGTATGGGCGCCATGATCGGGACCAGTCCAGGTTTGCACGCAACCTTGAAACCACCGACAGCACCGAGTGACGGCATCACGGCCGACTGCACCGCATATGCGTCTTCATTGGTGGACGGCAGGTCCATGTCGGGCGCGAATCGAACCCCAGACGCGTGGGCTGCAATCAGCGCATCCGTAAAGGCCTCATGCCTCATGGGACGATCCTTCGGCGGAGGCTTGCAGCGCCGCGAATTTATTCAGGATGTGGGTCTGCAAAAGCCCACCCAGTCGCACGCCATCCCGCGCTTCCAGAGCAGCCAGCAACTCTTGATGCTCCCGCACCGCTTGGTCCCAGCGATCCTGGGATATGTTGGCCAAAAACCGGGCTCGTTTCGCCCGAGACGACAGCACGCGGTAATTTTGGCTCAGCACCGGATTGTCCGCAGCTTCCATCAGCGCGTCGTGGATGTCTTGGTTTGCCTTGAAGTAGGCCGACCTGTCGGCGTCCGCATGGTGGCGCACCATCGCTTCGGTGCGGACACGGATATGGGCGATCTGTGCATCCGTGGCCTTGTCACAGGCCAGCTCACCCGCCAGTCGTTCCAGGGCGGCGATCACGGGAAAGGTAGCCTCAAGCTCTTCCATGGTGACCGTTGCCACCCGCGCGCCTCGGTTGGGCTCCAAAACCACCAAACCTTCGTTGGCGAGAACCTTCAACGCCTCGCGCAGCGGGGTTCGGGATACTCCCAGTGTTTCACACAGCGACTTTTCCGGGACCTTGGATCCAGGCTCCATGGTGCCGTCCACGATGGCCTCGCGCAGCCGATCCACCAATTCTTCGTGCAAGGACGGGCGCGTCAGTGGGGTGCTGATATTCATGTCTCGTTCCCCTTCACTTGGCCAAAGCCATGTCCAAAACCCGCGCCACGTGGATCGCTTCGCGCCCCGCGCCGTCCTCAATTTGGTGCCGACACGACGTTCCGTCTGCCACAATGATCGCGTCTTTGGCCTTCCGCACCGCGGGAAGCAAGCTCAGTTCCGCCATCTCCATGGACGTCTCTACCGTGTCCACACCATAGCCAAAAGCACCGGCCATGCCGCAGCAAGTGGTTTCCACAACTTCAACTTGCGCATCCGGAATTTTCGCCAGCGCTGCCTGAACATCGGGCATCACCTGATGCGCTTTCTGATGGCAATGGCCGTGAAGCAAGATCGGTTTGTCCAAGGCCTTCAGGGGCAACTCAACGTCGTGCTGCACCAGGAATTCTTCCAGCATTAGCGACTGGCCCGCCACGGTCTTGGCAGCGTGGCCAGGCACCAACGCCGGGATTTCGTCGCGCAAGGTCAAGAGCGACGACGGCTCCAATCCCACAATGGGCACACCGGTCTCGGCATAGGGCAACAGGGCGTCCAGCAACCGAATCGCCTCGGCGCGGGCCTCTTCGACCAAACCAACGGCCAGCAGTGTTCGGCCACAGTCCAGTGGCCGGCCACCGTCGATGGGCGTGGCCACGGCCACCTTCAACCCGCCAGCCCGCATCACCCGAACAGCCGCGCGCAGGTTTTCCGGTTCGAAATACCGATTGAACGCGTCGGCGAACAAAACCACGTCGGGGTTTTCGTCCTGCGCCTCCCGATCTTTGAATGGACGCGCCGACCAAGCGGGCAGGGACCGCGACGCTGCAAAGCCGGTCAATCCTTCGGTGGCTTTGGCAACCCCGGGCAGCCAGTTGCGGGCATTCATCAGCCACGGCAGTTTCGAAGCATAGGGCGCATAGCGGGGCATGTGACCCACCAGCTTGTCGTGCAGGCTCAGACCGTTCTTTTTGGCACGGGCTGCGAGCACCTCGATTTTCATCCGCGCCATGTCCACGCCCGTGGGGCATTCGCGTTTGCAGGCTTTGCATGACACGCAAAGCTTCATGGTCTCCGCCATATCATCGGACGTGAGCGCGTCCGGCCCCAACTGGCCTGTGATGGCCAACCGCAGGGAGTTTGCGCGGCCCCTCACCACGTCCTGCTCATTGCGAGTGACCCTGTAGGATGGGCACATGACCCCGCCTTTCAACTTCCGGCAGGCGCCATTGTTGTTGCACATCTCCACCGCGCCTTGGAAACCGCCGCCTGCGCCGGGCCAGGCCGACCAATCCAGCGCGGTGTCCAACGGTTTGGCCTTGTACTCAGGCCCGTAGCGAAAGAGCCGTCGGTCATCCATTTTCGGCGGACGGACGATCTTGCCGGGATTGAACAGGCCATCGGGATCAAACCGATCTTTTACCGCCTCAAAAGCGCGGGTGATCTGTGGCCCGAACATCTTTTCGTGGAACTCTGACCGCACGATCCCGTCGCCATGTTCACCTGAGTGGCTGCCCTTGTATTTTGCCACCAGGGCGAAAGCTTCCTCGGCTATGGCGCGCATCGTGTTCGCCCCGTCTTGGGTTTTCATATTGAGGATGGGTCGAACGTGCAGGCACCCCACGGAGGCATGGGCATACCATGTGCCACGCGTGCCGTACTTGGCGAAAATCTCCGTCAGACCTTCGGTGTAGTCGGCGAGGTCGGGCAGTTCGACGGCGCAGTCTTCAACGAAGGACACTGGTTTGCCGTCCTGCTTCATCGACATCATGATGTTCAGACCGGATTTTCGGACCTCGCCGATGTCGTTCTGCAGCTTGGGGTCGGTGACTCCGACGACACCGCCCCAGCGAGCGCCTTCGCCGTCGAAACTGTAGCCCAGGTCTCCCATCATCTCGTCGAGGCGTTTAAGTTGCACGGCATTGGCCGCGTCGCTGTCTTCGCTGAACTCCACCAGCAACAAGGCGGCCGGGTCACCTTTCACCACCTCATCGATGGTTTTGCGGAACATGGGGATGTCGCGGGCCAGGGCAATCATGGTGTCATCCACCAATTCGACCGCCATGGGTTTGAGCGTTACCAGGTGCTGCGGCGCCTCCATGGCCGCGCGGAAGGTGGGGAAATGGCAGAGCCCCATGACCTTTGTGCCGGGCAGGGGCCAGAGTTTCAGTTCGATGGCAGTGAAGTATCCCAAGGTGCCTTCGGATCCCACGAGGATGTGGGCCAAGTTAGTTGGCGTGCCGGGGGTGAGCGCGTCCAGGTTGTAGCCGCCCACCCGCCGCTGCACCTTTGGGAAGCGTTCCGCGATCTCGTTGGATTCGCGCTCGCCGAGTGCCAACAGATCGGCCACAAGGTCTGCTGGGGCGCTGTTGCACAACGCTCCGGCACCGTCCAAAGGTCCAAAATGTGCCTCGGTACCGTCCGCCAAAATGGCGTCGATGCTCAGCACGTTGTCCCGCATTTTGCCGTAGCGCAGTGATCGTCCACCACAGGAATTATTCGCCGCCATGCCGCCAATGGTGGCGCGCGATGCCGTGGAGACATCGACAGGGTACCACAGACCGTAGGGTTTCAGTTGCCGGTTCAACTCGTCCAAGACGATGCCCGGCTGCACCACGCAGCAGCGGTTTTCCAGGTCCAGTTCAAGGATACCGTTGAAATACTTGGAATTGTCTAGCACCAGACCCCGGTTCACCGTTTGGCCGCACTGGGACGTCCCGCCGCCGCGCGCCAAGATCGGCGATCCCAGTTCCCGAGCTGCTGCCATGCTTTCCTGAATGTCCGCGACGGACTTGGGCACCACCACGCCGTGGGGGATCATCTGGTAGATCGACGCGTCCGTGGCGTAGCGCCCCCGCGAGAAAGCATCGAACATCAAATCGCCTTCGATCCGGCCCGCCAGCCTGTCCGCCAATGGTGATGGATCCATCCGTGCCATGCGCTCTCCTCCCCAGGTTAAAACGCTGTCCGAAATTTTTGCTTGACCGAATTATGAATTCATAATTCAAATAGAGCAAGACAGAATGACGCAGGTCTCGGGGAGGAGAACACCATGCGCAAAGCCGGTCGCCACTTTTTGCAGATACCGGGTCCGAGTTCCGTGCCGGACCGGATACTGCGCGCGATTTCGGACCAGACCATTGACCATCGCGGGCCGGACTTCGCCGAAGTGGGCATGACCGCACTCAAGGGTATGCAGGGGATTTTCCAAACCTCCGGCCCAGTGATCATTTACCCGTCGTCCGGGACTGGCGCCTGGGAAGCCGCGCTGGTCAACGTGTGCTCGCCCGGTGACAAGCTCTTGATGTTTGAAACCGGCCACTTCGCGTTCATGTGGACCAAGATGGCGGCGAAGCTGGGGCTTTCGCCGGAGGTCATCGAAGGCGATTGGCGGTCCGGTGCCGATGCCGAAGCTATCGAAGCGCGGTTGCGCGCCGACAAGGGCCACAGCATCAAGGCCGTCTGCGTAGTGCACAACGAAACCTCCACCGGCTCCGTGAGCCCCATCGCGGAGGTTCGCCGGGCTATTGATGCCGCTGGTCACCCGGCTCTGCTCATGGTCGACACGATCTCGGGTCTGGCATCGTTGGAGTTCAAGTTCGACGACTGGGGCGTGGATGT
>JBCDFD010000181.1:0-6835 GCA_039178645.1 Pseudomonadota bacterium | reverse complement strand
GGTGATTTTGGTGTTGAGCGCCTCACCCGCCCACGCCGTCATCAGTGAGGCCGGAAACGGCCAGGGCTGGCTCGACAGATACCGAAAGCCCCCGACGCGGATGCCCGCCTCTTCAAAGGTTTCCCGACGTACCGCTGCCTCGGGGCTTTCGCCCGGTTCCACAAAGCCAGCCAACAGCGAATACATCCCGTCCGGCCATCCGGGCGACCGGCCCATCAAAACGGAGTTCCCGTGTGTGATCAGCATGATCACCACAGGGTCCGTGCGCGGATAATGCGACGCGCCGCAGGACGGGCAGTCCCGTTGCCATCCGCCCATCGCTTGATCCGACGGGTGGCCGCAATTGGCGCAAAACTTATGCCGCTGGTGCCACTGGGTGAGTGCGCGTGCCGTGGCCGCCAATTCAGCCTCTGCGGGCGTGAGCCTGGTCATCACGCCGCGCAATTCGCCAAAAAAGCTATCGGAGGGTAAGTCGGGATGACTTTGCCGGGTGGGGTCCGCGAACGTGTCGACGCTGGCGGCGTCTTGGCCCAACGGTTCCCAAACGGACATATCGCGCGTGAACCAGGGCACTCCGTCGGACAACCCCAGAAACATGGGTGTCCCAGCGATGTCATCCAAAACCGGATGGTGCGGCGAAGTCCAAACCAAGTGTCGCGCACTCTCGGCTTCGCGGATCAAGGGTTTTCCCTGCCAGATGGGCAGGCATCGCGCGTTCTCCGAACGGCTCAAGTCCGCTGACTTCGAACGAAGGTTTGCCGCGCGGTCCAGACTGGCCCACCGGAAGGCGTGATCGTCCAACCCCGGCATGGTCTGTCCCCTCACATTGCTCGGCGCGTTCCCTGTCACAGTCCAACGCGCGGCGCAAGGAAAGCGCAGAAAACACAACCTCGAAGTGTGGACATGGGCGACGGGCTGTGACTAGAGCATGCTACCACCGAGGTAACGTGTCTGAGGGGGACAGCTCGATTACCAAGACCATTGCGCTGCGTTTGTTGGCCTTATCCGACCTGCACGCCCACTTGCGTGGCTTTGACTATTTCACAGGTTTGGAGGCACCCAGCCTTGGACTGGCCCGGGCGGCCAGCGTCCTGAAGGCGGCACGTGCAGAAGTCGTGAACTCGCTGCTTTTCGATGCGGGTGATCTGATCCAAGGGACCCCGCTCGGCGACTGGGCGGTGGAGACCATGGAGGGGACCGCAGTGCACCCGATGGTGGAGGCGCTGAACCACCTGGGTGTGGACGCGGCGACCTTGGGAAACCATGAGTTCAACTATGGACTGGAGCGGCTCCAGTGGGCCTATTCCCATGCCGGCTTTCCGGTGGTGTGCGCCAATGTGTTCGAAATCGGGTCTGAGGCGGAGACGACGGGCCGACCACTCTACCCACCTCGGGTTCTGTTGAAACGCACCGTCACAGATACAAACGGAAAGCCTCACACGATCCAGGTTGGTGTCACCGGTGCATTGCCCCCACAGACAATGCAATGGGACCGCCAGACGCTCGGCGGCAAAGTCACCATTTCAGGCGTGGCCGAAAGCTTACGGGACCAAGCTCGGGAGCTTCGCAAGGAAGGTGCCGATCTGGTCGTCGCCCTGTGCCATTCGGGGATCGGCGAAGACAGCGACGACCCCGAGATCGAACAAGCCGCCGTCGCCGTGGCCCGGGCAGCGGACGTGGATGTTGTGATCAGCGGCCATGCACACATGCGGTTCCCTGGCCCTGACTATGCCGCAAGCATCGCCGTGGACCCAGTGAGCGGGCATATCCATGGCGTTCCCACCGTGATGCCCGGTGCATGGGGCAGCCATGTGGGTGTGGTGGACCTGGAATTGATCCAGGAACACGGCTCTTGGCGTGTCACGAACACCAGAGCCTGCCTGAGAACAGTTTCCCCGGTGGCTGATGTGCCCACGCCCGAAGACCCCGACTTGGTCAAGCTCACTCAAGCAGCCCACGAAGGTACTCTGCGCTACACGTCTCGGAAAGTGGGACACACCAAAGAGCGGCTGCACAGCTATTTGTCATTGATCTGCCCCGGCCCCGCCGAAGCGTTGGTGGCCGATGCCCAGTGGCATTGCGCGCGGGCTCTGCTGGACGGCACTGAATTTGCCAAACTGCCTTTGCTGTCTGTCACGGCCCCGTTCAAATGTGGGGGGCGCGCCGGTCCAGGCTACTATACGGATGTGGCCGCGGGAGATGTGAGCATTCAGAACGCCGCCGACCTCTATATCTATCCCAACTCGCCAAGGGTTGTCATCGTGAGCGGCGACGGTATCCGCCGCTGGCTGGACCGCGCTGCCTGCATTTTCCACCAGATGCAGCCCGGCCACCAACGCCAAGTGCTGCTGAACCCCGCCATGGCCAGCTATGATTTCGACACCGTCTATGGCCTGTCCTACGACCTGAATTTGGCGAAACTTGCCCGCTATGACGCAGCCACAGGAGCATGCACAAACTCGGACGGCAGCAGGATTGAGAACCTCCGCTTTGACGGGCGGGATGTCCTTCCAACAGACCAATTCGCGGTGGTCACCAACAACTACCGCGTGGGCGGGGGTGGCAATTTTCCAGGCCTGGCCGACTTGGAGGTTGTCGCCGAAAGCCTCACCAGCATCCGAGACTTGCTCGTGACCCATATCGAGACGCGCGGAACAAAGACGTCCCTGTCGGCGCAGTGGCAATTCGTGCCCATGAAAGACACCAGCGCCGTTTTCCAGACCTCTCCCAAGGCGCGCGCCTTGGGCGACACGCTGGCAGAGAATGGGCTCATGGACTTGGGCGATGGGGCTCACGGCTTCGCTCAGTTTGAAATGGACCTCGGCGCACCCCTGCGACGCCGGACATAGTTTGCTCAAAATTTAAGCGAACCACCTCGTGTGACCAAAAAAATAGCCCGTTAAGGGTCTGTTCACGCCGCATGCCCTGCCATCTGTCGCCGGAGCGTCGCAGTGTCGTGCGGCATATACGTGCAAACATCCTACCGGAGGACCTCACACCATGTTCATGCGTGCTGTGACCGCGACATTTGCCCTGACCTTGGGCGCGTCCAGCGGTTTCGCTGAAACCTCAGTGCCCTTTGCACTGGATTGGAAATTCGAAGGCCCATCGGCCCCGTACTTCGCCGCCATCGACAACGGCCACTTCGCTGACGCCGGGCTGTCAGTGGAAATCACCGCAGGCCAAGGATCGCTGAACACGATCCCAAAAGTGGCCACGGGCGCGTTTCCCATCGGCTTTGCGGACATCAACGGGTTGATCAAGTTCAAGGATCAGAACCCATCAGCCCCGGTGATCGCGGTTATGATGACCTACGACAAGCCACCCTATGCGGTGGTGGGCCGTCACAGCTTGGGCGTGTCTGAACCCAAAGACTTGGAAGGCCGCATCCTGGGTGCCCCGCCCCCCGACGGCGCATGGGCGCAATTCCCACCATTCGCCTTGGCCAATGATTTGGACATGGAGGCGATCACTGTGGAACCCGTGGGGTTCCCAACCCGCGAACCCATGCTAGCCGAAGGCAAAGTGGCCGCGGTCACGGGCTTCAACTTTTCGTCCTATCTAAACTTGGTCCGCTTGGGCGTGCCTGAGGATGACATCAGCACTATCCTGATGGCGGACTATGGCCTTGACCTCTACGGGAACGCGATCATCGTGAACACCGATTGGGCGGCGGACAATGGCGACACAGTGACAGCCTTCTTGGGCGCGGTGGCTAAAGGTTGGGTGGATGTGATCGCAGATCCCACTGCGGGCGCCGAAGGAGTCATCGCGCGCAACCCCGCCGGTGATGTGGCGCTGGAAGCCCGTCGTTTGCAACTGGCGCTCGATGCCAACGTGCTCACTGACTATGTGAAGGCCAATGGCATGGGCGACATCGATGACGCTCGGTTCGCGCGCAGCTTGGAACAGGTGGCCTTGACCTATGAGTTCCAGAACGACCCGGATCCGGCAGCCTACTTCACAGATGAATACCTGCCCGAAGGTGGGTTCCCCATCGAATAATGCCGCGTCGTGGGCGCGTGTCCATATGCGCCCGCCTCCCCTTTTCCACGACTACCAGCGCCGCTGACCGGAGGTTCGACCATTGTCCGCTGACATCAAGCTCCTCAATGTGTCCCACACCTACAAAACCGACAGCGGACCCTTGCCGGTCCTCGACCACCTTGACCTGACAATCCCAGCGGGCAGTTTCACCGCGGTGGTCGGACCATCAGGTTGCGGGAAATCAACGCTGACCAAGTTGATCGCGGGGCTCATGCGGCCGGATGAAGGCGAGGTTTGGTTGGGCGATGCGATTGTCAAATCACCGCGAAGCACCGTGGGCATGGCGTTTCAGAACCCGGTGCTGCTGGAATGGCGGTCGATCCTCAAGAACGTGATGCTGCCGTTGGAAATCGTGCCCAACAGCCTCAACCAAGCCCAGCGCGAAGACCGTGCGCGCGAACTGTTGGCGCTGGTGGGATTGGAAGGTTTCGAAAACAAACGACCGTCAGAGCTTTCGGGCGGCATGCGCCAGCGAGCCTCGCTGTGCCGGGCACTTGTGCACCGGCCCGAGGTGCTGATCCTGGATGAGCCCTTCGGCGCGCTCGATGCTTTCACCCGCGAAGACCTTTGGCAAACCATGTACCGCCTGCGCCGTGAGGAAAACGTGACCGCCGTGCTGATCACTCACGATCTGCGTGAGTCGGTGTTCCTTGCCGATCAGATCGCGGTGCTTTCGGCCCGTCCGGCCACCACGCAACATCTGATGACCAACAATCTTCCCACGGACCGGGATCTGGAGGTTCTTTATACACCTCCGGCGGTGGAGATGCTGGCCACGCTGCGCAAAGAAATCCAAATCGCCCAAGGCCGGACCCCCGCCATCGCGGAGGCCGCACAATGAAGACCTTGGAAAAACTCGCAGTCCCGCTCATCGCCATCGCCATTTTCCTGGTGCTCTGGGAATGGCTGGTCTGGTTCAACGATTGGCCCAACTACAAAATGGCATCGCCCACCGACCTGTGGCCGGCGTTCTGGCGGTTCCGGGGGCTGTTCTTCGAATATGGCTGGGACACGCTGTGGCGGACCGTGGTGGGGCTCGGGTTGGCCGTCATCGTCGGCACCCTTTTGGGCATGGTCATGGGCTTCAGTCGCGTGGCCCGCGATGGGCTCTACCCGATCTTGGTGGGCTTCAACGCCATCCCCAAGGCAACCGTCGTCCCGATCTTGGCGCTGATCTTCGTGGGTCAGCATGATCTGAACACCGTTCTGATTGCTTTTATGATCAGCTTCTTTCCCATCGCAGTGTCTGTGAGCATCGGCCTGAGCACGTTAGAGCCCGAATATAGGGACATCCTGAGGTCGCTCGGCGCATCCCAATTCACGATCTTCTGGAAAATCGCGCTGCCCAAAACCTTGCCCGAGTTCTTCGGCGCGCTGAAGGTAGTCGTAACGCTGGCCTTCATCGGCACCAACTTGATGGAAATCGTATCGCCCCACGGTCGCGGCCTCGGCGCGCTGTTCGACAGCGGCAAAACCAACGCAGACTACCCGCTCATGTTCGCGGTCTTGATCGCTTTGGCGTTCCTAGGGATCGTGCTTTACTATGTGGTGGTGGCGCTGGAGAAAGTCTTGGCGGGCTGGGCGGAGCGTCAGCCGGGCTGAGCCTGGTCCAATTGGGCAGCAGGCAGAAAAGCGCTTGGCCGTGGCCTTGGCGCACTTCACTGTGATCACACGGGAGAGTGCGACAGAAACTCGGTTGCTTCTCGAAAGACCACGTGGCCCATCGGGTTGAAACAGAGGTTTTTCCGCAACTCCAAGCAAACCGCTTTGAGCGTCAGCGCCCCCTTGCGCCAAGGCCCGCATGCATGGCGAGGCGGCGCACCGGAGCTAAACCGTAGAGCGCCTGTAAACCGGTACGGCGGAGGTCGCGAAGCGGTTGAGCCTCCACCATGGAAAACCGATTGAGCATATCCACGCCCAGCACGCGGGCAGTGACTTCGGGGCGCCGCATGCGGTCGTAGCGTTTGAGCAGAGAAGCATCGCCCAGCTTGGATGCATCATCGCCCATCAAATCAAGCAGCGCCCCGAGGTCGCCCAAGCTCATGTTCAAGCCCTGCGCACCAATGGGTGGCACCACATGGGCCGCTTCGGCCATGAGCGCTGTCCTGGGGCCACAGAAGCGATCGGCCACCTGCGCAATCATCGGCCAAACCGTGCGGCGGGTAGCGAGCTTCAACGGACCAAAGAGACCGCAAGACCGTGCCGTCGCCTCGGCGTTGAATTCAGCTTCGTCCATTGTGGCGAGCGCGTCTGCCCGCGCTGGACGTTCCATCCAGACCACCGCCGAGCACGGTCCGCCGTCATGATCCGGCAAAGGCACCAATGTGAAGGGGCCACCGCTGCGGTGGATTTCGGTGGACACTTGGTTGTGTGGTTCGGGGTGCGTGACAGCGAACGCCAGAGCTTTCTGATCATACTGTGTGCGTCGACGCCCGATGTTGAGCCCGCCACGGACCACTGAGTCGCGACCGTCAGCCCCCACAAGCAATCGTGTCTTGGCCTGCGTTCCATTGGATAGGCGCACCACAGCATCGGCGAGACGCGCGGTGACCTTGGTCACGGATACGCCGCTGAGAAATGTCACGCTGGGCTGTTCGGCCAAATGCGCGAGCAATTCACGCCGCAGCAACCAATTGGGCAAGTTCCATCCAAAGGGACGTTCGCCAATATCAGCAGCGTTGAAATCGGCGGACAGTCGCGGTGCAACCTCTTTGCCGCCTGCATCCACGATCCGCATGACCTGCAAATCGCTGGCATGGCCCGCCAACCGTGGCCAGAGGCCAATGCG
>JBCDFD010000180.1:0-6863 GCA_039178645.1 Pseudomonadota bacterium | reverse complement strand
TATTCCGTTCTCACCGCCGTCGGGCTCGTAGTCGAGTTTGTCCTTACCCTCGCCGCCCATAATCGTATCGGCGCCAGCACCACCGGTCAGCGTATCCTTGTCGCCGCCCCCTTGCAGCAGGTCGGCACCGCCGTATCCCCAGATCCAGTTTGCCCCTGTGTCCCCAATAATGGTGTCGCCATTGAAGGTGCCCCGAACCTGCTCGATCCCGATCAGCGTGTCTTGGTCACCATGGCTGTCCGTGGCCTCACCAGTTTCCAAGGAAACAATCACACCAGAGGCGCCGACCTCATCCAAATAACTGGCCGTGTCTGTGCCATTCCCCCCTTCGAGCGTGTCGCGCCCTGCGCCACCGGTCAGGTGATCATCACCATTTTGTCCCGAAAGGCTGTCATCACCGCCTTTGCCAAGCAGCGTGTCCGCACCATTGCCCGCCTGAAACACATCCGCACTGTCCGACCCGATGGCCTCATCCACTTCGGTAACGGCCACGTTGGACAAATCCGACAGGGCAATGACTTGGTCAGGTCCGATGTCGCCGGTCACTGTCCCATAGCTGTCGTCGTCAATCTGCGTCAGCAGGAACCGCGCGAAGTACCCAATGGTCGGCATCGGCGGCAGCGTATCGCCGTCCAGGGTATACATGCCGAACACGGCCCGAACTGAGGAAGGTCCATCCAGGTCGGTATCGTCCAGCCACCAGGCCAAGACCGTGGTGTTGCGCGTGACGCCGTTGGCGTCCCAGGTGATGTCAAAAACCTCTTGGTTGCCTAGGACACTGGCGTTCAAGAGTTCCAACTTGCCAGAGATGTTAAGACTATCGGTGCCAAAGCTCTGGGTGGAGACGGTCAAACCGGTCCCCAAGTAGCTATAACGCAACGACGGGCTCGCACCGTCGAATGCGACAAAGTTCAAGCTGGCGTCTTCCACCGACAGGATTGTGTCGGCGACCATATCAAAAACTGCGGCAAAGCCGCTCAAACTATATGTGGTCATGGGTGGTCCAAAGGCTTTGTGGACCACCCTTATCGGCGACAGATTAAATCCAGGTTGTCATGAATTCTGGGAAGTGAGGGCCAGGGAAATTAGCGCGTAGGTCAATTGCGCAGTGGTGAAATCCGACATTTGGCTCGTTTCAGTGGGGGCCAGTTCCACCACGTCGAGCCCGACAATCCGACGGCCTGAACAAAGATCGTCCAGCAAATGCAGCGCCTGCCAGAACCCCAGACCACCGGGCACCGGCGTACCGGTTGCTGGTAGGACCGAAGGGTCCAAACCGTCCACATCAAAGCTGACGTAGATGTTCATTGGGAAATCATCGGGCAAGGAAGGGCGAACGCCCTTGGCCAGGTCCTCCCCGTCGCAGAAAACCACCCTGTGCTGTCTGCGGCTGGCCACTTCCGCTTGGCAGAGCGCCCGCACACCGTATTGTGCCAGAACCGCGTCGGTCTCGCTCACAAGCAGGTGCATCACCGAAGCATGGCTGTGCCGTTCCCCCTGATAGGCCACCCGCAGATCGGCATGGGCATCGATTTGGACGATCCCAATGGGCTGTTCCAAAGCACGCTGGACCCCAAGAACCGCCCCATAGGTGAGGCTATGTTCGCCCCCAAGAACCACTGGAACCGCACCGCTGGCCACCGCAAATTGGGTCCGGTTCGCAAGACGCTCCATGACCTCGGGCAAGGGTCCGTCACAGGGGACAGCCGTCTCGGTGGCGATCCCCGTCGCGCAGGGTTCAGCGCCACGCCACAGCCGTTCCAATTCTTGGGATGCGTCCAAGATAGCACGGGGACCACCGGCGGTGCCTGCGCCGTAGCTGACGGTTCGTTCCAATGGCATGGGAATGACCCTGAACTTCGATGTGCTGGGGTCCTGTTCGACCGCCGAAAGCTCTCCGTCGAGGAAAATCATAGCCGCCCCAGGAAATCTTCATAGCCAAATTCCCGAACCATTTGCAGATCATCCGTGTCGGAATTCCACAGCGCAATGGCTGGCAACGGGACGCCGTTGAACGTGTTGGTTTTCACCATCGAATAGATCGCCTGATCCAGAAAAGCGAAACGGTCGCCCACCGTCCAAGGGTGCGCCGGACGATAGTCACCGATGACATCGCCCGCGAGGCACGACGGCCCGCCCAGGCGTGTGCGTTCACCGTCGTCCGTTTCACGCAACTCACCCAGCAAAGCGGGACGGTACGGCGCTTCGATCACATCGGGCATATGGCACGTGGCCGAAATATCCGTAATCGCCAGCGGCATACTGTTGTGCATCACATCTAGAATTTCGCCCACAAGAATCCCCGCATGCAGCGCCACCGCTTCGCCCGGTTCCAAGAACACTTGGACATCGTAGGATGTGCGAATGTGCCGGATCAGGTCCCCCAGGCCTGCCCTATTGTAATCCGGCTGGGTGATGTGATGGCCGCCGCCTAAGTTCAGCCATTTCAACTGTGCTAACCATGGGACGACCTTGCCCTCGATGGCCTCCCACGTGCGCTGCAATGGTTCAAACCCTTGTTCACATAGGGTGTGCATATGCAGGCCATCAATGTCGGCCAAATCCGCATCGGTGATCTGCGACAGGGGCGTGCCCAAACGGGAACAGGGGGCGGCGGGGTCATACTTTTCAGTCCACCCCACCGACACTTCGGGGTTTATCCGCAATCCCGGACTGGCCGAAGACGCCAGGACTTGATCCCGGAACCGCTGGAATTGCGCGGGCGTGTTGAAGATCACATGGTCTGACAGACGGCACACCTCAGCCATGTCCGCAGGCTTGTAGCCAGCGTTATACGTGGCCACATGGCCTCCGAACACTTCCCGACCCAGACGAGCTTCATGGACCCCGCTGGCTGCAGTGCCCGATAGATGACGCATGATCAAAGGGGCAACCGAGGGCATCGAAAACGCCTTCAGAGCCAAGAAAATCTCAGCGCCAGACGCTTCAGCCACATCAGCCAAGATCTGAGCATTTCGGGCTATGCAAACCTCGTCGACCACAAAACATGGGGACGGCACGCGGGTCAGATCGAACCGGGCAAACCGTTCGGCGGCGTCACGCTCGATATCCAACCCCACGTCCATGGTTTCGCGTCCCTCCGTTGCTCTGTCCGCCACTACTTTGTAAGGGGACGCGCGGTTGGACGGGGTTCGATGCCCCGTTCAACCGCCCCCGCTCATCACGTCGCCTAAAACGAAACGGGTCCCGCCAATTCGTGAACTTGCCATGGCAACCCATGGTCGTTCAGCATGTCCATGAAATGGTCGGGATCAAGCTGCTCCATGTTCCATACTCCAGGCGCGCGCCAGTGGCCCAAGAGCATTTGCGCGGTTCCGATCATTGCCGGAACGCCGGTGGTATAAGCCACCGCTTGGCTTCCCACTTCTGCATAGCACTCTTCGTGATCACAGATGTTGTAGATGTAAAACGTCTTTTCCCCGGACCCATCTAGTGAAGGTCCGGTGGCGATGTCCCCAATACACGCCTTACCCACGGTCTTGGCCCCAAGTTCGCCGGGATCGGGTAAAACCGTCTTCAGGAACTGCAACGGGATGATTTCCACACCCTCGTGCACCACAGGCGCAATGGAGGTCATGCCGATGTTTTGCAGGACAGTGACATGGTTGATGTAAGCATCCCCAAAGGTCATCCAGAACCGTGCCCGCTCAATTTCGGGGAAATGGGTGGACAGGCTTTCCAATTCCTCATGGTACATGAGGTACATGTTCTTTTCGCCCACACCGGGAAAATCGAACGCCACTTTGGTGGTCATGGCCGGGCTTTCCACCCAAGCCCAGTCTTCCCAGTGGCGTGCGGGCGCGGTCACTTCACGGATGTTGATCTCGGGATTGAAGTTGGTGGCGAACGGCAACCCGTTGTCGCCGCCATTGCAGTCGAGAATATCCAGTTGTCGAATGCCGCTGAGCTTGTGTTTGCGCAGCCAAGTGGCAAACACCGACGTCACGCCAGGATCAAACCCCGATCCCAGAATGGCCGTCAGGCCCGCCTCTTTGAACTTGTCCTGGTATGCCCATTGCCAATGGTATTCGAACTTGGCTTCATCCTCCGGTTCATAATTGGCCGTATCTAGGTAGTGGACACCGGCCTCTAGACAGGCATCCATGAGCTTCAAATCCTGGTAGGGCAGCGCCAAGTTCACCACGATTTCCGCACCGGTGGCTCGGATCAGCGCAACCGTGGCCGCAACGTCCATGGCGTCCAATCCGTAGGTTGCGATTTCCACGCCGGTCCGACCTTTGACTTCGGCAGCGATATCATCGCATTTGGATTTGGTTCGGCTGGCCAAATGGATCGATGTGAAAATCTCCGGGTTCATGGCCATCTTGTGCACGGCCACTGAACTGACCCCACCGGCGCCCACAACCAAAACTGTGCCCATGCCTCATTCTCCGCTGGTCTGACCTGCCTAGACGGTCGCTGGGAACCGCCGAAACCTGTATCCTTCGCTCCGGTCCCAGGATCAAGCGATCAAAGCCGTCTCCTGTCACCGACGCTCAACGCATGAGTTGTTCCAAGGTCAATTGGTCCGGCAGTCCTGTTTCCGGCAGATTAACCGACCGCTGAAACCCTTTGATGGCCGTGGCAATCTCTTCCCCGAACTCGCCTTGCGGTGCGCTGAAGGGCGTTTGTTGCCACGCCTCTAGCTTCGCGCGAAACTCATCGAACACCGGGGCATACATAATCACGCTTTCTCCGCCATAGGTGATCGAAATACGTCCAGCGCTTTCTTGCAGGCGATTGGGCAGCAAAGTGGCCGTGTAGGCCGCCACACCGACCATGAACGGGTCGCTGGGCCGCTGTTGGCAGTAGAGCCGCATTTTCTGCATCAGAAGGTTGGTGTCCTGCCACGGCAGGGCCGTGAACGTGTCCGGCATGTGCGCGTTCAGGCCCGTGTAATAGCCATCGAGCCACGACGCGAACCGCAACAGCGCTGTTTGATCACGCAAAGCAGCAGCTTCATTGAAGCTCGCGCAGGTCAGTTGGCCGACGCCTTCGGCCGCAAACCGACCTTCGCTGTCAGCTGCCCAAGCTGCACCGGTGCCACACCATGCCAGCATCAAACTCAACAAAACCCGTCGCATACCGATCCCCGTGCTTACAGACAGCCGTTCGGCCTCAGAGTTACGCAATCTGCGCGCGGGTTCCCAGTCACAGTTGGCGGAACCGTGTCATTCAAAGTAGGTGTATCCCGACAAGCTGTCTTTGTAGGCTTGGATGAGTATTTTTCGCTCCGCCGCGTTCACGGATCGCCGCGCAACCGCTCGTTCCACAGTTTTGCGGAACGCTGCCAGACAATCTGCGGGATCATATTCCACATATGACATGACCTGAGCGATGGTGTCGCCTTCGGTTTCGTGCTCGATCTCAAACCCACCATCATCGGTCAGGCTGATGGTCACCACATTGGCGTCGCCAAAGAGGTTGTGCAGATCGCCCAGCGTTTCCTGGTAGGCGCCCACAAAGAACACCCCAATGTGGTAGGGCGCGCCGTCCTGAAGGTCATGGACGGGCAAAGCCCGGTGCACGCCATCGCGCAGAACGAAACGGTCGATTTTGCCATCGCTGTCACAGGTGATGTCGGTCAGAACCGCCCGCCGCGTGGGGTCTTCGTGCAGCCGTTGCAGGGGAATAACCGGGTGCAACTGATCAATGGCCCACACATCTGGCAAGGACTGGAACAGTGAGAAATTGCAGTGATAATAATCGACGAAGCCTTCCAGCGCTTCTTCCAATGCCTCCCCTGCCCCGGACGTTCGCGCAACGTCCCCGATCCTGGACAAGACATAAAGGAACGCGCGTTCGGACTTGGCCATGGTGGCCAGGTCCCACTGCCCCCGACGGAACAGCGCCCGCGCCTCATCGCGGTAGTAGACCGCATCGTTGAAACATTCTTGCAGCCGGTCCGGCACGATGTAGCCGTCCACCGCCAGAAGATCGCGCAGCAAGTGGTGGTCGGCATCCTCCGCCACGGGTTTTTCCGGCGTGCCGTAAAGCGTGGCGTCCAGAACGTCGAAGATCAGCATGGAAGACAGCGCCACCACATAACGCCCGGATTCGGTCACCAAAGTTGGGTGATCTTCGCCCGCCTCGTCCATGGCATAGCCGACGGTTTCCACGATGGCCGTGCAGTATTCTTCCACTGAATAATTGACTGAGTTCTCTGAGGACCGCTTTTGGCCCGTATAGTCGATGCCGAGCCCCCCGCCCATGTCGAGATAACGCAGCGGCGCCCCAAGCTGGCGCAGTTCGGTGTAGAAGCGGCAGGCTTCGGCCACGGTTCGGCGCACGTCGATGACATTGGGCACTTGCGAGCCCAAATGATTATGCTGCAACACCAAGCAATCGAGGAACCCGGTTTCCTTGAGACGCTCGGTCAGTGCCACCACTTGCACCGCCCCAAGACCAAAGGACGACCGATCACCGCTGGAGGCTTCCCATTTGCCCGCCACCACTTGGGTGAGTTTCACGCGGACCCCGAGCATGGGCTTCACGCCCAATTCCTCGGACACGGCGCGAACGATCTCAAATTCCTTGAGGCTTTCCAAAACGATCACGGTGCGAAAGCCCAGCTTACGGCTCAGGATCGCCAAGCGGATGAATTCGTCATCCTTCACGCCGTTGCAGATGATCAGGCTTTCCTCGGCCAAGGGCTGCGCCAGGGCCACGATCAGTTCCGGCTTAGACCCGGCCTCCAACCCAAACCCGAATTCGCGGCCCGTTTCGACGATCCGATACACCACCTCGGCCTGCTGATTCACCTTGATCGGAAACACACCGCGGTAATCGCCTCGATAGCCGTATTGGCCCATGGCGTTATTGAACGCTCTATTGAGGGTCAG
>JBCDFD010000179.1:0-6941 GCA_039178645.1 Pseudomonadota bacterium | reverse complement strand
CGCCGTTTGAGTGCATCTCGTGTGGGAAAGAATTCGCTACCCAGTCGACAATCCATCGGATCAAGTCTCAGTTGGCGGGCCAGCATTCCATGTTCGCGACCGAGGAACAGTCTCGGCTGATCGAGATGTGCGAAGACTGCCGAGTGGAGGCCCAGGCCAACAGCAAGGATGATCCCTTTGCAATGGGCAGCCGCCCGCGGGTGCGGACGACCGATGACTATCTCAACGGGACGTTGGACGATTTCCTGATCGACGACTGAGGGAAGCGCCCCAATCGGGGCGCTTGTCCGAGACGATCAGCCGGGATTTTGCGCTTTGCACATGTCCTGCGCGCGCTGCTTGAAGGCGGTGTATTGCGCGTCGCCAATCACACCGTCGGCCTTCATCTGTTCCACGTCACCCACGCGCCGTTCCAGGCAAGCGGCTAATTCTGGGTTTTCGGGTTTCACGTCCACAGGCGCGCCGGTGGGCAGTGCTTCGATTTCGCCCTGTGTCAGCGCGAGCATCACCTCGTCGCCCCAATTAAGCCAGAGCGAAGCGGCCAAGAGCACGCCAACGGTCAGCGCGATCAAGCGTGCCCAAATGGAATCAGCGAATGCGCCGGAGGGGGGAGGGGTTGCGGTGCCCATGGTCTGTCTCCTTAAGCCGCGGCGCCCTTGCGCAGTGGCAGGTTGGTGAGGATGTTCTGGGGTTTCAGGCGGAGTTTCAGGTCCGAGGTCACGGCTGCGCCAAGGTAAACTGGTTTGCCGTCGAGCGATTGATCCATGTGCCGATTGTCCAGGAATTCGAGCCGGTAGAGCCCGATCATCTGCCACATGGTGTCCGAGTCGACCTTCTCGCCGCGATAAAGCGCGTTGAGAATGCCCGTGGATTCACTGTCCATCCCAATGTGCCAGCGCCAGGCGTGGTCGCGAATGGACGGCATGGCTTGGACACGCGTTTCCACGCCGTGGAAATGTCCGATCCAGGTCCGTATCACCTGTGCCAGCGCGTCTGGTCCCGGCTGCGTGAACCGAAAGTCCAGCGCCGTGTCGAATCTGTCCGACCGCAGCCAATATTCGTCTGCGGTTTCTTCGGTGAGTATGTCGATCTGCACTTCGCGCGGGCGCGCTTCGGGCACGTGGAGCGTTGCGGTTTCGCTGGCCATGGCAACCACCTCGGCATCGGCCAACATGCACAGGTCTTCGCCCACTTGGGCGGTTTGTTCGCGGAAGAACAACTCGGCGGCGCGCAGGACCAGAGCGTTGTCGCAATCCGAAAGCGCGTTGCGCAGGACCACATGGGTAAGTTGGTCGACAAACATAGACGGCACGGCCATCTGCCCATTGAAAAGACCCATATAGGCGCTCTCCAGCGTGCCATGGCTGAGCAGGTGATCGCGAAAGCGCAGGATGAACCGATAGTTTTCCTGCACATCCGTGTCTTCGATCGCTTGGATGTCGAGCGGTGTAACCTGGGCCTGTGGCGACTCCATCAGCCGTTCGAACAGCGCGTGTTCGGCAGCGCAACTGTCATCCACCGGGTGAAGCTCCGGCCGGGTGAAGTAGGCGCGCAAGAAGTCATCGGTGACCCGCAACCAACCTTCGTCGGTGCGGTCCAACAAATGCATCCCAGCGGATTTCCAGAATGTCCGTCCCATGGTCAACTGTCCTCCAGAATGTCCCACACTTTCGACGCCCCGCAACTTCCGGGGCGGGGAATGGTGCGCACGGTTTCTCGGATTTCTCCGTCCTCGTCGTGGTCACGGCCCATGGCGAAAACGGTTCCGGGGGCCGCACCCGCGCATAGGTCGATCACATAGGCCAGTTCATCACGCGCCACCGGTATCGCATCGGCCAGTGACGGTGCGCCGTAACGGTCAACGAAATGCTGGGCCAGAGTGTCGACGATCAAGTAGTGGTCCGCTTCGGTGGCTTCGGCAACGGTCACAAACGTGCTGTGGCCAAAGCTGGGTAGACCCAACCAGCCATTGGCAAAAGCCTGGCGGGTTTTGCCAGTGATCGCTGACCGGTCCAGGTTTGCGAAAGCAAAGGTCCCCGCCACCGCCCAATCCCGTTCGGGTGCTGCGGTTTCAAACACGTGGCTGTCGGATGGATCAAAGCGGATGGTGCGCAGCAGCCTCATGACATGGCCTCTGCGATGGTCATGCCGGGCACTGGTCCTTTGAGGATCGCGTTTCCGTTTTCGTCCATGCCAGTTATTTTCCCGGGAATTCCCGCCGCTTTCGGCATTTTTTCGTCGCGCCGGTCCCACCAATGTCTGTGGATGGGAGCGAAGCCATCGGTTTCCCAGCGATGCATCCAGTGCATCAAATGGCGGGACGTGCTTTCGATCAGATCCAACGTGGTGACCTCGCCACAGCCTTCGTCCGCAAAACTGGTGAGATCGGGTGTTTCACCGGGGTTCTCGCCGGGCAGGGGGGCCATTTGGATGGTCAGGCCCAAGGCCATCCAGGCGTGGTCGTCTTGTTCATCCAAGGCGCATCGGACGTGGCCCACCGCTGCCCCGTTAAGGCGGATCGTGGATGGCCAAGTGAATGTCACACCAATTTCCGACGGGATCACCGACCCCGCCGCGTCTGAGAAGGCCGCCATCAGAAGCGGAACCATTTCCCGACAGCGTGCGCGGGGCACTTCGGGTTCCAAGATCAGCACCATCCGGCACACATCGGGATCGTTGGAATAGAGCAGGTCGCCCGCGCCCAAGTCGCCTGCGGCGGCTCCTTTCACGGCTCGATCCCAGGGATCATCAAATCCCACTGTGGAACGCCCCGTGATGAGCGGCGGAAACAGTGGGCGTGTGAGAGGCTCAGTCGCTGCCATCGAGACGCACCGAACCATTGGGGGAAGTGAATCGGTCTTCGGAGCTTACGCCGACTTCGTCGGTGACAACCCAGGCCACGACACCGATCACTGCCGCCACACTGAGTCCAAGCCATACAGATTTCACGTCATTTTCCTCTCTGATGATGTCATTCGATTATTGCGGTTGCGGTTTTGAGATAGCGGATCAGGTCGTCGCGGCGCTCGATGGATTTGAGCCGTTGGATGGGCATTTTGGTTCCAGGCACCATGATGTCCGGCCCGTCGTCGAAAAGCTGGGCCACGGTCTCTTCTGTCCAGATCACGTTTAGGTCTTCCAGGGCCTTGGAATAGGGATAGTCGGGCAGGGCTGCGGAAGGGCGACCAAAGAGGCCGTAAAGTGTCGGTCCAGCGCGGCCCGCGTCATCTGGCGTCAGGGTGTGGCACACAGAGCACTTGCGCAAGAACTCTAGCTCACCTGGATCTTCGCTTTCCCGAATTTGAAACCGGCGGGGCAATTCCGCTTGTATCGGAGTGAAGTCCCGTGGCGCTATTCGCCAAAGCGCTGCGAAGTCATCAAGACCCACATGGTAAATCTCTGCGGTGCCGGGGACGAAATCAAAATCCCAAACCGGGCCATAGGTGACCACGCCGGTTTCCACGTGGGACCCTGCCATCGTGTAGATGCCGATTTTGCCGGTGCCATCACCGTAGCCCACGAGTGCATTGTCTTGGCTCAGCTTGACGGTTTGAATTGGCCGGTCGGTTTTGGCCAGTTCCGTGGTGATGCCAGAAAATAGGTCCACCCGCGCGAAAGTGCCGTCGAGGGCGCCGAAGACCAAGGTGCCGTTTGGCAACATCGCTATGGAGTTGATGCCCCAACCATGCTGGACAAGCGGTCGCAAAGCGGCATCCGGGCGGGCCAGGTCCCATTCCCAAATTTCGCCACCGTACGTGCCCGTGAGCAAGCCACCAGCGCTGTCAAATGCCACCGTTTGGACGTTGGTGCGATGGATGAGCGAACTGACAATCTCGCCGGTGGCCACATCCACAATGCGTGCGGTGCGGTCCCATTTTCCCATGGCGGCCAGTTTGCCATCGGCGGTCAGGTCCAGGTCCAGGGCTTTGTAAGCGTCCACCTTTGTGAGCCAGAGCATTTCGCCCGTGCCCAGGTCCCAGGCGGCCATGGCCCCGTCGTCGCCGACACTGACCGCCCAATTGCGTTCAGGTACAAATTCTGCGTCGTTCACAGCACCGGCGTGGCCGGTCATGCGGTGCACGATCTTGGCCTCAGGTCCCGAAATGTCCCAGAGGATCAAAGCATAATCAAATGAAGCGGTCAGTACGTGGGTGCCGTCGTCGGACACAGTCACAGCGCGGATGGGTCCGCCGTGGCCAGCCAGACGGTCGGGCAACTTCTGCGCCTCGCCAAAGGCCACAAAAGGCAGGGCAGCCACCAAAGCGGCTGCCGCACATGTCAATGTGGACCGGATCACTCCGCCGGAGTGCCGTGAGGCGCTTGCCGTCGTGCAGCAGCCTCTTCGGCTTCCACTTCTTCGACCCAAAGGCTGTGGTGCTCTTTGGCCCAGTTCAGGTCGACATCGCCGGTGGTCATTGCGTCTATGGCACCTTCCATGCCGACCGACCCGATGTAGATATGGGCAATCACAATTGCCATCATGACCACCGCCATGATGGTGTGCCATGCCGCTTGCAATTGCTGTTCCTGCAAGGGCGAAATCTCTGTGGGCAAAGACAGGCCTGTGAGCATGTTCACCTTAATGGCCGTGTCCGCCATCATTGTTGTGGTGAATGGGTTTAGCAGCGCCCAACCGGACAGCGTGATCGAACCACCGCACAGAATGATCATCCAAAACAGGATTTTCTGACCTGCATTGAACTTGCGGGCAGGGGGGTGTCCACCGCCGAACAAACCACCGCCGCGCAGCATCCAGACGATATCATGACGGTTCGGAATATTGTGAGCGATCCACAGCACGAGGATGATCACAATTGAGGCCGCAAAGGCAAAGGCCACGTAGTTGTGCACCAATTTGCCATAGAGCGTCATGGCAGAAAACGCGTCGTGGCCCAGCCAGGGAAGGACCACCTTTCGCCCGAACAGGAGGTTCAGGCCGGTTAACCCAAGGATGATGAAGCTGCAGGCGAGCGTCCAGTGGGCGGCACGTTCCAACCCGTTGAAGCGTTTGATCGTGACACCGGCGGGCCCGGCGTCGATGCGAATGCGCCCGCGCAAGGTGTAGAACAGGCACAGGAGTATCGCGATGCCACCAAGTACGATCGCAGTCACCATGGACAGCGGGCCATCGCGGAATTGCTGCCACGTGTGCCCTTGGGACTGAATTAACAGTCCTGCTGTGCCGTTTTGGGATGTGGACGTGAAGTTGCCGCCTTGGCGTATGGCACGCCAAAGCTCGGCATCTGCCGCAGCCGCAGCTGTGGTGCCGCCGGGGACAGAGCCTTCCACCGCTTGGGCGGTGACAGGTGAAACAGAGGTCACAACCAATGCGATTGCGAGCAAAA
Source organism: Pseudomonadota bacterium (assembly GCA_039178645.1). GTDB lineage: Bacteria > Pseudomonadota > Alphaproteobacteria > Rhodobacterales > Rhodobacteraceae > Mangrovicoccus. Next base: position 1,596 of record JBCDFD010000179.1, on the reverse strand, counting down.
GGAAAGGCAGGACGGTCTGCAGCCGATGAATCATACGTTCCTCCCAATTCATCCGGTGGGTACGCGGGCGTCGCCGAGCGCGGAGCGCATCTTCAACGAAGCTGATTTCTTGAATACGATGCAGACGTTGATGCTAAAACCCCTACGAATGCAGCAAACCGTCGCTGTTTGAGCGAGATCAAGGCCGAGGGTCACTGCGCCCCAAAGGTTGTTAGGTGTTTGAGTTAGTGTCGCCCATAGGCGACTGAACATGTCGTGTATTCGATGGGCGAGAGCTAAGTGCCTGCAATCAATGGTTGAGAAGGTGGTGGTGCGCCCCTTTTGACGCTGTTGTGCTAGGTGTATTGCATCCTGAGAGGGGGGATGTGGTGCAACTGGACGTGCTGCCATGGCCCGATGCCCACAGGTCAAATAGTGTCCCACATGCAAAACTGCGACGATTAGACCGCGTGTTTTCGCGGCTGTGCTTCAGAGCTCGGCGCAACCGAGCTTTCTAACGTCTCTAACTGAAGGGATTAGGCGAAGGTGGGTAAGTCGGTCGTTCGACGACCAACGTACTACACCGCGTAAGTGAACTTAGGTTGGTCGAACAACGAGTAGACTAACCCAATGGAGTCTTCGCTGCGGAGCATGCCATTCACGAAGTCGAGCAGCTTCGACCCTGTCTTGATCCGTAAAAACCGGACCTCTGGTTTAAGCTGCCTCGGCAGTCTTTCCTTTCACCCAGGCTTGCAAAGCGTCAAGATCGTCTGGGAGCGCTTCTGCGAAGTCGCCAGCAAACTCATCGAACGCGGCGCGGTTGGTGTCGTTGAGACCAACGATCACGGGAGTGCCTGCGGCCAGCGCATCACCGATCATCCCACGGAATCCCCGCCCGTTGGCTTCGTGTTTGCCAAACTTGTTGATAATGAGCAGGTCGGCACCGTTTGACATCGTGGCTTCCACAAGCCCTACGGCGTTTTCTAAAGCTGACGTGTCGAGCCTGCACCCACGCGCTTCGGGACCCAACGACTGGGAAATCCGCAAAGTGGTGTCGGTGGACAGGATGCGCACATCCATATCACAACCAACGCAATCATTGCGGTCTGTATTGATTTGGACAACACCGCAGATGCGCAATGTGCTGTCCTCCAACGCGGTGGCCAGAGAACTGAGCAGTCGATCAGTACCGCCCCGTCCAGTGGTCATCACGAATCCCAGTCCCATGGTCGTCTCTCCCTAGCTGATGCATCCGCATTGGCGCTGTGACCATACAAGGTGCACCGAACATGCATCTTATGTCGAACACGTAATATACGGCGCGTCTGATTTCGCTGTGACCAAATCACAGGCCATACTTGGAACGTTTTGTCCGAACCAAGCTTAGTTGCCCGACCATAGCCAGTCAGCTTGTGCACAAAAAGTGTCGTCACCTGCCGGCGGAAGTGGAGTTTCGAAAAAAGTTGGTGCTTTCTTCAAAAAACCACTTGCGGTGTTTTGTTTGTGTCCGTAGACAGCGCTTCACCGACGGGGCGGGACGCTCTGGCGGGGGCTGGATGGGCCGCGAGGCACACTGAAGGCGACACAATATGGGGATAGAGCGAGCGGGTTGCGCTG
>JBCDFD010000178.1:0-7035 GCA_039178645.1 Pseudomonadota bacterium | reverse complement strand
TGGCGGCATGTCATGGCGCTTAACGTGGATGGGGCATTTCTCATTGCCAGCGGTGCGTTCCGAATGATGAAGGAGCAGAGCCCCAAGGGTGGTCGCATCATCAACAATGGTTCCATTTCGGCCTCTGCGCCCAGATACCACTCGGTGGCCTACACCACTTCGAAACACGCGATCACGGGATTGACCAAGTCTCTGTCTTTGGATGGTCGGCCATACGACATCGCCTGTGGGCAAATCGATATCGGCAATGCGGCGTCAGACATGACCGAGGCCATGTCAAAGGGCGTACCGCAGGCGGACGGTTCCTTGAAACCTGAACCGGTTATGGATGTGAAACTGGTGGCCGAGGCGGTTCTTCGTATGGCCGAATTGCCCCTGGAGGCCAACGTGCTGTTTCAGACCATCATGGCAACCAAGATGCCCCTGGTGGGGCGAGGTTAGAGCGCGTTTGCAACCGCGCTCTCGCCAAGTAATCATGCCACTGGGGTCAGCAGTGGGTCACCGTCGAAATGGGCGGTAAGGTTTCGGATCACGAGATCACCCATTGCTGTGCGGGTTTTGTCGGTGGCTGAACCTTGGTGAGGTGAGAGCACGACGTTATCCATGGCGAAGAGCGCCTCGGGCACCTGCGGTTCTGCTTCGAAAACGTCGAGAGCCGCGCCGCCCAGTCCGCCAGATTGCAGAAGCTGGACCAGGGCGGTCTCATCAACGATTGATCCGCGCGCCACATTCACAAGCATCCCCTCAGGGCCCAGGGCTTCCATGACCTGTCTAGACACAAGTCCGGTGGTCGAAGGCGAGCCTGGGGCAATCACCACCAGCCAATCCACATCCTGCGCCATCTCAATCAAATCACCGTAGTAGCGATAGGGTTCGTGCGCTTGCTCGCTGCGGCCATGGTAAACAACCTGCATCTTAAAGGCTTGCGCGCGGCGGGCTATTTCTTTGCCAATGCGTCCCAACCCGAGGATGCCCAACGTCTTACCGGTCAGTTCTCCGGTGAGGTTGTAATTTCCGCCGAGCCACTTGCCTTGGCGCACATATTGGTCCGCCTGCGGGATACGGCGGCTCAGTGATATCATTAGGCCCAGTGTCATCTCCGCCATGGCGTCGTTGAGAACGTCAGGCGTGTTGGTGACGCGAACATTGCGCGCTTTGCAGGCCGAGACATCTATAGCGTCGTACCCAACACCGTAGCTGGCGATGATTTCCAAACCGGGGCAGGCGTCGAACACGTCCGGCGGGCAGCCATCGTGACCGTTTGTTGCCACGGCGCGCACATTGGGCCCAATGTCCGACAGCACACCAGCGCGGTCCTTGGCTTCCCAAATGCGGTGCACGTCGTAGGCTTCCGTCAACGCAGCTTCGACATGGGCCATCATCGGACCCATTTGAATAACGATTGGTTTCATTCTGTCCCCCCAGCTTTGCATACAGGGTGGACCGGGATGTTACCGCGCACAACCCTTATTCTGCGGCGGCTGCGGGGCCATGGTCTTGATACGGTGCCAGGACAGATTGCAAATCGACCGAAGCTTTCAGCCTCTTCGCCAGTAGATAGAGACCGCCGATCTTCCGTTGCAAGAAAAGGGTGTCCACTGGGGGGACCGGCGCGAAATCCCGGTCTTGCGCCAAGGCTGACACCGCATCGCGTATCCGATCGTCCAAATCGCATGTCCCAAAGTTGTGGGGTTGGGTTCCAGTCAGCGTGTCCATGCCCCAACCGAAGATGTCGAGCATGCGCTCTTCCTGATGGGGCGTTACACCCTGTCCAAAGAGACCGACTGTATCCATCGCCGCACGGATTGCTTCGCGGTTGCCCGATAATCCAGCGTGGAGCAGTTGGCGGTAGTCGTGCACCATCTTGATTGGAAACTCTCGCGCTGCCCCGAAATCCAAAAGCACGATGCGGTCGGTGTCAGCCTGATAACGGTAGTTGGCAAAATTCGGGTCGGTTTGCATTTCGGCGAACTCGAACAATTCCCGCAACATCAAACGGATCATCCGGTCCGCAACACTGTCTCGCACGGCCGGGGGCAGGGTGTTCACTTCTTCAATGGGACTGCCTGAAACATAGTCCATCGCCAGCACCGTTTCGGTGGTAAGATCGGCGTGTAGTTTCGGGACCAAAAACCCGGGCGCATCTTTCAAGCGCGCGCCAAACCGTTCCAGGGCTTGGCCCTCGCGGGTGTAGTTGGCCTCGTCGTGCAGTTGCGTGCGGGCTTCATCCAACAAAGGCCCCATGTCCATGCCCTTGGGCACCATGCCGGACATCCGCATCAGCATGCCCACATTGCGGACGTCACTGTCGATGGAACGGCGCACGCCGGGATATTGCACCTTGATCGCCAAATCACGCCCGTCGCGGGTCACGGCGCGGTGCACCTGTCCGATGGACGCGGCGGCCAGTGGACGGGTTTCAAACCGTTTGAACTTCCGTTGGAAATTTGCACCCCACGCTGCGGTTAGGGCGGACTTCAACTGCTGTGGCGGCATGAAATGGGCGTCGGCACGCAGGTGTGCCAGAACTGACGACAGCTCAGGCGGGAGCATGTCGCCGGCCTCCATCGACAAAAGCTGCCCCACCTTCATCGCCGCCCCGCGCATCTGCGCCAGGTTCTCTGTAATCTTGGCAGCGTTTTGGGGTGTGATGATCAAGTCGGCCAGCTTTGGCCTTTGCCCGGACAAAAGCGCCTGACCCGACCCAACAACGGCACGCCCAGCTATACCTGCCGCCAACCCAGAAAGCTGAGTCAAACGGCGCACCTGTCCCGCTGGAACAGGGTAGGGCTTGGATTTGAAAGGCTCGGTCACGGGCTCAAAGGAACCGCGCCAAAACCACCCCAGCCATTCCGATGTGCGCCAGTGTGATGAGCACCGATGCACCATGGAGATAGTGGAAGCGCTTTTTGTTGCCGCTGTCCGTGGCATTGTTGATGGCGGGCATCAAAACCTGGCGTGTGGGGATGACCGTCAACGCGATGAGGCCCAAGAGAATGGCAGACAAAGTGTCTTGCCAAGATACCAACAGAGCCGCCAACGCCGATGTGACCGCCACGAACAAGTAAAAGTGCGGAAAAGCCTGGCGGATGACCGGCCCCGCGGTGTCTGGCGGCAAGGCCGTGAACAGGAAAGCTGCGAACCCGAACGAGTAAAGCACCATGCCGCCAAAAAGAAGCGCTGTGATCAAAAGGGCCACTTCCGCCATTGCCGTCTCCTGCCATTGCGATGTGGCAGACAGATAGGACTGCGGGAGCGCCTGACGACGGTCACGCCAGGGATTGTTCCACGATGATCTCGGCGGCGCGCGCCAAGTCGGCCTGTGTGTCCACGTCATGCAATTGCCAAGCGGGCACATGCACCAATTGTTCCGACGGTAGCGTCTTCAAAATAGGCCGGGCACCGGCATCCCCTCGCGCGTTGCTTAGGCTTTGAAAGTCACTTGGTGGGAAACACGCAGGCGGCATCCGCCGTGTGCCATCGGTTGAGGCCGTTGCTTGATCATCTGTAATGCTGAGCAAGCTTGAAAGCGTGCCTGGCTCCACAAACGGCATATCCGCAAGCGTGATCAGAAGGTGGGTGGCGGCGACTTCGGTGGCAAACTCTGCCGCGCGCGCCACGCTGGCCCCTTGCAGGCTACCTTCGAGTACGGTCAGGGATGTGAAACCTTCGATTTTGATAGTGCTCTCAGGTCCGGTCACGACTGCTCGGAGGTCGAGATCGCAGGACCGCATGGCATTTTCGGCGTAGCTGGCCAAGTGTCGCCCGGACAAATCCGCGGTGAGCTTATCTGCACTGCCAAATCGACTCGATCGTCCCGCCGCGAGAATCACACCCAGAGTCCGTCTTTGTCTCGACATCATTCTCCCAAAGGTTGAGTGAGCTGCCTGTTAAGCGACCACAGACTTTTTTCAGGTTAAAGAATTCCTAAGGTATTCCATACTTTTTTGCTCAAAATCGCCACACCCCAGGGAGTAATAATGATGGATTAACGGTGCTTTCACGGTGGGCCAACATTCTCCGACCTAGACGAGTTGCGTGACTTAGAGAGGTTGAAATGACACAGCAAAACACCTTGAGCACGTTTCACGTCGATCCTGCCACCTTACCGGTTGGCTATGTGATGGGTGATACAGATTTTTCGTCGTTCGATGCGCAATCCATGTCGGCGGCGGATTACCTTGCGGACACTATGGCGCGCGAGGACTTGGGAAAACCGCAAACGCTCAACCTGTGTCCGAACATGACAGCCGCGTCGATTTTCCTGCACGCGGACCTTTGTGACGGGTTCAACTTCTCTGCGGTGGATCGTCTGCTGCACGGGTATGACCGTGCTCCGCGCCATCGCATGGATTTGGTGACTAAGGCGCATGACCGGGATGCTGGCAAGCTGGATTTATCATCGATCTATGGTGATCACGCGATTGTTGCGAACCGCCACGACCCTGCGCGGCTCACAGTTTTGGAAGGCGCAAACCAAGACGACGTGGTCTGGACGGACAGTCTTCCCGCTTCGGTACGTGCTTTGTTCGAAGCCAACTCTGACCGGTTGGTGATTCATTTGGATCGCGCGGCGCACGAGGTTGCGACCCGCCGCAGCTTGCGCGCCATCAAGCGTGGAATTGTCCGCCTGCACAATCTTTTCGCGGCGAATGCATGCGCGCTTGGCGATGTCACCGACGACGCCAACAGTCGCTTTGCCTGGGCACAGGTCCAGGTGACAGCCGCACTGCATCGCTTGGTGGTGCATGACTTTCTCCCCAAGGTTTTGGACCCGGGTGTGAGAAGATGGATCAAGCGTCATGGAACACCGCTCACCTCCCAGTCCGATCCCAATTCAACCGTGCTGTATTTGGAGTTTCTCCTGGGCGCAGGCATGTTCGCAGACGCCATGTTAGAAAATCCCATAGTCTCATCGGATGCTTCAATGGCCGGACGCGCCGGTTCTGAAAGCCGCTACGGGGCCGCGTCCTACCAAGACGCCGCACTCGACGCGAGCGGAGGTCCCGCAACCATGGGGGCTGCACGTCGCGCCTTGCGCCGAGGCTACATGGCCGATCTTGCCTCCAGCCAAGACTGCCATGCCATTTTGCGGTGGGATCACCAAATCGACATCCGCCCCTTAAATGACGCAGAGCTAGGTCGTGGCAAGCGCAGCTGGGCTCTACGAGGTGGCGGCTTAGAGCGGAATACCCCGCTTTGGTACTATGTGGTCAGAGAAGCAGAAGTGCGCCACGGCGGTGCCCGCCTGGGACCTTTGGGCAGCCATCTGGTTGGACAAACCTACACCGCCGTAATTCGCCAAGCGCGTTTGGTGGGCGATTTGAAGGCCCAAGGTCTTGGCCGTGGCGTGACCAGTTTCAATGATTTGGTTAAGCTAGGCAGCCGCCCGGCAACTTGAACTCTCCCTTGGGTTCTGAGGTCCATGGGGACTTCGGAACCCATTTTTGTCGATTTGCCGATAAGGTAATGGGAGCCTCAGTTCATCTGAATTTAGGACCGCCGCTGCCAGCATCCTGTTTGATCTCAAACCGACAGGCGCTTGCACCCATGGCGCAGCATTGGGTCTCTTCGCATCGCAAATTGGGATCAACCAACTTTGTGAAAAGGCGCTCAAACACGCTTGCATGCCAATGGCACAGTGGGTGGTCGCTGTGTTCGTGGCGCACAACCGGGTTGTCAACGATCTCGAACACGACTGGCCGTGTGGACACCAAACGGAACGTGCCAGACCCCACAAAGGTCCACGCGTTTTTGGCGATGGCGCGGGCCAGCATAGGGCTGGCAGTGTGTTCAGGGAGCATACGCAACAGCGCCTGCGCTCCGCGCGGAATGCGGTTGACCCGAATATAGTCACCGGTGCGTTTGCCCGCCTCCCAGGCGACCGCCACCGCCAAATCGCCCAGGTCGCGCCGCACCGCCTGGTGCACACGCGCCACCGGGGTTTCGTCGATCATGCCATTGTCGGCTTCCGGCAGCGCGAAAACCCCCGCTGACGCGAAAATCTCCTGGCGCAGTTGCCTGCCGCCCACACGGTCCAGCACGGGCACCAACTGCAACAGTGCGTTGGGCCCAATCAAAGCAGAACCGGGAGCCGGCCGTGGGAATGCCTCACCGCTGGCTGTCATGTCCTCTCTCCCTCGGGTGCGCATCTGTGAAAGATGCCACCAAATCCGCCACCCGGCTGCAGCCGCCCGGTCCGGAATTCCGACAATTCTCACAACGACCCGGCGCATCCGCTTTGTCCTGAGTCAAAGCGGACGGTGGGATAGTACGAACGTCTAGGTCGCGGACACCATCCATCATGCGTCCTCCATCTGCTGCGTGCCGCCACCGCAGGCTTTCACCGCCAAAGCATCGCTGTTGTCGCTTGGCAGCTTGAAGTCCTTCGACTTAGCAGCCTGCCGTTTCGCCTTGGCACGAGCGGCCCGGTCGGCGGCGGCTTCCCAGTCGTCGGCCTGGGCTTTGGCGATCTTTCGGGTGCGGTCAAAGTGGAAATCCACTTTCTCCTTCGACTGTGGCCCCCAATAGCCCGCCTTGCCCAGGTCGTAGAATGTCCGTTGGAACCCCGCCTTCATGAAGGCTTTCAGGCATCCCAGCAGATATTTCCGGCGATATCCCGTTCCTCTCCAGGGGTAGTGGAACAGCGCCTTGCGGGAATAAAACCGGCGATAATTGTGCATCACCCGGTCCAGAAGCTCGCCACGGTCCATGGCTTCGGGCTTCATGATCGGGGTCACAAAGTTGTATTTGGAGAAGTCGTAGACCTCAACTTTGTCCTTCAGTTCTTGGAACAGTGGAGTGAACGGCCAAGGGGTATACATCGCCCAATTCGCCAGGTCCGGCTGCCAGTCCCAAGCCATGCGGAAGGTTTCTTCCAGCGTTTCCTTGGTCTCATTGTCGAGCCCAACGATGAACTGCGCTTCGGTGAAAATGTCAGCCTCCCGCAGCAAGCGAATGGCCTCTTTGTTTTCCTCGACTCGCGTTTCCTTGTTGAACTGATCCAGCTTCAACTGCACCGAAGCGGCGGCGCAG
>JBCDFD010000177.1:0-7063 GCA_039178645.1 Pseudomonadota bacterium | reverse complement strand
GTGAATATCGGCAACCGCGTCGACATAGACCGCGGTGACAATACCATCGGGTGGCGCCCCGAAGACGGCCGCCGCGACGACGCTCGGGACAAAATCGCATCGAAACGCGGCGAAGATGGTTCCACCACTTTGCCCATTGACCGTGGTCCATCCCGTGGGGACGACCTGCGCGCGAGCCTGTCCGAGGCCACCGGCGCGCGGGATATCTCTGCCGGGGCGGCTGCGGCTGCCGGTGCCGCCGCTGGGGCGGGGGCAGGGGCGCTCGCCAATGTGAACCGGCCCTCGAAGGTTGGGGATGCCCAAAAGCGAGAGGCGCTTGCCAAAACCGGACGCGTGGGCGACGGCGCGGCTGCAAAGCCGCAGATCAAGAAACCCGCCGCCGCCGCCAAACCAGCGATCCAAAAGCCCGCCGTGAAAGCTCCGTCTGCGTTGAAAAAGGCCAAGCCCGCCAAGAAGGCAGTGTCGGCGGGCAACCGCGGCAAAGTCAGCGGCGCCAAACACAAAGTGAAGTTGAAGAGGTAAGCCATGGCACGTTCAACAATCACGGGCGTCGCGATGGGCCTTGCTCTCTTTGGTGGTTCCGCCACTGCGGAGCCCGCCGTTTATGCCACGCCGCAGGATGCGTTAGAGGCCATGGTGGCCGCGTTGCAGGCCGAAGATCGCGGCGGGGTCCTAACCGTTTTCGGTCCCCAGGCCGAGACGATTATATCCGAAGGTGATCCCGTCGAAGACGCTGCCAACCGCACGGCGATCCTGGCGCTCTACGGCGAAGGCTACCGGTTTGTCCCCGGTGACGATGGCGAGGTGGTCATCGCTTTGGGTGCCGAAGGCTGGCCTTTCCCGATCCCCGTGGCGCGCGGTGAGGCGGGATGGTCGTTTGACCTGGTGGCCGGAGAGGCCGAGATCCTGTCCCGCCAAATCGGCGGCAACGAGTTGGACGTGATCGACCTGATGCATGCCTATGTGGACGTGCAAGCGGCGTTCCGGCTGGTGGACCACGACGGCGACGGTGTCATGGAATTTGCTCGCCAAATCATCTCCACCCCCGAAGATCGCAACGGGTTGTTCTGGGCAGCACCGGGAAGTCCTGTTGGCGCACTGCTGGCGCGCGCGTCGGCAACCGGCTTCAGCGACGGCGAGGTGGATCACGCACCGGAACCGCACTTGGGCTATTTCTACCGCATTCTGGAGGCTCAAGGGAACGCAGCCCCCGGCGGGGCGTTGGATTACATCGTGGGCGACAACATGGTTGTGGGGCACGCGCTTTTGGCGGTGCCAGCCGCCTATGGTGAAACCGGTGTGCACAGTTTTTTGGTCGGCGAAAACGGCATCGTCTATGAGGCCGACCTGGGCGAAGACAGCTTGAGCATTGCCGCCGCCATTTCGACCTATGACCCCTCTGCGCCTTGGCAGGAGGTCCCATAGCGGGTTCGATTCCGGATATTCTCTGAAAACGACACGACCCTGTCGCCACTGACGCTTGACACAACCAACCCTCTTAGGTGAAGAATTTTGTGAAATCTTCACGACTGGGTTCAAATGTCCGAACTGACTGCGTTTCCATCCCTGGGCGAAGACATCCGCGCGCTGCGTAAGGCTCGCGGAATGACGCTCGGTGACCTTGCGGGAAAACTCGACTGTTCCACCGGGTGGCTCAGCCAAGTGGAGCGGGACAAATCCACTGTGCGCCACCGCGACGTGAAACGCATTGCCGATGCGTTGGACGTGCCGCTGTCGCTGCTGTTCGGCGAAACGCCCAGCCAACCTGGCGAAGACGGGTTCATCGTACGCGCCGGGGCCCGCCGGGTCATCGGGTCGGACATGGGGTTGAGCGAAGAGCTTTTGTCCCCCGACCTCACTGACGCTTTTGAAGTGGTCCACGCCACTTTCGCGCCTCATGCTCGCCTGCGCGCCCCGGTTCAGCGCGCCACCCAGGAATTGGGCTATGTGGTGTCCGGTCAATTGGAGATCGAAATCGGCGGGCGTCCCTTCACGGTCACCGCCGGTGACAGTTTCCGCATCCGTGGAGAGGTCTACCGCTGGGCCAACCCGTCCGCTGAACCCTGCCTCGTCATTTGGGTCATCGCACCCCCGGTTTATTAGGAGCTTCCCATGGCAAGTCCCAACGCTGAAACTCTGCCACCGCTGCCGTCCACTGCCCGTGTTGTCATTATCGGCGGCGGGGCGGTTGGGGTTTCGACGCTCTACCATTTGGCGCTGGAGGGCTGGACCGACTGTTTGCTGTTGGAAAAGACCGAACTGACCGCCGGGTCCACCTGGCACGCGGCGGGCAAATGCCCAAACTTCTCCACGTCTGCGGCGGTGCTGCGGATGCAGGCTTATTCGACCGCGCTCTACCGTGAGTTGGCCGACCGGGTGGATTATCCGATGAACTACCATGTGTCGGGTGCGTTGCGGCTGTCCCATTCCAAAGAACGCACTCAGGAATTCCAGCACGTGCAAGCCATGGCCCGCGCCCAAGGGGTGGAGATGGACGTGCTGCCCCCCGAAGAAGCCTACGACACCCACTATCCCTACTTGGAACTGCACGATTTGCATTCGGTGATGTGGGACGCCACCGACGGCGACAATGATCCGGCCCAGTTAACCCAAGCACTGGCCAAAGGCGCGCGGGACCTCGGGGCCAAGATCGCCCGCTACACCCCCGCCATTGGCGTGCGTCGCGACGGCGACGAATGGGTGGTTGAAACCGAACGGGGCGAGGTGCGCTGTGATCACGTGGTGAACGCCGCTGGATACTATGCAGCGCGCGTGGCGGAATGGTTCAAGCCCTTTGGTGGTCGGTCGCTGCCCATGGTGGTGATGAGCCACCAGTATATGCTGACCGAAGAAGTGACCGAATTGAAGGACTGGTTGTCCGAGAAGGGCACCAAGATGCCCATGATCCGCGACCCCGACAGCAGCTACTATCTGCGCCAAGAAAAAACGGGCATGAACCTCGGTCCCTATGAGCGCAACTGCAAGGCCCATTGGGTTGATCCGTCCGACCCCATGCCGCAGGATTTTTCGTTCCAGCTTTACCCAGACGATCTGGACCGGCTGGAATGGTATATCGAAGATGCCATGGCACGGGTGCCTCTCTTGGGCACCTCCGGGGTGAGCCGGGTGATCAACGGACCGATCCCCTACGCGCCCGATGGTCTACCGCTCATTGGACCGATGCCGGGTGTGACCAACGCCTACGAGGCCTGTGTGTTTACCTTCGGGATTGCCCAAGCGGGCGGGGCGGGCAAGCTCATGGCGGACTGGATCGTCCATGGCCAACCCGAATGGGACGCCTGGCCGTTGGACCCACGTCGGTACACGGGCTACGCCGACGCCGATTATGCGCGGGTGAAAGGCATGGAGGTCTACGGCCATGAATACGCCATGCATTTCCCCCACGCCTGCTGGCCCGCCGGTCGGGACAAACGGCTGTCGCCCAACCATGCAACCCTTTTGGCAGAAGGCGCGCAGATGGGGGCCTATGGCGGTTGGGAACGGGCCACTTGGTTTGCCCGCACCGGTGATGACACGACGTGGGAGAGCACGCAGACTTGGGACCGCGCCGGACCTTGGAAGGCTCGCGTGGCCGAAGAATGCGCCCAGGTCCGTGACCATGCGGGCATCATCGACCTCACCGGTTTCAGCCGTTTCCGGCTGAGCGGGGACGGCGCGGCGGAGTGGCTGTGCGGACGCATCGCCGGAGCTTTGCCCAAGGTCGGACGCCTGAACCTAGGGTATTTCGCCGACCAACGTGGGCGCGTGGAGACAGAGATGTCCGTCACCCGCCACGGTGAGGACGACTTCACGCTCACCACCGCGGCAGCCGCCGAATGGCACGATTGGGAGCTTTTGAGCCGCGACATGCCCGCAGGCGTGACGCTGACGAACCGAACAGAACAGTCCTCCACGGTGTTGCTCACGGGCCCGGCGGCCCGTAATCTGTTGGGACCCCTTGCCGAAGCTGACCTTATGCAGCCGTGGATGTCCCATCAATTCGGTACTGTGGCCGGACAGGAAGCGCACTTGGCGCGGGTGAGCTTCGCAGGCGAGTTGGGGTGGGAAATCCAAGCCGACCGCGATGGGCTGCCGGCCATCTATGCGGCTCTGCGCAAGGCTGGGGCACAGCCGTTTGGCATGTACGCGCTTGATGCCATGCGGATCGAGAAAGGCTACAAAACGTGGAAGGGCGATCTGTCCAGCGACTACACGCTATTTGAGGCAGGGCTTGAGCGGTTCGTTCGGCTCGACAAGGTCCAGGACTTCCCCGGTCGTCAGGCATTGCTGAAGGAAAAACAGGTGGGCCCCGCCAAAACATCGCTCACTCTAGTGGTCGATGCCGGTCCGCAGGATGCCTTGCCGATGTCGCCCATTTGGGCGGGGGATGAGATCGTCGGCGAGGCCACCAGTTCCACTTGGGGGCACCGCGTCGGACAATCCATCGCCTTAGGGGTCGTGCGTGCAGATGCGGTGTCGGAACCGCTCACCGTGGACATTTTCGGCCAAAGACGCCCGGCGCAGGTGGCCAGCACGTCGGCGCTTTGGGATCCCGAAAATCTCCGGCTGCGGGCGTGAGCGACCGAGGCGAGCAAGGAGGACGCCATGGCTGACCCGGTTGAGCGAAAACCCCGGCGGCGTGCCAGCGGTGGACGGGCAGAGCGATTGGCCGCCCGCGCCGCACCCCTGAGCGCGTCAGCGCGTCCTGTGCGCCCAGGCCTGAGCGGCGGGCAATACCGCCCATTGAGTGACGCCGAAGTGCAGAGGATCCACAGCGCCGCTTTGGATGTCCTGGAACAGGTGGGATTTCGCAACACGCCGCCTTCGGGTGTCGAAGTGATGACCAAAGCTGGGGCCACCTTGGGTGACGACGGTCGGTTGCGGTTCCCGCGGGCCTTGGTCGAAGACATGCTCGCGGTGGCCGCGCGGGACATCACTCTGCCCGGTCGGGATCCCGAGTTTGATCTGGACCTGAGCGGAAACCGCGTTCACTTCGGACCCGCGGGGGCGGCTGTGCAAATGGTGGAAACCGAAACCGGCACCTACCGCGACAGCACCTTGACCGACCTTTATGAGGCCGCTGCGCTGTCCCATGCGCTCGATAACATCCACTTTTTCCAGCGCGCGATCATCGCGCGGGAACTCACGGATAACCTGTCGCTGGATCTGAATTCAGTCTATGCCTGCATGGCGGGCACCAGCAAACACATCGGGACCGCTTTCACCACCGCCGACACGGTGCCGCGCTGTTTGGAGTTGATCCATGCCGTGGCGGGCGGCGAAGACACCTACCGCGCGCGGCCTTTCATTTCGAACACCAACTGCTTCGTGGTGCCTCCGCTGACCTTCGCCGCCGACAGTTGCGACGTGTTGGAAGCGGTGGTGCGCGCGGGCATGCCGGTCCTGTTGCTCTCCGCCGGTCAAGCGGGTGCAACCGCCCCCGCGCCCCTGGCCGCCGCCATCGTCCAAGCCGTCGCCGAATGTTTGGCAGGGATTGTCTACGTCAATTCCATCGTTCCGGGTCACCCGGCAATCCTGGGCACCTGGCCGTTTGTGTCGGACTTGCGCACCGGTGCCATGTCTGGCGGGTCAGGCGAACAGGCGCTGCTCACCGCCGCGTGCGCGCAGATGCACAAATTCTACGGACTACCGGGCGGGGCTGCGGCGGGCATCGCCGACGCGAAATTGCCGGACATGCAGGCGGGCTGGGAACAGGCGGTGTCGAACGTCATGGCGGGTCTGTCGGGGCTCAACATGGTCTATGAAGCGGCGGGGATGCACGCCTCGCTCATGGGGTTCTGTCAGGAAAGCCTGATCCTGGGCAACGACATGCTGGGTCAGGTCCAACGCTGCGTGCGCGGCATCGAGGTGACCGAGGACACCATTGGCGTCGATGTGATCAAGTCCGTTTGCCTCGGTGGCCCCGGCCATTACCTGGGCGAGGCGCAGACGCTGGCGCTGATGCAAAGCGAATACATTTATCCCGACATTGCCGACCGCACGAGCCCGAAGGAATGGGTGGAGCGCGGCTGCCCCGATCTGGTGCAACAGGCCCGCGCTCGGCGGCGCGCGATCATGGCCGACGCGCAACCTAAGTTCGACGCCGACCTGCACACCCGTTTGACATCTGACTTTGACCTGAGCCCGCTGTGGCCAGTGGAGGAGACGACACCGTGACCAATCCAACGACTTTGGCCCCACCCAAACATGCCCGCGCGCTGATCATTGGCGGCGGTGTCATCGGCTGTTCTGTTGCCTACCACCTGACCAAGCTGGGTTGGACAGACGTGGTTTTGCTGGAACGCAAGCGGCTGACAAGTGGCACCACCTGGCATGCGGCGGGTTTGATCGCTCAACTGCGCGCCTCGGCGAACATGACCAAGCTCGCACGGTACTCGCAGGAGCTTTACGGCGATTTGGAAACTGAGACCGGGGTCGCCACAGGGTTTCGCCGGTGCGGGTCGATCACGGTGGCGCTCACCGACGAACGTCTGGAAGAACTGCGTCGCCAAGCGGCCATGGCGCGGGCGTTCGGAGTGGAGATCGAAGAAATATCCCCGTCCGAAGTTGGCGACCGATACGGCTACTTGAACCTCGAAGGCGTCACCGGTGGCGTCTATCTGCCCAAGGACGGGCAGGGCGACCCGGCCAATATTGCACTCGCCCTTGCCAAAGGGGCCCGTGCTCGAGGTGCAAAGGTCATGGAGGGCATCAAGGTCACCGACATGACGTCCCAAGGCGACCGGATCACGGGCGTGAATTGGCAATCCGAAGCGGGCGAGCAGGGCCACATCACCTGTGATCACATCGTGAATTGCGCGGGCATGTGGGGCCGTGAGGTGGGCAAAATGGCAGGGGTGAACGTGCCGCTGCAAGCCTGCGAACATTTCTACATCGTCACCGAGGCCATCGAAAGCCTGTCTCAGATGCCGGTTCTGCGGGTTCCCGACGAATGCGCCTATTACAAGGAAGACGCGGGCAAGATGCTTCTGGGTGCCTTTGAACCTGTGGCCAAACCCTGGGCGCTGGACGGCATCCCAAAAGACTTTGAGTTTGACCAGCT
>JBCDFD010000176.1:0-7065 GCA_039178645.1 Pseudomonadota bacterium | reverse complement strand
CTTCCGCCTGTGACAGAACTCTATTCAGATCTTCTGCGAGGCCTTGATTCGAAGGCTTTATCTCATAGCCAAAATACTCAAGAAGCTTTGGCACTTCGTCAGGTTGCACCTGGCGTTCACCATTGAGAATTCGGGCCAGCTTGGGAGGATCAATTCCCAAGTGCTCCGCGATTTTGGCTTTCTCACCACGTTCACCCGTCAAATGACGAGTGACCCATTCACCGTCGATTACATCCATGCGCTTAATAGTCTTCGCTTGGTTGCGGAAATCATAGGTATCAAAATCGCAACGACTTGGATTGACAGATGTTGCGAATATCGCAATATAATTATCCATGGAGCCAGCAAAGTCCCTTATCGAAGCTTTCGGCGGCTATGAAGAAGTCGCACGTATAACCAACCGCAACACCGTCCAGGTGCGCAGGTGGGAGTACCCGCGGCATCGTGGTGGTACCGATGGATGCATACCGCGGAAACCTGCCGAGATGCTCTTAGAGCATTCGCGCAAGAAGAAGATGGGGATCGGCCCAGAAAGCTTCTTTCCACCTGCCCCCAATCCCACCGCTGCTTCCACTTCGGCTGGGGAGTAGGCCATGTCTTGGATTGTGGCCTCCCCAACACTTCGCTCCAGTCGTTTACCTTGGGCCTTTGGCAATACTGCGGCTTGGCCCGAGTGGCTTGAAGAAATTGGCTCTGTCTTGGAGTCCGGTCGCAGTGAACTGACCGGATACCGGTTGGAAGACTTTGTCGAAGGCGTACATGCCGCTGCCAAGCGCGGTGCCGACTTTGATGAAATCAGGCGTACCTTCCGATGGCACTGCATCCTACCGATGATCGTGGAAACGAAGAAAGGTGCAGGTCCGCTACATCCCGATGACTTGATCGAAAACGCGATCAGTGCCGCGTACGATGCACGCGGAGATATTCTTCCACCGAGCGGGAGAACCGTCGCCCAACACAGTTTCTCAGTCATCCTGATTTGGGCTGCTGAGGGCAACCATAGCGCCGGCGCCCAAGCGGCCATCGACGCGTGTTGTGCCTTCGCGCCGGAAGGCAAGGCAATTGCCACCCGCAACGAGGCGTTTGTCAGGGTCTTCGTTGTGATCTGTGCGCTGCTGCGGGACGACAAAACCGCGGCGACTGAGCACTCCAAGAGTAGGGTGTAGGTCGTGGGTAAATACAAGTTTTACAACAGACTTTTGCCAGGGCGGCGAACAATTCCCAAGCGGTTGATGTGCCAACGACGTGGGGATGCGCATCTGCGATGTCAACACGAACCCGTGAAAAAGGGGGGTTCGGATTGATCCAAACGCCCCCTTCAAAAGCCGGTTCCAGACGACTTGAGGAGAACATAATGGGTACGAGCAAAAACTCAACACAAGATCCAGTCCCTCGTTCTCGTAGACGCGCAGCGTTCAAGCCGACCAATTTCCAGGATCGCCCTGTTGATCCGTTGGCGTCGCTCTCGATGCAGGAATGGGGCCTGTACATGCACTTGACCATCAACGGTGCTGGGCATCGTGCGGCGCTTTTCCAGATGGGCCGCGCTGATCTTTTGTCGGTGAACAGCGATGGGTAACGCGCCTTCGGCCAAGCCTTTGTTCCGGTCCATGCGCCAGAAGGACGATACAGTCCCTCTGTTAGATGGCGTGGATCTTCCGCCGAAGCGCTCAGACCCGCCGCGCGAGGAACTGGATCACTACCCCACGCCTGTTGAAGCGATCAGGTCGCTTCTTTGGTATGAGGGTGAGCGCATCGCTCAAGCAGACGCGGTTTGGGAACCGTGCTGTGGTGCAGGCAATCTCGTCAACGAAATGCGCGAGTTTGGTCTCCGGGTGAGTGCGTCCGATATTGTGGACCGAGGGTGCCCGGACGGTTGGGTTGCAGACTTTTTCACGTGTCGCCGGTCCCGCGGCCAAGCGATCATCACCAATCCGCCATTTGATCAGATCAACGCCCGTGACGGCCATGGCCGCTGGTTGCGGCATACGTTCGAGCAGATCACAGGCTGGGACTATCTTGCACTGCTTTTGCCCATTGAATGGGAAGCGGCAAGGAAGAACGGTTTCGGGGAGTTGTTGGGGGAACACCCTTACAGCACCCGATACCTAATGCGCTGGAAGTTAGACTTCACGGGAGGGGGCAATCCGCCGAACCGTCACGCTTGGTTCATATGGGACCGGCACGACGAATTCCCGATGCGCGCGACGCGATACATGGACAAGATGGACTGGCGCGAAGACCTTCAAATGGGCCTCGACCTGTCGGGTGCAGAGTGAAGGACTTTCAAGACAAAGCACAACGCAACCGCGCAAGGGTGGTCGCGGCTGATGTGGCCAAGGTCCGTAAGAACCGTGATCGCCGCCGGTTCACGTTGAACAACGTTCCCAACGGAACGTCTCGGATCCTTACATCGCCCGAACAAGAGGGCACGATCTTTCCAAACCGTTGCGCGGTACCAAACGAAGACGACCAGGTCCTGAAAGACGGGCGTTGGAACTCCAAGATCGGTGGTGATGTGTTGGTCGGCCACTTGAAAGGCGCAGTGATCTACACGCTGACGCTTGAGGAGCGCGCCACATGCCCCCGGTCCTGCGAGCACTGGCGGTCGTGTTACGGCAACAACATGTCTCGCTCCACACGATGGACCGCTGGACCAGAACTGGAAGCCGCATTGGTGCGAGAAGTGGACACGTTGTGCGGTCGCTGGCAGACCGTGTTGATCCGCCTTCACGTCTTGGGGGACTTTTACAGCCCAGAGTATGTTGGACTGTGGCACGTCTTGATGGAGAGGCACGCCAACCTGTGGTGTTTCGGCTTCACGGCCCACGCACCAAACACTCAGATCGGCCAATTGCTTGCTGCGATGCGGCTGAGCCACGGCCAGCGTTGGTCGGTACGGCACAGCGGACAATCGGGCGCCTGGGGTAGTTTCACCGTCGATTTTCCAACGCTCAAGAAGCGTATCGGTGGCGGTGTGGTTTGCCCAGAACAGCATGACGCCATGAACGGTGGGCCTCAGTCACGCCACTGCGGCAACTGCGCCGTGTGTTGGTCGTGCGACGACGCCATCGTGTTTGTGGAGCACTGACATGGAGCAGGTCTTCGAGATCTTCGTGCCTTGGCCACCGTCAGTCCTCTGGCCAAACAGAAATGCCCATTGGTCAAAGAAGACTGGTCCGCGCAAGAAACAGAAGAATGATACCTATTTTGCCGCTCTGGAAGTTCGCGTTCCGCGCACTGCTGACGCGGTCAACTTGGACGTGATCGGCCACAAGCCCAGTTCGGTGTCGCGCTATGATCGCGACAATCCTCTCGCCGCCATGAAGGGTGCAATCGACACCGTAGCCACCATGGTTGGTGTCGATGACAGCAAGTTTTCCCCCAAGCCTTACGACGACCGCGACACGGACGCCCCGCCCACCAACCCACCGCTAAAGCCAGGAAAGCACCGCCATGGTGGTGTGACCCTAAGACTAACAGTGGAGACACACCAATGACCCACGTCACGACCCTGATGATCAACGCAATCACCGTGGATGAAACGCTGCAAATTCGTGAGCAGATCAATGCGGATACCGTCGATGACTATGCCGTTGCGATCAAGGATGGTGCAACGTTGCCACCTGTCTTGGTGTTCCAAGACGGACCTGTGTCGCGGCTTGTGGACGGGTTCCATCGGCTTGCCGCGGCAAAGCGGGCTGGCAAGCGGAAGATCCAGGTGGAGATGCGCGAAGGGGACAGGCGCGCGGCATACCTCCACGCGATTGGAGCCAACGCGACGCACGGGCTACGGCGCACGAATGCAGACAAGCGGCGCGCTGTCACCGCCATGCTGAAAGATGCGGAATGGGCCGCGTGGTCAGACCGTGAGATCTCCAACCATGTGGGGGTTTCGCACACGCTGGTTGCAAAGATGCGACGTGAAATTTTTGGGATTGAGGAGCTCAACGAGGGCGAAACGAAACCTGAATTAGCATCAGGCTCGATTGAGGAAAATCAGGACCTTAGCCAAAATACCGTGGCAACGGTTGCCAATTCTGCAATGTTAAGTAATCCCGAAAATGGGGATGATGACGGCGCTGATACACCGAATGATTACCCAGAATTGGGACCGCCTACAGTCGTCGGTGAAGCAGACCAGAAGGACGCATGTGCTGGGGACGGTGAATACGTTGATCCCGTGTCTTCACCGGAGGTCGAAACTGCCGAAACCCAGGACGTTGAATACGGCCCCGAGGTTCCGGTCGAGACAGGGCCGGTCATTCCTCCGCAAGTTCAACAACTGACCCGTGAAGCGCTGGAAGAAGATCACGTCGTTCACACGGCGCGCATTGCTGAATTGACTGAGGAAGTTGGCGCTCGTGATCGCATGATCAGCGAGCTTAATCGTCATATCCTCGAATTGTCGGCCAGCGACAGCGGCCCTGTTATTTCCGGGCTACAGCAACGGGTTGCTGCGGTCACGTATAAACTCAACGAGGCCAATGCGAAGATCAGAAAACTTCAACGCAAGCTGCGGACGGCTGAGCAGCAAGGACTCGACATCAGTGCTGTATGACACCGCTCCAATACCTGCGACGGCACGGTGGGCGGGTTTCTCGACACAAATGGACGTTTCGCCTTCACCCAGGTCGCGTTTCTCGCAAGGCACTTGCTCGGTTGCAGGACCCATTGGTTCTGCACCGACTACGGACCGAGGTTTGGCCAGAATACGAGGACTGGCTGGAGCGGGCCGCAATCCGCGAGTTCTGCGGTGGCCAGTCACGCACCGACGCTGAGCGCGATGCTTTCACCGACATCATCGAAAGGAGTGATCCATGAAATACCAAGAAGATTTTCGGCTGCGAAAGGGCGCTGGTGGAAGTGTCGAAACTGGGCTTTGCGTCATGGAGACCGTTGCGCT
Source organism: Pseudomonadota bacterium (assembly GCA_039178645.1). Classification (GTDB taxonomy): domain Bacteria; phylum Pseudomonadota; class Alphaproteobacteria; order Rhodobacterales; family Rhodobacteraceae; genus Mangrovicoccus. Next base: position 2,159 of record JBCDFD010000176.1, on the reverse strand, counting down.
GATCGCAGGCGAGGACATCACAGATCATCCCGAGTGCGCATGTCCGGTTCTGACCAGCTATGCAATCGGGTTGAACGATACGTTACCTGACGAAGAACGCCAGAAACTGCTTCCTTTAGCGGTGATGATTGCGGGAACGCGCAGTGCAGAACACGAGCTTGCGCGGTTGAAGAACTTGGCTGTCAGTGCGTGTTGCATTGCACGTTTGGTTGCCCCCCTGAACGACGACCCAAGAGTGATACGAGCGATTGAAGCGGCTGAGAGGCATTGGCTTAACCCCAACCCTAAGACCGCCTGTGCCGTCACCAATGCCGCCTTTGCCGCTGTCGATGCCTCTTATGCCGCACGCAAGTTTGTCGCCAATGCATCTGCCAATGCCGCTCGTGCTGTTTCCTGTGCCGCTTCGCGTGCCGCCGAAGGCAAATTTGTCCGCGCCGCCCGTGATGCCGCCATTGCCGCCCACTGTGGCTCCCGTGCTGCCGGTGCCGCCACTCATCTGCGGCCCACGATTCAAAGCATCGCCATAAGCGCGCTTCGCGATGCGATTTTGGCCGGTCCATATGATGGAATTGCACAGGAAATGGCTCAGGCACGCGTGGACAAGGCGTTCGCGACAGTCTGATGCTCCAGTTTACCCCGCCCAAAGACATCAGCCTTCGACCGTATCAACTGGATGCGCTCGATGCACTGCGGGCGGGGATTGCCAAAGGCAATAACCGGCAAGTCCTCTGCGCGCCAACGGGCGCCGGAAAGACGATCCTGGCCACCGACATGCTTCGGCACGCCAACAACATGGGCAACTATGCGGTCTTCCTCATGGATCGGGTGGCTCTGGTAGATCAATCAAGTGCGGTGCTGGACGAATACGGCGTTCCACACGGGGTTCTTCAAGGTAGCCACGACCGGTTCTCACCATTTGCCAACGTTCAAGTTGCATCAATCCAGACTTTGGCCAAACGCCAATTGCCCCGCCAACCCAAGCTGATCCTATACGACGAGTGCCACGCTCAGTATAAATCGACGCTGGAGTGGATCACGTCCAACCCACAAGCCAAGGTCATCGGGCTATCCGCCACACCATTTGCCAAGGGCATGGGTGAGTTCTGGGACGACGTGATCAACGTGACGACCGCCATGAAACTGGTGGACGAGGGGTTTCTGATCCTTCCCAAGATTTATGTCGCGCGCACTCCGAACGAAGCGGACTTCAAACTCAATAACCGCGGTGAGTTTTCAGACGCCAGTGCAGCATCCGCTGGTATCGAGATCATCGGTGATGTGGTTGAGGAATGGGAGCGCAAGGTTCACGAGCATTTCGGAGGACCGGCCAAAACCATCGTGTTTTCACCCACGGTCGAACATGGCCGTGAGCTATGCGCCGCTTTCAGTGCCGCAGGGTACAACTTCCAACAAATCAGCTATCTGGATCGCGGCGACGACGAGCGGCGGGCAAAGATTGCGGAGTTCAGGCGTCCTGACACCATGATCCACGGTCTTGTGTCGTGTGGCGTTCTGACAAAAGGCTTTGATGTTCCAGACTGCGTGGTTGGCATATCGTGCAAGCCATACCGCAAATCACTCTCAAGCCACTTGCAAGAGATCGGTCGCATTATGCGAACCCATCCCAGCAAGCAAATGGCCCTTTGGCTCTGTCATTCCGGCAACATTGCCCGCTTTGCACCCGACATGTGGGACATTTGGGAAAACGGTGTCACCAGCTTATCAAAGGCTGCCAAGAAGGACAGCGAGGCTCGAAGCAATGACGATGTCGCCCGTGAAAAGGCGGTGTGTCCCGAGTGTGGCGGAGGTCTTCGGCATCTGACGTGCCGCGAGTGTGGCTGGGAAAAACCGGCCCGGTCTTCGATCATCACCGTCGAAGGCACGTTGCAGGAATACAGCCGTGCTGAAACGTTCCAAGCCCGCGACGGTTTGAAGGCCAAGTGCCTCAATGACCCACATGCCGTTTGGCGCGCTGCACTGGCGTGGTGTGGCACAAGAGCTAAGGGCGGGGAGACCGGAGCCCGAAAGTGGGCTTTCAAAACATGGAAGTCGATCTACCCGACTGGGAAGCTGGGCCGCGGCGCGTGGGACCTACCCATACCGCAAGAGCATGAAGTTGGGTCCGATGCTTTGGGCCTGATCCAGCGTGAACAAAAGCG
>JBCDFD010000175.1:0-7083 GCA_039178645.1 Pseudomonadota bacterium | reverse complement strand
TCACATTGCCGTCCACGTCGATATCAATGTCGGGGTTGCGGATAATTGGCCCACCGCTCCAGCCGCCGCAGTTGCGACAGCCCCAGTAGTCGTCCCAGTCGTCATCATCGTCGAAAATCTCGTCAATGAGCGCGAAGGTGCCCCAAACAACCGCGCCGGTGAGGATCGCGTCGCCCACATCGCCCCAGATACTTTCGGGTTCGTATTGCGGGACGTAAACAACCTCCGGGTCCGCAGGAACAATGACCACATTGTCCTCGTCGTCGGTTTCCACCAACTGCTGGTCCCCGCTGACCAACGCGCCGGTTTCGATGGCTTGGTCACGCAGCACTTGGACGGCGGCCATCACATCTTCGCTTTGCGCCAGCATCGCGTCGCCAGTGGTTTCGGTCCAATCGATATGGTTAGCCATTTCATCAATGGTGCTGGGAAAGGCGGTGGCCAGAACGGTCACCGAAGGGTCCCAACCCTGGGCCTCGATTTCTGGCTTGAGCTCTTCCGCCGCTCGTTCAGCGTTGTTGTCGAGAAACTGGTCCGCTTTGACGATTTCCAGCGGATAAGTGGAGGCCACAAGCACCTGGATCAGCAAGGTGTCGGGGTAGAGCGCTACGGGCGCCACCAATTGCTGCAACTCCGCGTCGGTGAGCAAGTCCGCCCCAGTTTCAGGGGCCTCCTCGGGTGTTTGTGCCCAAGCGCCGCCCGCAAGGCCGACGGTGACGGCCAAGGCGCATGCCCCGTGAAATCGCTGCATGTGATCCTCCCTGCTGTGAGATCAGCCTACCGGCTTTACCTCACAGTGCAACCGCCAGTTGCCGACGATGCCATTACCCCGCTTGTTTGGGCAGGAACGCCTCCACCGCGGCAGAGGCGATCACCAGCGTGTCGCCAGTGTCGGGGTTCACCACGTTGAGCCCGCCGAACACCGCCGTGACACTGGCGCGCCCGCGAGGCAGGTTTTGGACCAACGCCTCACAATCAACGTTGTCCGGTTTCTGGACGCCCACAGTCACTTGGACCCGCATGGTGTCGTGTGACACGCCAGTGGCGGCGAACAGAGGGATGGAGGAATGCCGGATTGCGTCCTCAATGGCGCGAGCGGCGGCCTTAGTGTAGTCCTGACCATATTGGTCATTGCCCATGCCCATTTCGATGATGAAACGTTGATCTTTGGGCGTGTCGGTCATTGTCCCACCTCCACATCCAACGCCACCGAGATCGCCACATTGGCAATCACCGTGGGCTTGCCCCCATCAGCACGCGGCACGTCGAGTCCGCCGCGGTGGGCGATGACCTCCACCTGGCCATAGGGAAAAACCTCGGCCACCTTGGCCAAATCAACGGCGTCGGGTTGTTGAACCCCCACATCAACTGTGATGACCATCTCGGACTTGTCCCGCCCATAAAGCTCGGCGAGGTTGATCGAATTGTGCCAAAGCGCGTCTTTCACCGCCCGGGTGGCCGCCTCGGTGTAGTCCTGACGGCGCAGCGAACTGCCCATGCCAAACTCGGTCAGTAGCCGTTTGATGGCCATGTGATGCGCTCCCCTTTTGGATGCCCGCCGCGCAAGTCTTCGCGACAACGGGCAATGGCGGCAAGGGCAATCGTCAGGTCGGGCGCTTTCGAACAAACCGCTGTTCGATCACCGGGGATCCCCACTGCGCGCCTTCGTATTCTTCGGCCAGTTCGAACCCAGTGCGGTCATAGAGGCAGCGGGCAGCATCCAAGCCGCGCAAGGTCCAAAGGTGGGTTTCACCGAATCCATAACTGTCGCAATGGGTCAGGGCCGCATCCAGAAGGGCCGCACCCACGCCGGCCCCGCGGGCATCCTCGGCGACCATAAACCACCGCAAGTGCGCTAAACCATGGCCCAGGTTTTCCCCGTCGATAGTGATGCTGCCAATGATCCGATCCGACGACCGCACATGCCACAGCCCGTTTTCAGATTTGCTGGCGCGCGGCACAAATTCAGACATTTCGCGCGCCACCTTGCATTCAAACTCCTGACCCAAAGGGTAGCGGCGCAGCACATGGCGGGCTGAAATCTCCGCAACGCGCCCAATCAATCCTGGCACATAGCCGCGTACGACCTTGGGTCGTGCCCGCGTGTGCGCACCGGCCTCGGGTGCGCGGGACAACACGGACGCATATTCAGAAAGACCTCTTTCCACCATAGCCTGCACCTCTGGCGACAGCTTGGCCAGGGCATCACGGACTTGCCGCGCGGCGGTGTCGTTGACCACAGCAAGCGTCGCCCGGCCCTTTTCTGTCAAACTCAAACGCTTGGCGCGCCCATCCTCATCCGAGGGCAGTTCCGAAACCTCGCCTCGGCTGACCAGGGATTTGATCACACGGCTGACGGTGGACTTATCCAAGCACAGCCGCGCCGCCACGTCCCCGGCGGTCAGACCGTCTTCGTTCCCGATCTCTATCAGCGTATGAGTTGCGGACGCCGAAAGGTCGGTGCCGGCAAGACCTTTGCCCATGAAGCCCCAGAGGCGAACCAAGTCGCGCGAGGCAGAACGGATGGCCGGAATGCGGGTTTCCAAATCAATCGTCATGGGCGCCTCTGATTGCTTAGTGCAACTATTGTGATTCTAGTTGCGCATTGCAACCAAACCTTTCCCCATAGCACGAAAAAAGGGCGCCCACGCAACCGTGGACGCCCCAAATGATTAAGCCTAGTTGACGATTATTCCGCCGCCACCATGTCGGTGCCGTCGATGCCCGCCACAGCCACGGGCGTTTTCATGGCATCACGGCGGAAAGGTTCACCCAATTCCTGGTTCAACATCACCTCGATGAAAGTCGTTTTGCCGTCTTCCATCTGAGCCTTCACAGCCGTGGCAAGCGCGTCGGTCAATTCGTCCATGGTGCTGGCAACCACGCCCTCCAACCCGCAGGCCTTGGCGATGCCCGCGTAGCTCACTTGCGTGTCCAGCTCGGTGCCCACGAAGTTGTCGTCAAACCACAGCGTGGTGTTCCGCTTCTCTGCCCCCCACTGGTAATTGCGGAAGATGATCATGGTCAGCGCGGGCCATTCTTCGCGCCCCACGGACACCATTTCGTTCATGGAAATCCCGAACGCGCCGTCGCCTGCAAAGCCCACCACAGGCACATCCGGCTGGCCGATTTTGGCACCTGCGATGGCAGGGAAGCCGTACCCGCAAGGTCCAAACAGACCGGGTGCCAGATACTTACGGCCCTCATCAAAGCTTGGGTAGGCGTTGCCGATGGCGCAGTTGTTGCCGATGTCGGAGGAAATGATCGCTTCCCTTGGCAGTGACTGTTGGATCGCCCGCCAAGCCATGCGCGGCGACATCTTTTCCGGCTCCCGCTCCCGAGCGCGTTCGTTCCAGCTCGTGCCGGGATCGTCGTCTTCGTGGTCCATGGAACTCAGTTGTTGAGCCCAAGCGCTCTTTGTCTGCGCGATGGTCGCTTTACGCGCGTCGCGACCTTTGTCCCCGGCTTCTTCACCAAGGTGATCAAGGATGCCGTTAGCCACCTTCTTGGCGTCGCCCACAATGCCCACGGTCACCGGCTTTGTCAGACCGATGCGGTCGGGGTTGATGTCCACCTGGATGATCTTGGCGTCTTTGGGCCAGTAGTCGATCCCATATCCGGGCAAGGTCGAAAACGGGTTCAACCGTGTGCCCAGGGCCAACACCACATCGGCGTTGGCGATCAACTCCATGCCCGCCTTTGATCCATTGTAGCCCAGCGGCCCGGCGAACAGCGGATGGTTGCCAGGGAACGCATCGTTGTGCTGGTAGCCCACGCACACGGCCGCATCCAAACGTTCCGCCAGTTTCATGGTGGATGGGATCGCATCGGCGAGCACCACGCCCGCACCGTTCAAGATCACTGGGAATTCGGCGTCGCTGAGCAGCTTGGCAGCTTCGGCCACCGCATCCTCACCACCGGCGGGGCGTTCGAAGGTCACCATTTTCGGCAATTCAATGTCGACCACCTGAGTCCAGAAATCCCGCGGCACGTTGATCTGTGCAGGTGCGGAGGCCCGATAGGCTTTCAGGATCACACGATTCAACACCTCCGCAGTCCGGCTGGGATCGCGGACTTCCTCTTGATAGGCCACCATGTCCTCGAACAGTTTCATCTGCTCGACCTCTTGGAACCCACCCTGCCCCATGGTCTTGTTCGCGGCCTGCGGCGTGACCAGCAGCAACGGCGTGTGGTTCCAATAGGCGGTTTTCACTGCCGTCACGAAGTTCGTAATGCCCGGCCCGTTTTGCGCAATCATCATCGACATCTTGCCGGTGGCGCGGGTGTACCCGTCCGCCATCATGCCAGCGCTGCCTTCGTGGGCGCAGTCCCAAAACGTGATCCCCGCCTTGGGGAACAGATCCGAGATCGGCATCATCGCCGACCCGATAATACCAAACGCGTGCTGGATGCTGTGCATCTGCAAAACTTTTACGAAAGCTTCTTCGGTCGTCATGCGCATGGGGACACTCCCGTTGGTTAAGTGTTTTCGCTGAGGTAGCCTGATGCGCAGCTGGATTTTAGCACCACCGCCCAATTGGACATAAGACCAGTTTGAGAAAGCAATTTAACTGCGCGACTAATTTGGCCTTTGGGCGATCATGCCAAGCGATTGATCGCGGCGGACACCCGAGCCAGACCTTCGGGGATCGCCGCGCGCGAGATCGACGAATAGGCCAGCCGGTAGAAATGCTTGGCCCGTGCCACTCCATCGAAAAACGCCTCCCCCGGTTCAATGAGAACGCCGCTGTCGCGCAGTGCCTCGGCCAAGTGGCGCGTGTCGACCGTAGGCGGAGCCGACATCCAGAAACTGGACCCACCGAGCGTATCTTGGCCAGCAATGGTCAGCCCATGGGCCGCAATGGCCTCTTCCATCACCTTACGCCGCCGCTCAAACGCCTGGGCCATGCGCCGGATTTGGGCGTCGTAATGCCCAAGGGACAGGAAATAGGCCGCTGTGCGCTGAATATGGCCAGGCGGATGGCGCAACACCGTCGCCCGCAACGCTCTAGCCTCACGGATGAACGGTGCCGATCCAACCAAGTACCCCAACCGCAGGCCAGGAAACAGCGACTTGGAAAACGAGCCCACATAGATGACGCGCCCGTCCCGATCCAACGACTTCAACGCAGGTGAGGGGGCGGACAGGAACGACATTTCAAACTCGTAATCGTCTTCCACAATCAACAGATTGTCTCGCGCCGCACGCTCAAGCAAAGCGCGCCGCCGGTCCACAGGCATGGTCGCCGCGGTGGGGCATTGGTGCGACGGTGTCACAAACACCACATCCGCCTGTTCCGGCACCGCGTCCGGGTCCAAACCGCCGCTGTCCACAGGCAAGGCCGTCACGGCAGCCGGGCTTTGATCCAAGATATCGCGCAGCGACGGGTAACACGGAGCCTCCCGCACCGCCGTGTCGCCCTTTTTCAAAAGCACTTGAGCCGCAAGCCACAGGGCGTTCTGCGCCCCCAACGTGACCAAAATCTCATCGGATTTCGCCAAGATTCCTCGGCGCGGCAGCGAATGGCGGGCGATGAACTCCACCAACTTGGGATCGTCCCGTTCTTGATAATCGTCTGTGAGCGCCTCAAAATCGCGCTGCCCCAAAGCCATCAACGCACACTGCCGCCAATTGCTGTGGTCAAACAACCGCTTGTCCGCTTGCCCGTAAATGAACGGATAGGGATAACTCCGCCAGTCCGTGGGCTTTTCCAACCGTAGGCTTTCTGAAAACGAGGTACCGATACGCGACGCCCAGTCCACTTTATCCTGGCGGTGTATCACCTCTTCGTACTGAGGCAAACGCGGTGCGGTCTCAGACACGTAGTATCCAGATCGCCCCCGAGCGGTCAGATAATCCCCAGCCACCAATTCGGTGTAGGCCAATGTCACCGTTATCCGGCTGATACCCAAATGGCGTGCAAGCTTCCGACTGGACGGCAAACGCGCACCCGGAGGAAACCGACCGGACAACACCCCTTCGCTAACCAGCCGCTGCAACTGATGTTGCAACGTACCATCGGCCTGCGGATCAAGGAAAAACATGTCTTCGGCTACGGCCAAACCACCCTCACTCTGGACTCATTTCCTAATGACCATAGGGCCAGTTGAGCACGCCCAAAAGCCCCAATTTCACTGTTCCAAAAATACTCAGATCCCCGAGCCCACCAAAAAACCCAACCCAGAGAGGCTGGGTTGAGCATTTCCGCGAGCACCAGCATGTTACGCGGACCCGACCAGGGTCCGCTCCTTTTGACAAGCCGCCGACCTAACCGCCAAAGACGCGGGTCAGGGCACCGTCCACGGCTTCGGTGATCGCATCGATGTCATCGGCAGTGGCAATCAGCGGTGGGCTGAAACACAGGGTGTTGTTGAAGCCTGGCAAGGACCGGTTGGTGGCGCCGATCACAACGCCTAGGTCCATACAGTCAGCCACCACCGCTTGAACCATCTTTTCGTTTGCCGGTTCTTTGGTGGACCGGTCCGCCACAAGCTCTGCCCCGCAGAATAGACCTTTGCCCCGCACATCCCCAATGACCGCGTGCTTTTCCATCAGGCCGTTGAGGTTGTCTATCAACCGCGCACCCATGGCAGTGGTATTTTCCAAGAGGTTCTCTTCTTCGATGATCTTCATGTTTTCAATCGCCGCCGCCGGTCCCGCCGTGCAACCGCCGAAGGTTGAGATATCGCGGAAGTAGTCCAGCGGATCATCGGGGTCCGCTTTGAACATGTCGAACACCTCTTCGGTGGTCACCATGCAGGCGATGGCCGCGTAGCCCGAGGCCACGCCTTTCGCCATGGTCACAAAATCGGGCTTCACACCATAGTGCTGGTACCCAAACCATTCACCGGTGCGCCCCACGCCGCAGACAACTTCGTCGATGTGCAGCAGCACATCGTACTTTTTGCAAATCTCCTGAACCCGCGCCCAGTACCCTTCTGGCGGGGCGATCACGCCCCCGCCCGCGGTCACCGGCTCCAAACACAACGCGCCCACCGTGTCGGGTCCTTCGCGCAGGATCACTTCTTCGATGGCATCCGCGGCGCGCTCGCCATAGTTTTCCACATCCCACTGGGCGCGGT
>JBCDFD010000174.1:0-7178 GCA_039178645.1 Pseudomonadota bacterium | reverse complement strand
GCAAGGACGTCGGACCCGATGGGCAGGATGGGGCCATGGGCCGAATAATTGTAAGCCGTGGAACCCGCCGGCGTGCAGACCAACGCCCCATCACAGACCAACTCGTCCATCCGTTCACGGCGATCCACGTAAATGCGCAACTTGGCAGCTTGCGGGCCCTGGCGCAGCAAAGACACTTCGTTGATGGCCAACATGCGATGTTCAACCCCTTGCGCATCAATTGCGCGCATTTCCAGCGGGTTGATGACCTCTTCTTCGGCATCTTGGAGACGCTCTGCCAGACCGATCACGGAGTATTCGTTCATCAAGAACCCGACGGTTCCGCGGTTCATCCCGTAAACCGGGACTCCGAGACCCTGGGTTTCGTGCAAGGTTGACAGCATGAAGCCGTCACCGCCCAAGGCCACCACAACGTCGGCATCCTTAACGGGCACATTGCCATAGAACCGCGACAGTTCCTGCAAAGCGTCTTGCGCCACTGGGGCATTGCTGGCGCGAAACGCCATTTTGAGATCAGCGGGCACAGCATCACCTGGGCGAAAAATCCATTTGCTGTGCTCATGGCCCGTGGGGACTTGAAACTCAAGAACCGACAGGTCGCGGCGCGCTTTCGCGGGCTCTACGGTTTTCTCTTGATCCGACCCGGCCTCGGGTTTTGGTAGGAGTGGATTCGTCGCCGCTGAAGGCGTTTTCCAAAATCAGTTCCGCACAACCGCATGAAAAGCAGGATGCCGAGAGACCACGGCACTGGCCACCGACCCCGCTTCGGGCCCAGCAGAGTAAACGACGCCATCCATAGCGATATCCGTGCGACCACCCTCAGCCGGCGAAGCAACCATCGTAAAATACTGGGAGCTGTCAGCTTGCTGCACCAGATAATGACCGTTCAAAGATGGCCCGGCAAATCCAGCAAGCATCAAATTCAAAACAAACGTTGCAGTTTCCATGGCTGACCCCCTTTTGATATTGGGTCACAGGATCATACCGTGCCTAAATGTTCGTTAAATGCGGCGTTCGATACGGATTTACCCCTTTGGGTGCGACCCATCGGAACAGGCCAGGTGGCCGCAAACGTCCAGAACACCCCAAATAAATCTGTCTCAAGAGGGCTGGGCTAATGCCTCCATCAAGGCTAGAGAGGCGACGAAACCATGTGACACCTGCCAACCCGGGAGACCAACCATGAATGCTCCACACCGCGACACAGGCTTTTTCACCCAAGCCTTGGCTGACAGTGATCCTGATCTGTTCGGCGCAGTGGAAAAAGAACTGGGCCGCCAGCGTGACGAGATTGAGCTGATCGCCAGCGAAAACATCGTCAGCCGCGCTGTGCTCGAAGCCCAAGGGTCGATCATGACCAACAAATATGCCGAAGGCTACTCGGGTCGTCGGTATTATGGTGGGTGCCAATTCGTGGACGTGGCCGAAGACTTGGCCATTGAGCGGGCGTGCAAGTTGTTTGATTGCCAATTCGCCAATGTGCAGCCCAATTCGGGCAGCCAGGCGAACCAAGGGGTGTTTACCGCTCTGCTCCAGCCCGGTGACACGATCCTGGGCATGAGTTTGGACGCAGGAGGTCATCTGACCCACGGCGCGAAACCGAACCAGTCGGGCAAGTGGTTCAAAGCGGTTCAGTACGGCGTGAGCCCGCAGACCCATGAGATCGACTATGACGACCTGCAAGCGTTGGCGACCGAGCATCAGCCGAAGATGATCATTGCCGGTGGCTCGGCCATCCCTCGCACGTTGGACTTTGCCAAGTTCCGCGAGATCGCGGACAGCGTCGGCGCCTATCTGTTGGTGGACATGGCGCATTTCGCGGGACTGGTCGCAGCGGGTCTTTACCCCTCGCCTTTCCCCCACGCCCATGCGGCCACGACCACCACGCACAAGACCCTACGCGGTCCACGCGGTGGCATGATCCTGACCAACGACGAAGCCCTGGCCAAGAAGTTCAACTCAGCGATTTTCCCTGGTATCCAAGGCGGCCCGCTTATGCACGTGATCGCCGCGAAAGCGGTGGCGTTCGGCGAAGCGCTCCGTCCCGAGTTCAAGACCTACGCAAGCCAAGTCGTCACCAACGCCCAAGCCCTTGCGGATCAATTGATGAAGGGGGGCCTGGCCACCGTCACCAACGGCACCGACACCCATGTGATCCTGGTGGACCTGCGTCCGAAGGGCGTGAAAGGCAACGCCACCGAGAAAGCACTCGGTCGTGCACACATCACCTGCAATAAAAATGGCATTCCGTTTGATCCTGAAAAGCCCATGGTCACCAGTGGCGTACGTCTGGGCTCGCCTGCGGGCACCACGCGGGGGTTTGGGGAAACCGAGTTCCGTCAGATCGGTGATTGGATTGTCGAGGTTGTCGATGGCCTGGCAGCCAACGGCGAAGACGGCAACGCGGACGTGGAAGCCGCAGTGAAAGCCAAAGTGTTAGACCTGTGCGGTCGGTTCCCGATTTACGGCGGCCTTTGAGTTTTCGATAGCTTACATAGAGAAGGCCCGGTCCGCTTGTGGTGGATCGGGTCCTATGATGTGATGTAGGCCCTACCTGCAATACCCGCATCGCTTTTCGCGCTTGAACGCAGCGAGAGGCATTGAACGAGCGTATCAAGCTTGAACCAAAACGCAATAGTTTGATTTGTTCATAGTTCTTAATGCCCCAAAGGCCCGCATTAAGACTTTCGCAATTGGGAAAGAGCATACTCCTCTTCGAAACGGGCTTCATTGCTGTGGGGGCTTTGTCCGCTTCGTGCGAGTAGGGGTGGGTTTCCCATGTCCAGGTTGTACGATCCTGCCAACTTTTGGCAGAGCTTCCCCATGTTCGGGTACGATATCGTCGTAGCCGAAGATACTGAAACACTGGTTGACGGCGGTGCGGCGTCTCCAACTCCTCAGGTCATACCGCTGACTTTGATCAAGTGCACCGACGGCCACGACCGTGTGCGTGGCACAGATGCCGCCGAAGAACTGCGCGGTGGTCTAGGCAACGACACTCTGAATGGCTGTGAGGGTGACGACGTGATCGCCGGGTCCTGGGGCAACGACTACCTCGTGGGCGGCGCAGGCAATGACGACCTGCACGGGTCCTGGGGGCGAGACAAACTGTTTGGCGGCACCGGCGACGATACGCTGCGCGGCAGCCACGGACGGGATTACCTGGTTGGCGGACAAGGCGACGACAGTCTCGACGGCGGCTGGCAAGCAGATCAGCTTTACGGCAAAATCGGTGACGATTTCCTCGACGGCGGTGGCGACGATGACAAGCTGTTCGGCAACCAAGGGGCCGACACACTGGAAGGCGGCGAAGGCGACGACAAGCTATTTGGTGGTCTGGACAATGACACACTGAACGGTGGCGTGGGAGAAGACACTCTGACCGGCGGCGCAGGCGATGACGAACTCACCGGCGGCGACGGTGCCGACGTGTTTGTGTTCCGTAACGGCCGCCAAGGTGCGGATACCATCACCGACTTCAATGCCCAAGAAGATGCGCTGGTGTTTTACGGGGATCCTGAGCTTTTGGGTATCGAGCAAGTTGGCCGCGACACTGTGCTGACCTACGGCCCTGCCCCCGAAAACACTCTGGTTCTAGAATGGACAGCGCTTGAGCTGGCCGACTTGGACATCGAATGGATCGCTTGACCCTTGGGGCTCGCAGCTACTGCGGACCGATGATCCCAAAATGGGCCAACACCCATATCCCAAGAGCAGATGCCAAACCGAGGTTGAACAGGATGGTGACCAGGATGCTCAAACGCCTTTGCCGGCGCACTTGGGCAGGATCGTATGACTTGAGCCAAGTTTCGGCCCGTCGATGGGCTGCTTGAACCGGCGTCACATCAAACCGCGCGGCAAGCCGTGGGTGGCGCGCCATTTCGGCTGCATTTGCGACCTCCCAAAGATCACGCTTCACCCGCCGTGGGGCACGGCGACCAATCTTGTCCACCTGCAACGTCAGGTCAGACGCCCGGACGGACAGTTTTTCCGTCACCAGGGCCGAAAGCCCATCCGCCAAGTCGTGGATCGTTTTGGCCAACCGCCTATCCTTCTCGCCCCCATCCCTATGGCATAGCCGCTTTGCCACGTCCGCACCTGCGGCTCTGGCGATGCTTGACCTGTTGCGAGCGTGCCGCAATAGCCGATGGGCGCGCATCGAAGGACAGGACTCATGCTCAACACAATCCACCACGGGGAACCCGGACAGGGCACGCCGCTCTTGATTGTTCACGGGCTCTTCGGCTCTGCACGCAATTGGGGGGTAATCGCCAAACGACTGAGCGGTGACCGCCACGTCGTCGCAGTGGACATGCGCAACCATGGGTCCAGCGCGTGGACCGAAACACACACGTACCCCGAGATGGCAGAAGACTTGGGCGAGGTGATCGCAAGCCTCGGTGGTCAGGCCGATGTCATCGGACATTCCATGGGCGGCAAAGCATCCATGGTGTTGGCCTTGCGCAATCCCGAGATGGTGCGGCGTTTGGTGGTCGCCGACATCGCGCCCGTGAGCTACGGCCATTCCCAGATGCAGTTCGTGAATGCCATGCGAGGCTTGGACCTATCGGGGGTTACAACCCGCAGCCAAGCGGATCAGGGTCTGCGCGAAACCGTGCCAGAATTGGCTGTTCGCGCCTTTCTGATCCAGAGTTTAGACGTGCCAGCCCGAAAGTGGCGGCTCAATCTCGACACGCTGGCGCGAGACATGGACCAGGTGTTGGGTTTCCCGCAGGTTTCGGGGCAGTACGTTGGTCCAACGCTGTTCTTGTCAGGCGCTGCGTCCGACTACGTGCTGCTAGACCACCGTCCCACGATCAAACCCCTGTTTCCAATGGCCAAGTTTGTGAAAATTCCAGGCGCAGGGCACTGGCTGCACGCCGAGAAACCAAAAGAGTTTGAAGCTGCCGTCCGCGCCTTTTTGGACGCGGAGGCATCAGCATTTGCTCAGGCGTTGTAGAGTTTTCGCGCCACCACAAGCGACGCTGGCAACCCCGCAACAGCCCCCAAGGCCGCGGCGGTCAAAATTCCCTGAAGATCGTCATATCCGGCAACCAAAGCCACAACGACAAAGGCACCGGCTAAAGACGAACCGATTAGGCTGTAGAGCAGTGAGGCAAGACGATACATGGGGAAACACTCCTGTGATGACTTGGACTGACACTAAAGCCACATCGCAGACTGGTCTTTGATTCAGGTCAGTTTCCACTGGAACCGGTTGACGGCGCGACGGCACGAAGTCACCGTCGCCCCATGAAAAAGACAGGCATTCTCCACGCTGAACTGAGCCGAGCCATTGCGACCATGGGGCATGGCGACATGATCGTTGTGGCCGATTGTGGGCTCCCTGTTCCGCAAGGAGTTCCGTGCATAGACCTGGCGGTGACGCTTGGGGTCCCCGGTTTTTTCGATGTCTTGGATGCGATCCTAGGCGAGCTAAAAGTGGAACGCGCAGTGATTGCCAGCGAAGCAAGCGGTGAGTTGCAGGCTGCCATCACCACACGGATCGGCACCACATCTGTGGATCACGAGACCTTCAAAGCCCAAACCGCCCAAGCCCGCGCCATCGTGCGCACCGGAGAAGCCACCCCATATGCCAATATCGCGCTCTATTCGGGTGTGGTGTTTTGAAACCGTTTCAATCCACACCCGCCCCCTGTTGCGGCGGGCACACTATCACGGGTTGCCGGACTTTTATTCAACGCGGGTCCCATGAAGCTCATTTTCCTGAGTGACTTGCACCTCACCTTACCTGGCGAACTCCTCTTTGGTTTTGACCCTTATGCACGGCTTGCCTGTGCAATGGACAAGATCAACTCAGCCTACAGTGATGCGGACATGGTGGTCTTGCTGGGCGACTTGACCGACCGCGGCCGCACGGCTGCGTTTGAGGCGCTTCGGGACGCTTTGTCAAAACTGACACTGCCGGTGGCGATGACCTTGGGAAACCACGACAATCGAGAGGTTTTCACGCGCGTCTTTGACCACGCGGATCTGGACGAAAACGGGTTTGCGCAATCGAGCCATGTGATTGGCGACCATCGCCTAATCCTTTTGGACACATTGGAACGGGCGTCCAGCCCAAGCGGCGGCTGGGGACGGAGCGAAGGGGTGCTTTGCGAACGTCGCTTGGAATGGCTGGGCAGCCAGTTGGATGAACGGCCAACGATCATTGCCATGCATCATCCCGCTATACACTTTGGCCACGAAATGGATGCTTACTCTTTGGCCAACCCTGACCGGCTCTTGAATGCTATTTCGGACGCTGATGTTCGCCTAAAGCATCGCGCTTTTAAGTTGATCCATATCCTGCGTCACAGAAGTAGTTCCAGCATTCCTGCGGTGTGAATAGGTCGCAGATTTCGGCCAGGGCTTCGAACAATCTGGTCGAAGCTGCGTGCCCCAACCCTGCGCAGGGGCGCTTTCAGTTTCGAGAAGGCCATTTCAATCGGATTTAGGTCTGGTGAGTACGGTGGCAGATAGAGAAACCAGCAGCCTGCATCCTTCAATGCCTGCGCCGCCGCCTTGTTGTAGTGGGTTGCGAGGTTGTCGTACATCACGACTGTGCGGGGCGTCAGTTCAGGAACAAGGACATCCCTGACGTACGCAGTAAAGGCGTCCCCATCCATGGCACTTTGATAACCCATGGAGCAATAAGGCTGTCATTGGTGAGCCCGGCTATGAACGTCTGCGTACCCCATGCGCCAAAGGGGGTATCCATCTCCAGCCGCTTGCCACGCAGGGATCGCCCCCGAAGCCGTGTTAGATTGGTCTTCACGGATGTTTCATCCACTGTCCGGCAGTGCATTGCGCAGCAATGTCACGAGAGGGGATGAAGACAAGTCTTTCTGGAGCCGTCCGCATGGCTGGCATACGATGTTGGAACCAACTTCGGCGCAGATGCTCTACACGGGCGCGGAGCCGCTCAGTCGCGACCAATGACTTTTTTTGTACGTATATCCCAACTTGCGCAGGAAGCGCCCGATGGAGGCGGAATGCGCGACGACACCCGTCGCGGCTTCCAACGCTCCGGCCAGTTCAGGCAGGGTGATGTCCCCATCCTCCGCCACCAGCTCTTCCAGAAAGCCCTGATACGGTGCCAGCTTACCGTGGCCTTTCGGGCGGCCTTGCACCGATGCAGTTGCCGTTCCCGTGTTCCTGATAAGACGCAACCAACG
>JBCDFD010000173.1:0-7188 GCA_039178645.1 Pseudomonadota bacterium | reverse complement strand
GGCAAAACGTGCTCGACCCTGAGTTTAACCTGCACTTGCGGCTGGATAAAATCACCGAGGTTTGGGACGTGACCAAGCCAACCCAGCGGGGCGAGGTGTACTCGCTGGAGGCATTTGACGCTGACGGACAGATCATTCTGCAAATCTTCGGCGTGCCGAAAGAAGGCCGGGACAGCCGCCCAGCGTGGAAAGCCATCCTCAATGAGTTGCCCACTTTGGAACCGGAGATGGTGGCCTCATGACCTTCAAAACCATCGTATTCGCTGCGGCGTTGACCGCAGTGGCTGGCTTTACCCAAGCGGGTGAGCGGGTGATTTCCATTGGCGGCGCGGTCACCGAGATCGTTTATGCCCTTGGCGAACAACACAGATTGGTGGCGCGGGATACCACGTCGAGCTTCCCCGAAGTGGCCGAAGACCTGCCCGATGTGGGCTACATGCGCCGCCTATCGCCCGAAGGTGTTCTGTCGTTGAACCCAGACCTGATCCTCGCCAGCGAAGGTTCGGGCCCGCCCGAGACAGTGGCCCTTTTAGAGGCGGCCTCCATCGACTATGTGGTCATCCCCGATGATCCAAGCGCTGAAGGCATCGCCGAGAAAATTCGTGCCATAGGGGCCGCTTTGGGGGTTTCGGACAAGGCCGAGGCGCTGGCCACGGACGTTCTGGACCGCATCGCAGCGGCGCAGGGCACCGCCGGGGCCATCGACGGAAATGCGCGGGTGCTGTTTGTCCTGTCAACTCAGAACGGCCGCGTTCTGGCGTCGGGCACAAATACGGCTGCCAGCGCTGTGATCGAAATGGCCGGTGGCACCAATGCCATGACCGAGTTCGAAGGCTACAAGCCGCTGACCGACGAGGCCATTTTGGCTGCGGCTCCAGATGTGATCCTGGCCATGGACCGCGGCGAAAACCACGACACTGCGACGGAATCCCTGATGGGTGTGCCCGCGTTGGCCGTGACACCCGCCGGTCAAAATGGGCGGATCGTGCACATGGATGGTCTGTACCTGCTTGGTTTTGGTCCCCGGACCGCGGATGCGGTGTTGGACCTGAACAAAGCGATCTACGGCTCGTAAATCCATGACCAGCGCCAGCGATTTTAACGTCGCCACAGATATGCCCGACCGCCAGGCACTGGCTTGGCGTGTCCATCTGGGATTGTGGGCGTTTTTGGCGGTATCTGGGGCGCTGAGCCTCGGCACCGGCGCCACCAGCACCAGCCTTGCCACGCTCCTGCTCGGGATCACGGGCATTCAGCCTTTGAGCATGATGGACCAGGTGGTTCTGTTTGAAATCCGCCTGCCCCGTCTGGCCTTGGGTGCCCTGGTTGGGGCGGCTCTGGCGGTGTCCGGCGCGGTGATGCAGGGTCTGTTCAGGAACCCGTTGGCTGATCCCGGTTTGGTGGGTGTCGGCGCGGGCGCGGGCCTTGGTGCGATCACAGCCATTGTTTTGGGCGGTCTGCTGCCTGCCTCGCTGCAAGCGATGACCGGGTCCTACCTGGTTGCATTTGCGGCATTTTTGGGTGGGTGGGGCGCGACCATCGTGCTGTATCAAGTGTCCACACGCAACGGGCGCACGTCGGTCGGCACTATGCTGTTGGCCGGTATTGCCCTTGGCGCGCTGGCTGGTGCCGCGTCGGGCGTTCTGGTTTACATCGCCGATGACCAACAATTGCGCGACCTGACGTTCTGGGGCCTGGGTTCCTTGGCCGGGGCCACTTGGACCAAGGTCATGGCCGCGGCCCCCATCATTATTCTGGCTCTGTTGGCCTCTCCGTTTCTTGCGCGTGGTTTGAACGGTTTGGCTTTGGGTGAAGCGGCAGCGCATCACATGGGTGTCGATGTCCAACCTCTCAAACGCATGGCGGTGCTGAGCGTCGCCGCAGCCACCGGTGCCGCGGTGGCTGTGGCCGGTGGGATTGGTTTCATCGGGATTGTGGTGCCGCACTTGCTGCGCTTAGCCACGGGGCCTGACCACCGATTGTTGTTGCCCAACGCCGCACTCTTGGGCGCAAGCCTGCTGATCCTGGCCGACGTGATCAGCCGTTTGGTGATCGCGCCCGCGGAACTGCCCATTGGCATTGTCACCGCTATCCTTGGTGCGCCGGTGTTCCTGTGGATTCTCCTCAAACGGCGAGGGATGATGGACCTGTGACGCTTTCTGCCAAAGACATCCAAGTCACCTACGGCCGCCGCAAAATCCTCAATGGAGTGAATTTCGATGCGCCTGCGGGGACCGTCTCGGTGATCGTGGGACCTAACGGATCAGGCAAAACCACTCTGCTGAAAGCCATGACCGGCGACGTGCCCAGCAAGGGCACGGTCATCCTGAATGGTCAAGACACCACCAAGATGCCCGGCTGGCAACTGGCATCACAACGGGCGGTGTTGCCCCAATCGTTGAGCGTTGCCTTCACCTTCACCGTGGCTGAAATCGTGCGCATGGGTCTGTTGTCTGGCGTCGATGCTGCGGACAGCACCTTGCCTGGTCGGGCTTTGGATGCTGTGGGGCTGTCCACCTATGGGCCCAGGTTCTACCATGAACTGTCCGGCGGGGAGCAGCAGAGGGTGCAGATGGCGCGCGTGCTCACGCAGGTCTGGCACCCCGTTCAGGATGGCGCGCCGCGATGGCTGTTTTTGGATGAACCGGTGTCCAGCCTCGACATCGGGCACCAGCTCACACTGATCCGACTGATGCGGGACTATGCGGAACGCGGGGGTGGGGTCATCGCTGTGATGCACGATCTGAACCTCACCGCCATGTGCGCCGACCGCGTCACTGTGATGGCAGACGGCCAAGTGATCGCCAGCGGCGCGGTGGACAGTGTCCTGACCAACGAGGTTTTGGCCCGCGCCTACGGGTGTCCGCTGCAAGTGAATGCGATTCCCACGAACGCCACTCACTTCGTGCTGCCCCAGAGCGCGCACGCATAACGCCCCCACATTCAGCATTTGCTTAGCTCACTGCCTGTCCAGTGGGCAAAACCGGCTGTAAAAATCCCATTTGAACACAATGGGATACAAATTCCGCCCGGGTGCGGCAGATGTGTCCTTGTTTATTCCTACTTTTTTTGTCAGAAATAAATCATCCCAGTGACGCGCACCTGGCGCTGTAACCCGGACAAGAATTTAGGCCTTCCGGGGCGGCGGGTGGAGCGAGGTCAAAGGTGGGCTCCTTGTGCCAGCCGCCCCGGAAACGAGGGAAAGGGACACCCATGCTGAACAGCTTCATCCTGTTACTGTGCTTCGATGCCATCGATTGCGACCTGCCCCGTGCGGTGCGCATGGCATCCTATGTGCGCGTGTAAGTCCCATGTGTAAGGCCCCCCATCAAAAGCCGCTTCGCGACCGTCTGACCGGCACCGAACGTTTGTTCAGCGACACAGGCTACGACCACGCTGATTTCATTGTTCTGCAAATGGCGCGGGCGTTTTTTCACAGCTTTGCTTGCCCCAATTCCCAAGGATGGATGCTCGCCCAAGATATGGCTGGCAATCCATCGCTGGATTGGGATGGACCCGGTGTGATGGTGAAAACCTTCCGCACCATCCGGTCCATGCAATTGGCACGGAAATCCGAGTTTCGGTTTTCAAACCCAACGTGCCACCACTGTGCCCAAGTTCTCACTGCCCAAGAACGGCAGTTGATGGGCACCATTGTCGAACTGAGGCGCGGTCGTCGCGACCGGGCCGAAGCCCATGCTCTGATCCTGTGCGAAGGAAATGGGATCGAGAGCTATCTGGAGGACGCAAGTGCCTTAGCCGATGCCATGCCGAAATTGATGGCGCTGACCTGAGGATAACACCGTTTTCTTACAACCTGAGCGTTCCTGACCGGTTGCAATCTCTGACTAGTTTTGTCAGCCTAGGTTTCAGCCACCGGGAATGCGGTAAGCCAACCAAGAGCAACACCTTCTGTCGACATCGGCGGGCCGGGTTTGCCAAATTCACGGAGCTTGAGCCATGAATATGATGTGTAACGCTGTGCCTGAGAAACTCGAACGGGCGACTGTCGAAACAACCATAATGACACCCACCTACAATGCAGAGGATCTGACCGAAGGTGGTCAACTGGCTTACATTCAGTTGCGGGACCAAGTCTACACATTGCGGATCACGCGGGCTGGCAAGCTCATCCTGACCAAGTGATCTAAGTGGCTCTCCTTGCGACACCTTTTTTGCGCGCGGTGGTTCATCAAGCCGCGTACACGACCAACGAAAAAAGACCCTGATCTCAACGGAGAGAGACACATGTTAAGAACACTATTGACCACCGTCGCGGTGGTCGCGCCCTTGACTGCACACGCGGTCGAAAAGTCCGCAGTGCTCGACACATATGCGGATATTGCAGCGGCCAAGTACGCTGACAGTCTGGCCACGGCAAAGGTTCTCCAAGCCGCTGTGGATAACCTGATCGAAAATCCATCTGCCGAAGCATTGCAAGCTGCCAAAGATGCTTGGCTGGCGTCGCGCGTGCCTTACCAGCAGACCGAGGTCTATCGCTTTGGCAACGCCATCGTCGACGACTGGGAAGGCAAAGTGAACGCCTGGCCGCTGGACGAAGGTCTTATCGACTATGTGGACGCGTCCTACGGTGGTCCAACCGACGAAAACCCAGCCGCCGCGCTGAACGTTGTGGCCAACGCATCGTTTGAGTTGGCCGGTGTGACAGTGGACGCTGCCGCCATCACACCCGCGCTGTTGGAAGAAACACTGCACGAAGCGGACGAAGTCGAGGCGAACGTGGCCACCGGCTACCACGCTGTCGAATTCCTGCTTTGGGGTCAGGACCTGAACGGCCACGGCCCAGGGGCTGGTGCGCGTCCTTGGACCGATTATGCCATGGGTGGCGACTGCACAAACGGCAATTGTGATCGCCGCGGCGCGTATCTGAAAGCAGCCACCGATCTGATGGTCAGCGATCTGGAATGGATGGCGGCCCAGTGGGTGGACGGCGGCGCAGCCCGCGCGACTCTGTTGGAAGACGAAGACGCAGGCATCACCGCAATCCTCACCGGCATGGGCTCTTTGTCCTATGGTGAACAAGCTGGTGAGCGCATGCGCCTTGGCCTGTTGTTGAACGACCCCGAGGAAGAGCATGATTGCTTCTCCGACAACACGCACAACAGCCACTTCTATGACGGCTTGGGCATCCGCAATGTCTACGTAGGCACCTACATCGGCGTCGACGGCACTGTGACAACCGGCCCATCGCTGAGCGATCTGGTGGCCAGCGTTGATCCGACTTTGGATGCTGAACTCACCGGCAAGCTGAACACTACCGTCCTGGCGCTGGGTGCGATCAAGACCGCGGCCGAAGCGGGCTTCAAATACGACATGATGCTGGAACGTGGCAACGCCGCGGGCGAAGCATTGGTCATGGGCGGTGTGCAAGGCCTTATCGACCAGACCCGGTCCATCGAAAAAGTGGTTGCCGCGCTCGGCGTGGATGCCATCGATTTCGAAGGTTCCGACAGCTTGGACAACCCAGACGCCGTTTTCCAGTAAAACCAAACGGATACTGCGACATGAGGGGCGGGTGACCGCCCCTTTTTTATTGGCTGGTTCTCCCCTATTTTGCTTTGTAGCAAACCAGTGAGACGACCCCGCGCAGCAAGCCGCCACCACACAGTGAGGCCAAGCCAGGAGACCCCTATGGGTAAACTTCCGTCGCCATGCATCAGTGTCTGCAAGTTCCGCATCAAGGGCGGCCATTGCATTGGGTGTTCCATGACCAAAGCCCAAAAGAAGATGTTCAAGAAGCTGAAAAAAGACGACGCCCGCGCGGGATTTGTCACCATGCTTTCAGCACAACAGGGCGCGGTCGGGTCATCCCGCGGCTGGATAAACGCCTACCTGAAGAAATGCGCCAAGAAGCGGGTCAAAGCACCCACACTTTTGCGGAACGTTTGATTGATATTTCCAACTTAGCAATGCTTGCTAATTCACGGGTTCCGAGAGTATTTGTTCCAGCTACGATAAAAGACGCCCTGAGAATGCGCTCTCGGGGCGTTGCGTTGTTAATGTAGCAGCTTAATTGTCGGTTGCTCTCGGTTAAGAACTGCGGCTCTTCACCAAAACCATCGCACCAATTCCCGACAGTGCCAAAGCGCCAGAAAGCGGGATGGGCACTGGGACTACAGAAAGCTGCGGACCGGTGCCCGTGCCTTCGCTGGAAACAATTTGAATGGTTGTGTTTCCTCCAGAACCCGTTGCCTCAAGTCCAAATGTGACCAATCCGTCGGCACCTGCACCGTTATTCAAAAAATCCACCAACGCTGTGTTCGAGAACGACAGCACTGTACCTGCGGCGGTACCCGCGCCAACATTCAATGTCTGGAGTAGCGTGGTTTCCGACAAGCCCGCCGCCCCGAACGCGGGGGCATTGTTCCTGGTCACGGTCGTTTCGTCCCAACCATCACCGGCGGCGTCGTCCATGGCATACAACCGCAAACCCGACGTTCCCGATTGGGTCTGAGCCAAAGTCAGTTGTAAGGTGGCATCGGTCAGTGAAGCTATCCCATTGAGGTCGAACTTGAGTATGCCGAACCGGTGAAATCCAGGGCTCAAACCGCGCGGGTGCTTCACCGTTATCTGGGCACCATTGTTGTTGCTGTTGGAGAATGAACCATCACGCAAAAACGCGTCGTCGCTCGCTTGCAGCGTTGTCGCTTGCACCGCTCCTGCGGTCAGGAAAAAAGCTGTCGCGATTACAGCGGATTTAATGACGTTCATTTGGCCCTCGTCACTCGGTGTCTTTGTCATTTTGTTGCTGCGTTAATGGTTAAGGGCCTCATGATTTTCGGTCAAGTTTTCCAGGCCTACAACGCATTTCGCCTGTGCGTGAAAACGCGCCATTTCGCGCTTGGTTTTTTCCGCGTCGGCGCAATTGGGCGCTGGTTCATTCATGGGTAAGCTTCTGAATTTCAGAGCAGAACCACATACCATTCACGTCTTTTGATAGCGGTCATTATCCAACTTTTCAGGTCGTCGCATGTAAACATCGCGCGTTTTCAAACCGCTCAATTGTTGCACAACTTGCGCGGAAAATAAGGCGCTTGGTGAATGGCTTTACGGCTCAGAAAGCAATCTTTCCGATGCATGTCGGCGTCTTTGTTCTCTAACTCTCGCGTCGAAAACCTTGGCATAAGCGACTCACATCAAAGAGAGAATTGGCCAGCCAGGCGCGGC
>JBCDFD010000172.1:0-7233 GCA_039178645.1 Pseudomonadota bacterium | reverse complement strand
GTTTCGCAGAAGTGAGGATGTGCCTGAGGTGATCGATGCCGCGATCGCCAACCTACCCAGTCTGGAAACCATTTGGCTTCAACTGGGCATCCGAAATGATGATGCGGCCAGCAAAGCCATCGCTGCGGGCGTCACCGTGGTCCAAGATAGATGTCCGAAGATCGAAGTTCCAAGGCTGCGCCTGTGATCTTCATTGTTCCAAAAATACTCAAAATCTCACAGGCGTGGCTAGCAGATCAGCTTGGCGTTCGCGATGCTTTCTCAGCGATCCCCGACATGCCCTGACGGCGTTCCAACTCGCCCAGAACTTCATCCAACGGCACATCGCGCACGGCCAGCAAGACCAAAAAGTGATACAACACATCCGCTGCTTCGTAGGTCAGGTTGGCCCGATCACCCTTCACCGCCGCTATCACGGCCTCCAGAGCCTCTTCACCAAACTTTTCCGCGCATTTGTCCGGCCCCTTATGCAGCAGCTTTGCCGTCCAAGAACTGTCGGGATCAGCGTCTTTGCGGGCTGCGATGGTGGCCTCTAGATCGTGAAGAATGCTCATTGCAGTCGAACCGGGATGCCAGCGGCGGCCATGTGGGCTTTGGCTTTACCGATGGTGAAATCGCCGAAGTGGAAGATTGATGCGGCCAAAACTGCACTGGCGCCGCCTTCAGTGACACCATCGACCAAGTGGTCCAGCGTGCCCACGCCGCCCGAAGCGATCACAGGGACTGGGACAGCATCGGCAATGGCACGTGTCAAAGGCAAGTTAAACCCGGTACGCGTCCCGTCCCGATCCATCGAGGTGAGCAGTATCTCCCCTGCCCCTTTGGCGACCACGGTTTTGGCGAACTCAACCGCGTCAATGCCCGTGGGACGTCGACCGCCGTGGGTGAAAATCTCCCATTTGCCGGGGCTAACGGTCTTGGCGTCGATGGCCACGACAATGCATTGGCTGCCAAATCGATGGGCAGATTCGGCCACCACGTCTGGGTTGGCCACAGCCGCTGAGTTGAAACTCACCTTGTCCGCTCCAGCCAACAAAAGCGCGCGCACATCGTCCTGAGTGCGGACACCGCCGCCGATGGTGAGCGGCATGAAACACTGTTCCGCCGTGCGCGTTGCCAGATCATACATGGTCCCGCGGTTTTCATGGGTGGCGTTGATGTCGAGAAAACACAGCTCGTCCGCCCCCGCCGCGTCGTAGGCTTTGGCGGCTTCCACAGGGTCTCCGGCGTCGATCAGGTCGACAAAGTTCACACCCTTGACCACACGACCATCTTTGACGTCCAAACAGGGGATCACTCGGGTCTTTAGCATGGACGTTCCCTAGACGGAGCGGTCGCTGACCTCAAGCGTCATGCCGGCCGCGGTGGTTCCTTTTCACCTCGGTCATAGCCTTCCCAGCCATGGCCGTTGAACACGTCAACGCCCAATTGAGCCAGCACATGGGGGAAATCCACCATGACGTAGTTGTCTACGATTTTGCCGTCGACGACTTTCCAAAAATCCATGTACCGGATCTCCACCCGTTTACCGGTGGGCGCGACCCCCATAAATTCACCGGAGTGCACCGCTTCTTGGCGACCAAAAGCGGCAGCCCATTCGCCCATGTACATGCGTGCCTCATCAATGCAGACCTTGTCGGAAAAGGCCGCTTGGAAGGGGCGTTGCCAGTTGTTTTGAAAGTCTTGGAGGCCCCGCTTTGTTCCGCACCCTTGATTGCCGAACCAAGTAAACCCCTGGGCAAAGAATTCACCCATGTCGTCAATGCGGTGATCATTCAGACCATCCACCATGCCTTCGATCACCCGACGGGTGTCTTCGGTTTTGGACATATCGGTGTCGCGGGTGAGGACCGCCTGGTCCGGTCGCGCATTGACCATGGTGTGCTCCGTGTCTTGGTGTCTTCGCCGGACCTAGGGGTCCAGCGCACCGGAGCAAAGCAAAAAATCACACAGGAAGATTGTCGAAAAAGTCCTCGACGATTTCCGCTTCAAGATCAGCCACAAACTCGCGAATATCGTGCGGCACGGGCACCCGTTCGCCTTCCATTTTGGCGATCAGAGCTTGGGTGGCGTTGAACACTTCCCGAGGATCGCTGTGCTCTTGGCCCATGGTGGCACGGATGGTGGCCAGTTCTTGATCCATAACTGTTACTTGCATTGTGACCTCCTCTTTTTCTTCTCGGTCATATGGGGTCCCCATGGTGGTTTGGGGAGATCCACGTCGGCATGCAGAGCCCTCCCCGCTCTGATCCGACACCGAGAGTATGGCATACGTTGGCCGGTGAATATTTGATTAACGTCAATTCACATCCCTAGAAATTCTCATGCGTTTGAGGCACTTGAGAAAACGATTAAAATTTGTGCGGTGCACATCTGACTGACGCCACCGTCAGTCCGCAGTTTGACAGGGGCCAACCTTTCCCAGGTCCGGCAAACGCACGGACCGTACCAACCCATAGAAATCGCTTTTTCTATGGCGGCGGAGTGCGTACACCTGACCCATGCAAATCAATCGACTTTCTCCGACCTTCGCGGTTTCCCCTCAGGTGAACCCTGCCGACATGCAGACTTTGGCCGAGGCTGGCTTCACAACGGTAATTTGCAACCGGCCCGATGATGAGGTGCCTTCGTCACATCAGGCCGCCGCAATTGCTGCGGCTGCAGAGGCGGCAGGTCTCACCTTTATTGTTAGTCCAATCAAAGGCGGTACGCTGGGCGAACAGGCCGCGGAGGTTGCGAAAGAAACGCAAGCAACCGACGCGGTGGTGTTTGCCTATTGTCGGTCTGGAACCCGGTCATGCATGGCTTGGGCGCAAGCGATGGCGGGCAATTTGCCGGTCGACGACATTATCAAAGCGGGCATGAACGCGGGGTATGATTTGCAACCTCTACGCCCAATGCTGACGGCGATAGCGGACGGCAAACCCTAGCAGAACCAAAGCTGGCCGTGACTGATAACGCCACCTAGGGTCTTGTCCTACCGTATTTTCGGAAAGGTCAATCGATGGTCTCCGGCAAGTCTTCAAAGGACGTCATTGAGATATCGTTTAGGTCCAAGTCCATCGGTGACGCGCCTTCGCTCTGATCAGACTCCGACGTAGTGGCATCGTCGCTGAGGTCCAAGTCCAATGGGACCGTGTCATCCTCTCCTGGAATGGCGAGCCCTGGTATTTCACCGTCGGGATAAGGCGCTTCCAAATCAGGCAAGTCTAGGCCGCCATCGGGAAGGCTTGGATCGTAGGTTGGGATGTTGGTGGGCATCTCGATCCCGGACATGCTGGCGTGAGTTGACGCTTTGGCGGCTAAATTGATCAATTCAAGGCTATGGTCGACCGGAGGAGGCGGAGGCGCTGGCTCGTCCGGTGCGGTCGCGAACCGCTCCACGTCTTCTCCGGGTGCTGCGAGGAGCCGCACACATTGTTCCCCCATGCTTTCGCCCAGTTCACCGACGGCAACAACTGTCCCACATTCATGGATAAGGCGAACAACCTGGAGGTCAGACCGTGCCACCGGAATCAGATCGCCGGGTTGCAGTGCATCCAATTGCCCGACCGTCATTTCAAGTTGGGCTAGGATCACCTCCAGCTCCAACTCCACTGGCAAAAGTGCGTTTTCCGCGCGTTGTTGTAGCTCTTCCTCGGACAGTTCCTCTTTCGCGGGCTCGTCAGGATTGTCCACGACCTCGCCGGTGTCCCAGGGAAAAACCATGCAGATCTGGCCGATTTTCGCACCATTGCCGAAATCGCAGTCCATGGTCAGGACGCGATAGGCCACATCGTGCAACATTAAAGGCAAGCGGCGGAGATCTTGGATCATTTCGTCTATTTCGTAGATCTGCGCCCAAGGTGCCGAGAGTTGACCGGCCAAGCGCTGCACGAACATCTTCAGAAAACTCTCTAAGAACCCTCGACAAACGAAACCATCTGTCGTTGTGAGCTTGCGGTCAGGCGCTGGCTTTTCGTTGATTTTGCCTTTGGTCAGTGCTTCGGTCACCGCTGCCACAGCGTTTCGGTCCAAAGCGATCAGACCGGTGGTGGCCTCGGGCCCCCGCATGAACATGGTCATGCCACCCTCTGGCAGCAACTCGGCGAGTTTTTGGGTGACGGCTTGCAATTCTTCGACGCCGGACCCCATGACCGGCTGTGACAGCACATCTTGCCCCGCTTTGGCCGCGGCCAGGCGCATGGATTTGGCCGGTGTGATTTCACCGTAGGCTTTGGGCGGCCTTCCTCCGCGGGTGAGGAGCCGCATGGCTTGGGCATGCTTTGACGAAGTCATTTCTTAACACAGGCACACGAATTGAGATGCGTGACCTTTGGTGGAAGTGAGTTACCAAAGATTGAAAATAGTCAGGAAAAAGCGACGCGTCAGGCGGCCTGTGCTGCAATTTTCACCGGTAGGATTACCCGGAACGCAGCGCCGCCCTGCCCCGGCAAGTAAGCTATCGAGCCACCGAGCTTTTCCATGATCTCCCGGCATATGGCGAGGCCCAGGCCTGCGCTGCCCGCCGCCACCTGATCCGAAAGGCGACAGAACTTCTCAAAAATCACGCTTTGGCTTTCCACGGGGATCCCGGCGCCGTTGTCGATAAAATCCACCACAAGCGACGGACCACGGCGGCTGGCTTCGACACGAAGGCGAGGCTCAGCCGCATCGCAGTATTTCCGAGCGTTGCCAATGATGTTGATAAACACCTGGCAGAGCCGATCAGGGTCGGTGACCAGCGCAATATCCTCGTTCAGGGTGTCGCGACGGACCTCCAATGTGCTTTGGGTATCCATCGAGCTTGTGGCAATCACGGCCCGGTCGAGGATGTCGCGCAGGCGACTGGGTTCTCGGTTCAGTGCAGCCTGTCCCTGTTCCAGCACGTTCAGGTCCAAAAGCGCGTCAAGGAGTCGAGTGAGCCGCAGGGCTTCGTCATGGATGACGTTGGCATAGCGACTGCGTTCCCCCGGTTCCAATTCTTCACCTTCCATGAGTATCTCAGAAAAGGCGCGGATGGAGGTCATGGGCGTCCGCAACTCGTGACTGATCTGACCCAGAAACGCGTCCTTTTGCACAGAGAGTTCCGTGAGCTTTTGGTTGGCTTCGCGCAATTGCCGGGCGGTGCGCGCAAGTTCAGCGGATTTGGCCTCCAGTTGGCTGGAATGCTCCATGATTTGCGAGGCTTCTTGGGCCACCGCCATGAGGTCCTGAACGGACACAATGGTTCCGCTCGCAATCTGGCTGATCATGGCGTGCGCAGTGGCGGACCCCACAGAGCCTGCCAACTGACGTTCCAAGTCGTCCAGAAACCCTGCTGTAATGTCGGGCAGAAAGCCCTGTTTGCCCTGGGTGCGGGCCTCGTTCTCAAACAGGTCTTGCGCAACCTTGGGCCCCAACGTCCGCTGGGCCATGGTGAGCAGGTCCTCCGCCTCCGCTGAACTGTGGCGCCATCCCCGTTCGCCTGTGGCTTGGTCAAACACATTGACGAATTGCGCGCCTTGCAAACGCTCCAACGGAGTTGGGAATGTCGCCAGAGACACGATCACAAAGGCGGACACGTTTAACAACGTCGACCAGAACATCGCGTGCACCACAGGATCGACGCCTTCGATGCCAAAGAGGGCCGTGGGCTTCAACCAAGCGATGCCCCAAAGTCCAGCATCAAAGACACTTTGGGACAGGGCCACACCGGGCCCGAAGCTCGGCAGAAACGACGTATACCCCCAAACCACGAAGCCGAGCGTCACCCCCACCGCGGCCCCTGCCCGCGTGGCACCACGCCAGAAAATACCACCCAACATGGCCGGGAGAACTTGGATCACACCCAAGAAGCTAACCAGCCCAATGGCCGCTAACGCCCGGCCGCCCCCGGACCAACTGTAATAGATGTATCCCAGAGCCAAGACCGCAGCGATGCTCAGCCGCCGCGAGTTCAAGAGAACGGTGCGAAGGTTGCCTTGGGTGTCGGACCGTGCCCATAGCCATAGGGGCAGCACGATGTGGTTCGACACCATGGTCGCCAGAGCAATGGACGCCACAATCACCATGGATGTGGCGGCGGAAAACCCACCGAGAAACGCCAAGAGCGCCAGTATGTCTTGGCCCTTGGCCAAAGGAAGTGTGAGCACAAAGAGGTCGGGGTTCGCCCCTACGGGCATTTCCGTCAGTCCAACCACCGCAATCGGGATCACAAAAACGCTGATCAGCGCCAGATAGAGCGGGAACGCCCAGGCGGCGGTGGCCAAGTGGCGGTCGTTTTCATTTTCCACCACGAGTACATGGAACATGCGCGGCAGCACCAAAAACGCAGCGCCTGAGATAAAGATCAGGGACACCCAACGGCTCTTCTCCATGGGGACTTCGGCGATGGCAGAGGCGTTGATCCGATCGACCATCGGACCAAGCCCGCCTGCCACATGCCACACCACGAACACGCCAACCGCTAACAGTGCGCACAGCTTCACCAACGCCTCGATGGCGATGGCGGTGACCACGCCTGGATGACGTTCATTGACGTCCACGTTTCGTGTGCCGAAAAGGATCGTGAATGCCGCCAGACCGGACGCCACCCAAATGGCCGTCGCGCGCTGGTCCGGGACAGAAAAGCCGCCGCTGGTTTCCTGGGCAAAGACGCCGAAGGACAAGGTGACCGACTGGAGTTGCAAGGCGATGTAGGGCGTTGTGCCCACCACAGCGATAACGGTCACCAGACCGCCGAGCGCCGTAGATTTGCCATACCGAGACGAGATCAAGTCAGCAATGGACGTGATTCGCTGGCTGCGTCCGATTCGTACGAGCTTGCGAAGCACCCACCACCAACCGACCAAAACCAAGGTCGGGCCGATGTAGATGGTGAGAAACTCAAGCCCAGACCGTGCCGCGTAACCAACCGAGCCGTAGAACGTCCATGCCGTGCAGTAAATCGACAGGGAAAGCGTGTAGACCACGGGCGACCTTAGCCAGCCCATCCGGCCCGCCTTAGCCTGACGTTCGGCAAAAGATGCTATGGAAAACAAAGTGATAACGTAGACCAGCGAGACGGAAACGAGCACGTCAAAAGACATCTTCATCGCCTCCATTGGTGTCTTTGCTTGGGCTGTCATCATCCAAGAGACGGAACCGCCGTTCCAACCGATGCGACGTGATGGCCGCGGCGATGACCAAAGCGGCCCAGACGATGAACAGGTAGATGCCGCGCGCCGCCAGATTGGTCTCACCTTCAAGCGGCGGCTGCCATGTGAGAGGCAC
>JBCDFD010000171.1:0-7346 GCA_039178645.1 Pseudomonadota bacterium | reverse complement strand
GTGTAGCTCAGGGGTAGAGCACAACCTTGCCAAGGTTGGGGTCGTGGGTTCGAATCCCATCGCCCGCTCCAGTGTGGCAGATTTGTCGACGAAATTCGTATAGCGAGTCAGGTAAGCTCAAGCGTAGGGATCAAACCCCGAACGGTCTTCCGTCGACTCAGTCTCCTCTCCCGCGGCGGCAATGGTATCGCCGTAAAGTCGCGCGGTCAGACCTTCGATCAAGAACACCAGCGAATTGCGGAATGGATAGGCCACCCGACTGGAAATCAAGAAGGCCACGCTTTCGGCATCGCGCACGCGGGACCGTTCCAGAAGCCGCAGAAACCAAAGTTCGTCGAATGTGAGATCGGCATGGCCAGCCGCATGCACCACCGGCTGTTTCCCCAAGGCTTGGGAAATACTTAAAGCCAAAGCAATGGCATAGGTGCGCGCTGCCGTGTCTCGATCCAGCGAAAGAAGCTCGCACGTTTCAAACATATCGACGGTTTCCGAGAGACGCCGATCGTGAACCGCATTCCGAACGGTTTGCAGGGCCCAGTCGGCTGCCCGGTTTTGGTCCGGCGCTGTACCGGTGGCCCACCTGGGCGGATAGGTTGCGTGGTTGGATTCCATTTGACCATCCATGGCAGATACGTCCTGCCCAATTACTCATAACTGCCGATAACCTTATCATAAAACACAGGCTTTTCAGAGGCCGCGCGCCGCGGCAAACGCGCACTGGCAAAATCTGATTTAGTCAACAAAACTGACTGATACGTAAACCGATGCTAACGGGCCAGCAGCCGCCGCGTGCAATCGCTGAGCATTTTGTCTAGTGGGACGTCCAACTCCTCGGCCGGAACTTTGCCGTCAATCATCAGAAACGAGATGCCGTGCACCATGGTCCAAAGCGGAAAGGCTGCATCGTGGGTGGCATCGCCGATGGTGTCATGGCCCAAATGCGCCCCCACATGGCGCAGAAGTTGCATCTTGCACGCTTCGCCCGCCGCGCAGGTTTCATCCGACTCGGACCGCAATTCGGCAAACATCAACCGAAAGACGCCAGGCTGCGCTTTGGCAAAGTCAACGTATGCGATGCCTATGGCGGTTATGGCCTCCACACTGCCCTCTTCAAAGGGGTCAGCGGCGACCACAAACCGCTGGGCGAGTCGCTGCAAACCATCTTTTGCAACCGCATCAAGCATCTCGTCGCGGTCTTTGAAATGCCGATATGGCGCACCCGAAGACACTCCTGCCACGCGTGCCGCCTGGGCCACAGAAAAGTGTGCGGCCCCCTTGGTTTCGACCAAATCTTTGGCAGCTTCGATCAAAGCATGGCGTAAGTCACCGTGATGATACGGCTTTTTCTCCGTCATTTGCGCGTCCGACAGGGTTTCGACCATCAGTGCCCCAACTTTTTTTGTCTGTGACCAACTAAACTGTTTCGTTTAGCTGGAAGTAAGAGTATCTCACTTTATGTGAGAGGTTCTAACATGGAACCGTGCCGGGGTCGAGAGTGACCTTGCGGACAAAGAAGGACTGGACTGATGACTGCCTTGGATCATGAACACAGCGCTCCACCCCGTCCCAGCTTTTTCAAGCGCGCTCTACGCCGGGTCGGCATTCTCACAGGCACAGCTTTGGTGGGGGCCTTGGCGGTCGGTGCTGTGATGTTTTCCACCGACGTGATTGCGCAAAACACAGTACGAATTGATGTGGAAACCGGGGCTGCGCCGTTGACCGTGACGGTTCAAGAGGTCGTGTTGCGCGACAGCTATTCGGTGCCTCAAGACTTCATTGGTCGCGTGGAGCCCCGCCAGGATACCACACTGGGATTTGAGGCGGGCGGCACATTGGCGACCCTATTGGTGGATGAAGGTGACCGAGTGTCAAAGGGCCAAGTGTTGGCAGAACTGGACACCCGCAGCCTGGGCGCTCAACTGCGTCAACAGCGGGCGGCTCTGGCCGCGCTGGAAGCTCAGTTGGAATTGGCGAAGCTCACCTTTGAGCGCCAACAAGCCCTTGCCGAGCGTAACTTCGCGAGTCTGCAACGGGCGGATGAGGCCCGGCTGGCTGTGACAGAGTTGGAAGCCCGCTTGCTGGAACGCGAAGCCGCCATCATTGATATCGAAGTTCAATTGGACAAGGCCACGCTCCGCGCGCCGTTTGATGGCGAGGTGGACACCCGCCATGTGGACGAAGGCGCGAGGGTGGGACCGTCGGCTCCAATCCTCGACATTCAAGAGGTCGCCGCACCTCAAGTGCGCATTGGACTTTTGCCCGAACTGGCGACCGAATTGGCCAAGGGCGATACGGTCACTGTGGTGGTCAACGGCGAAACCTACGCTGCCACCTTCGCCAGCCGCCGCGCCGAAATTGACGCAATCACTCGCACCTTGCCCGTTCTATTCGACCTTCAAATTGACGACGGCCAACCCAGGCCGTCATACGGGGCCGTCGCTCGCCTGACGGTGGAACGTCCTGTAGATGAACGCGGCGCATGGGTGCCGCTCAGCGCGCTCAGTGAAGGTCCCCGCGGCCTATGGCAGCTCATGGTGATTGAAAGCTCCACCGATGGACGTTCCGTGGCCATGGAGGCCGTCGAGGTCATTTATGCCAACGAAGCCCAAGCCTTTGTGAGGGGCGGTTTGTCCGACAGTGACCAAATCCTCGCTGATGGCGTTCACCGTTTGGCTCCCGGCCAAGCCGTGCTGCCAGTTCAAGGGAGCTAAGGGCCATGGAAACCGCAACCTTTCGCAACCCCCGCTTGGTGGCGCTGATCCTGTTGGTGCTGATCTCCGCCGGCCTGTCCGCGCTGCTGTCATTGGGACGGCAGGAAGACCCCACCATCACCAACATCAACGCGACCATCACCACGGTCTACCCCGGCGCGGATCCCGCCCGCGTGGAAAGCCTGGTGAGTCAGAAGCTCGAAGAACAACTCACTGAGATCGCTGAGATCAAAGTGCTCACCTCCACGTCCTCCACCGGCATTTCTGTTCTCCAGATCGAGTTGGACGAAGCCGTGGACCCTGACCTGATCGAAGAAGTTTGGACAGATACCCGCGACGCCATGCGGGACGCCCAGAGGGAATTCCCCGCAGGTGTGTTGGAGCCAGAATTTGCCTCGGACAGCTTCGGGGCCTTTGCTTCCATCATCGCGCTGACACCAAACCGCGAAGGTGTCACCCCAGCCATTCTGCGCCGCTACGCCGAAGAGTTGGCCGATGTGATGCGCGCGGTGCCTGGCACTAAAAATGTCGACCTCTTCGGCCTGCCCGAAGAAGAAGTGCTCGTGCGCCTTGACCCCAACAAAGTTGCGGCCCTGGGGATCACCGCCGACCAAGTGTCGGCCGCAATCCAAAGCGCCGATGCCAAGGTCCAATCGGGTCGCTTGCAATCCGCAGGGTCCGATCTGCTTTTGGAAGTGGAGGGCGAAATCACCGCCCTCGACCGGCTCCGCCAAGTGGTGGTGATCGACGACGGCGCGGGCAAGGTTACCTACCTGCGCGACATTGCCGAGATCACCAGAGGGCCAAAAACACCGGGGGCCGCCTACGCCTTGTCAGGCGGAACCGAGGCCATCCTTGTGGGCGCGCGCCTGGAGGACGCACTGCAAGTGGACGTTTGGACCAGTCGTCTGAACGAAGACCTGGAGGTGTTCCGCACTAGCCTGCCCCGATCCCTGGACGCGGACGTGATCTTTGACCAGTCGGGCTACACCGCCGATCGCCTGACCGAAGTTGCCACCAACATGGCCATCGGCGTGGGCCTTGTGGTGGCCGTTTTGCTTCTCACCCTGGGTGTTCGGGCCGCGCTGATCGTTGCTCTCGTATTGCCATTGGTGAGCCTTGCCACGCTGGCCTCCATGAACATGATCGGCCTGCCGCTGCACCAGATGTCGGTCACTGGTCTTATCGTGGCGCTCGGACTTCTGGTGGACGCGGCCATCGTCATGAGTGACGAGGTCCGCCAAAGGTTGGCCGCCGGGATGGAGCGAGTGAAGGCCGTGGGCGACTCGGTCCGCCGCTTGGCCATGCCCCTGCTGGCCTCGACGCTGACCACCGCGCTCAGCTTCACGCCGATGATCCTGCTCCCTGGACCCGCGGGCGACTTCGTGGGCTCTATCGCCATAGCGGTGGTCATGATGCTGATCTGGTCGCTGGTGATCGCGCTCACCGTCACGCCCGCCATAGCCGGATGGGTCCTGCCCCAAGGCGACAGCGCGCGCGGCATCCTCAACGGCATCCCCAGTGGCTGGGTGGGACGCAGGTTCCGCGACACGCTGCTTCTGAGCATCAAGAACCCGGTCCGCTCCATCATGCTGGCACTGGTCCTGCCGATCACCGGGTTCATTTCGCTGGGCGGACTGACCGCACAGTTCTTCCCAGGCGTGGACCGCGACCAATTCCATATCGAGGTGGAGTTCGCCGAGGGCACCGCCATCACCCGCACCCAGGCCGAGGTCGCCCGCATGGACGACATGCTGCGCGGCACCGACGGCGTGACCCATGTGGCCTGGACCATGGGGGAAAGCGCCCCGGCCTTTTACTACAATATGGTGGGCAATCGTCAGAACGCCCCCGCGTTTGCGCAGGCGCTGGTGACCACCGCATCGCCCGATGTGACCGCCGATTTGCTCACGCCATTGCAAGAGCAGATGAACCGCGACTTCCCCGCGGTGCGGATCCTGGTGCGCGGTCTGGTGCAAGGTCCGCCCGTGGACGCACCGGTTGAATTGCGTGTGGTGGGACCGAGCCTGGAGACGCTGAAAGACGTCGGCGGAGAGATCCGGTCAGTCCTCCTCAGCATGGATGCGGTGACCATTGTGCGGTCGTCCCTGGAAACTGGCGCGCCCAAAGTGACCATCGACATCGACGAGGCCGCCGCCAACTTGGCAGGTCTCACGCTGGGCGATGTGGCGCGGCAGTTGCAAGCGGGGCTCGAAGGCGTCACCGGTGGCTCGCTCCTGGAAGGAGGCGAAGAGCTTCCCGTTCGCGTGCGCTTGGGCGATGATCTGCGGGGCGATCTGGCTCGAATTTCCAACCTGACCATCGTGCCGCCCGACGCCCAGGCATTGGCCGCCCAGGGCACCCTTCCCGGCCTGCCTTTGTCTGCTCTAGCCGACATCCGTTTGGAGCCTGCACAACCCGAAATCGTCCGCCGCAACGGCGAACGGGTGAACACAATCCAAGCCTTTGTGCAGCCAGGTGTGCTGCCAGAGGAGGTCTTGGCCGAAGCGCAAACACGACTGGACGACGCCGGATTGATCATCCCCGCTGGCTACAAGCTGCAAGTGGGCGGAGACTCAGACGCGCGCAACGATGTGGTGACAAATCTGTTGGCCCCGCTGGGCCTGATCATCACGCTGTCCATCGCCATTGTCGTGCTGACCTTCTCGTCTTTCCGCCTCACAGTGGTGACCTTCACGGTGGCGATCTTGGCGGCGGGTCTGAGCTTCCTGGCGCTGGCAATCTTCAACTATCCGTTTGGGATCACCGCAATCATCGGCGTCATCGGATCCATAGGCGTGTCAATCAACGCCGCGCTCATCATCATGTCAGGCCTACAAGCCAATCCTTTGGCGCGAACTGGCGATCCAGAGGCCATGACCGACGTAGTCATGGACAGTTCCCGCCACATTATATCCACCACGGTGACCACGTTCGGCGGTTTCCTCCCGCTGATCCTGGGCGGCGGCGGCTTCTGGCCCCCGTTCGCCATGTCTGTGGCTGGCGGCGTGCTCTTGTCCACTGTGGTCAGCTTCTACTTCACGCCGCAGATGTTCAAACTGGTCTACCCGGTTCGAGGTCGCAAAGAGACAGCACGCGAACAGGCCACCCTGTCGTCCGCCATGCCTGAACCGGACGGTTTCCCAGCCCTACGTGTGGCCGCGGAATAGATTTCTCCCGCAAGAGCGTCATGGGCGGCCTTGGCAGTCGCCCATGACACCCCTATACCGCGCATGCCCTTAGGCCGGAGACCATCCCATGCGCACCGCCAGCGTCACCCGCACCACATCGGAAACCGACATTTCACTGACCCTGAGCCTCGATGGCACGGGCCAGTACGATTGCCAGACCGGTGTTGGATTTTTTGACCACATGTTGGATCAACTGGCGCGGCACAGCCTGATGGACCTGACGCTGCACGCCAAGGGCGATTTGCACATCGATGACCACCACACGGTAGAAGACTGCGGGATCGCCTTGGGTCACGCCCTGACCCAAGCCATGGCCGACAAAAAAGGCATCCGCCGCTATGGGGCTTGCTTGTTGCCCATGGATGACGCTTTGGTGCGCGCCGCCCTGGACCTGAGTGGACGCCCGTTCCTGGTGTGGAATGTCGACATGCCCACGCAGAAAATCGGAACCTTTGACACCGAATTGGTGCGCGAGTTTTTCCAGGCGCTGAGCACCCATGGCGGCATCACTTTGCACGTGGATCAATTGCACGGGATCAACAGCCACCACATTGCCGAAGCGACGTTCAAGGCCGTCGCCCGTGCGCTGCGCGACGCGCTGGAACTGGACCCGCGCAAGGCGGACGCGGTGCCTTCCACCAAAGGGGTCCTGTGATCCCATGGTGACTGCACTGGTGGATTACGAGTCAGGCAACCTGCACTCGGCGGAGAAAGCGTTTCAGCGCATGGCATTGGAGGCCAATGTGGGCAACGTGTTGGTGACCTCCGACCCAGATGTTGTGGCCAAAGCTGATCGCATCGTACTGCCCGGCGACGGAGCGTTCCCCGCGTGCCGCCAAGGTCTTGCTGGATATGCTGGTCTCTTTGAGGCCATGTCTGAGGCTGTGCTGAACCGCGCTGTGCCATTCATGGGCATCTGCGTCGGCATGCAAATGATGGCCACCTGGGGACGTGAGTACGAAGACACCCAAGGCTTCGACTGGATTGGTGGCGAAGTGGTGGCAATCACCCCCTCAGACGCATCGCTGAAAGTACCCCACATGGGTTGGAATGATCTGGTCCTGGAGCAAACCCACCCAGTGCTCGAAGGCGTATCCACCGGCGATCACGCCTATTTTGTGCATTCCTACCAATTTCACGTGGACAACGACGCTCACCGCTTGGCCCATGTGAACTACGGCGGCGACGTGACCGCCATCGTGGCGCGGGACACCATGGTTGGCCTGCAATTCCACCCGGAAAAAAGCCAAGCACCCGGCCTACGCATGATCGCCAATTTCTTAGGTTGGAGCCCTTGATCCAAGTCAAGCCGTGGGTGTTTCAAACAGCCTTATGTTACTGCTGGAAAAGGTTGGTCAAAGTTGCTAGGTCGGGAAGCCCGGTTGCAGGCAAGCCTATATCTTCTTGGTACCGCGACACTGCATCGAAAAGGGCTTGATCCCTG
>JBCDFD010000170.1:0-7369 GCA_039178645.1 Pseudomonadota bacterium | reverse complement strand
GGTTGGGCAGCCAGACGTCCGGGTGCACGTCGATGTCGCCTTTGCCCTGGTCCATGGCCTGGAAAATCGTGGCGTTGTTGCCGGGCACATATTCCACGGTGCCGCCGATGCGGGACGTCACCACCTCGCCCAGCACGTGTGCAATGGCTTGCGCTCCGGTCCAGGATGGCACGCCGATTTTCACTTCTTCGGCGAGCGCCGGAGTGCAGATAGCCGCGAAGACCGCCGCCGAGATCAGGTTGGTTTTCAGTGACATATGATGAGTCTCCATGTTGGATTGTGTGAGTTTTTTACTGTGCGTAGCCGGGCAGTCCGAACGCGTCGGCATATCCGAAGAGCGCAGCACTGCCGCCGGTGTGGAGGAAGACGACATTGTCCATGCCATCGAAGTAACCTTGGCGGATTTGGTCAATCATGCCGTCGAGTCCCTTCCCTGAATAGACTGGATCGAACAGCAGGCCTTCTGTGCGGGCCAGGAGTTTGAGCGCTGCGACCATGCCGTCGGTGGGCAAACCATACCCCGCGCCCACGTAGTTGCAATTGGCACGAACCGCGTCGCGGGGAATTGTGAGGCCGGTGTCCATATAATCGGCGGTCCGCTGAGCGAGGTCGTGGACCATGCCCTCTTGTTTCTCTTGGGGCGCACGCACGCCGATGCCGAGCAAATGGATATCGCTTTGAATGGCGGCGAGACCGGTGACCAACCCGGCCTGCGTGCCAGAGCTGCCGGTGGCGTGGACCAACGCGTCGATCTTCAGCCCGGTTTCCGCCGCCTGTTCCGTCAGTTCGCGGGCACAGTTTACGTACCCCAACGCCCCTATGGGATTGGAGCCACCGCCGGGGATGATGTACGGCTTACGCCCCGCTTGCAGGAGCTCCTCGGCCAAAGCCTCCATTTCAGCGTTCATGTCCGCACCGCCCGCGCGCTTTGACACGCTGGCCCCGTGGAGACGGTCCAACAGAACATTGCCGTTGAGGATGTAGTTGGGGTCCTCCGACCCTGTGCGGTCTTCGAGGAGGATTTGACACTCCATCCCCAGTTTCGCGGCGGCGGCAGCAGTTTGACGGGCATGGTTCGACTGGGTAGCCCCCTGGGTGATGATCACATCGGCCCCTTGCTGGACCGCATCGGCCATGAGGTATTCCAACTTGCGGGTCTTGTTGCCCCCCGAGGACAGACCGGTGCAATCGTCCCGCTTCACCCACAGCCGCGGGCCGCCCAATTCTTCGCTCAGCCGGTCCATCGGTTCAAGCGGCGTGGACAAATGGCCAAGCGCGACCCTGGGAAATTTCGCCAAAGTGACCGAAAGCTCTTTGCAGAGGCTCAAGGTCATGGCCGCATCTTTGGGCGCGCCGCGTTTCGCGATCTCTTGGATATCTGTCACAGGTCTTAAACCTCCCTTGCTTGCCCAAACCGTTCCCAAGCGCGCAGTGAAAAAACAGTGCTTTTTTCTTGGCCTGCCCATACAAATGCTTTGAGCAGAGGGGAGAATGCCATGGATATGCAGTGGCTCGATGATGTTTTGGTACTGCTCGAAGAGCGCAACATGACCCGCGCGGCGGCACGCCGGAACATCACACAGCCCGCATTTTCAAGGCGAATTCGGGGTTTTGAAACCTGGCTGGGCGTGGAGATTCTCGACCGCCAAACCAATCGCATTGAGATCAGTTCGGCGCTGACGTCCAACGAGGCCGAGATCCGAGCATTGGTGGCTCGCATCGGCGAGTTGCGCAAAAAAATTGCACTCTATGATCCGACGCGGGCGGTGGTGACCATCGCAGCGCAGCATGCACCGGTGTTTTCGACCTTCCCCGACATGGCGCTGCGGGCGAAATCGGCCTTCCCGGCGTTGAGGTTTCGGATGCGCGCGGGGAACTTGAACGACTGTGTGACGCTGTTTCTACGTGGCGATGCCAGCATGTTGCTGTGTTACGAAGCCCAAAGCGCGAAGCCTTTGCAATTTGGCGCGGACGTGGTGAAAGGACTTTGGGGGCATGATTACCTGATCCCCGTGGTGGGCGGCGCTTTGCGCTACGCGGTCAAAGACACGCTGCAGATCCCCGACGACACCCCAGCCATTGTTTATCCAGATGAGAGCTACTTCGGACAAGTGCTCAACCGAAACGCCCGCGCGTTCGGCACCGCGGGGCAATCCACCAATCCGGTTTGTGAAACCGCGTTCTCCAGCGGGACGCGCGAAATGGTCATGCAGGGCTTGGGCGTCGGTTGGTTGCCCATGCGTATGATCCACCAGGAACTGGCCAGCGGATCGGTGGTGTCACTGGCCAACCGCTACGGACAGGAAACTCTGGACGTGTCCATTTATGCTGATGCCCGGACTGAGTTGGCTGTTCAGCTCAGTCAGTTTTGGGGCCGCCGGGGCGCAAGCGGCACATAGGCGGGCTTTATTCTTCCAGACCGAAGACCACGCTCACCGTGGCGCGCACGGTTAAAGTGCCCGGTGCCACCGGCATTGCCGCGTCGGCGCTCATGGTCACAGCGCGCGCGAACTCAGGCCGCGGGGACACGCCAGCCCCCTCTTGCAAGCGGATGATCCCCCCAAGCTCAGATCCTGCCGCGTCTGCCAACAAAGCGCCCTTGGCCAAAGCGTCCTGCACCGCCAGTCGCATGGCCGCGTCTTGTGCCGCTTGGTCATCTTGCAAACCAAAGCTCAGTCCTCGGAACATGTTGGCGCCTTCGGTCACGACATCGTCCAAAATGGCCCCAAGTCCTTCGAGGTCCAGCACGGTCACGCGCAGCGTGTTGCGCGCGGAAAACCCAATCACCTCCGGTGCGCGTCCGGCCGTATTTCGACGGTCTTCGAACACCGGGTCTAAGGACAGACCCGAGGTCTGCATGTCCTCGCTGGCGATACCGGCTTTGGTCAAAGCGGCGACGAGCCCCGTGGTGCGGCGCGCCACCTCGTCCATGGCTTGGTCGGCGGTGCCCGCCATATGCTCCACCCCCAAAGTGATGATG
The DNA here is from genome assembly GCA_039178645.1 of Pseudomonadota bacterium. GTDB lineage: Bacteria > Pseudomonadota > Alphaproteobacteria > Rhodobacterales > Rhodobacteraceae > Mangrovicoccus. The sequence continues at coordinate 4,389 of JBCDFD010000170.1, read as the reverse complement.
GCCATGTCGGGTGCTATTTCCACTTCGCCCTGACCTGTCACAAACAGTCGTGCGGCGTCCTCATCGGCGATTGCGCCGGAAATTGGCACAAACGCTGTGACGCTCGCCAGCGCCATCGCGGTTACTATGTTCGAAATGCGTCCCATGGTCCGTTCCTCCCAACCAATTGCAGCGCCGCCAAATATATGTCTGGTAGTGCGTGCGGTATCTAGCTGTGGTAGAACGCCTATAAAAGGCCAAAAACCGCCACCAAGCGGGAGCGAGCAAAGAGCAATGCAGCCACAGTTTGCATTAGTGATGTCAGCCGAAGGTGTGGAGTTGTTCACCGCCGAGGATGGCGGCTGGGCGCGTCTGGGCCGAACCACCTTTGCCACACGCAATGTCGGCACCCAGATGGCCGTTTTGCGGCGCATCGCGCAGGCCCATACCGCTGACAAGGACCTGAAAGCTGTTTTGGTTGTCCCCACCGAACAGGCGTTGTGGAAAACGCTTCGCCCGGCGCAATTGCCCAAGGATCTGAGCACCACCAACCGGGTCATTCGCGCTGATTTGGATGGGGCCACCCCATACGACTTCGACGATCTGCGCTACGAATTTCGGCTGGATGGTGACGCCCTACATCTGGCTGTTTTGGCAATTGAAACCATGCAAGAGGCTGAGAGGTTCGCGGGGTCCCATGGCTTCGTGCCCCTTGGCATCGCATCGCTGGGGCCTGACACCGCATTCGAACACGGCGCTTGGTTCGGTCTGGCCGATGAGCCGCAAATGGCTGTGGGTCAGCAAGTGGTCACTTTGGACCTGTTTACCGATCCAGTGGAAGACGACGAGGACGCGGATGTCCCCGGTGCGGAAGTTTCACCCAAGGATATAATGGGGGCCGGAGAACCGGAGCCGGAGGCACTCGCTGAGCCCCCAGAAGGTCTGGATACGACGGGTCTCGAGGAGCCGACACTCCCGTCCCCTGCGGCAATGGCAGCGCGGATGGAACCGCGCGATCCACAAACCGGCGCGTCAGAAACGGGTGAGGTCTCGACCAGTGCCGGTGACCCAGAGGGCGCAGACGTTCAACGCCCCAAAAAGAAGGCAAAATTCGTCAAACCGCGCAGGCGGCCCCGTGTACCTCCGGTTTTGATGCTCACTTTGGCCCTTATGCTGGTCCTGTGGGCGGCAGCCGTGTTCCTGCCTCGCGCGGCGCAGACCGGGTTTTTGGCACCATACTGGGATCAGGTGCGCACGGTGTTCACTGGGTCTTCCCGGCCAATTGAGGCAACCGAGGTTGCGAGCGTTCCCGCGGAACAGGAGGAAAGGCCGCTCCCGTTCGTGGAACCTTTGCCGCCAGAGCCTGACACCACACCGGAGCCCGCCCTGCCAGAACTGGTCTTGCTCCCCATGACCTGGGCGCCGACGCTGGACACGCTCAAAGCGGAAGACCAGCGGCCGCCGAGCTTTGCTTTGCCGGATATAGAACAGGAGCTTTCCCTCGCGGTGGTTCGGAGCTTCGTGCGCGCCGATGTTTCCGAGCGCCCGCTGCCAATCCCGCCCGGGCCGTTCCCCGCCATGCCCGACAAAGACTTCCTGCTGTCGGTTATAGAAACCCTGGACGAAAGCCCGCCCGCGACAGACCCAGAGCCGCAACCAGAACCCATCGTGGATCTTGCTGACGAAACAGAGCCCGCGCAAACCGCAGCTGACGATCTTGTGGTTGAAGCGGATGAAACAACAGTCATCAGCCTTGAGGCAGATATCCCCGAACAACCAGCCGATCCGTCAGTTGAAATTCTGCCGGGCATATGGCTGGGCGGTGCCGACGACCCATTGGCCGCTTTTGTACCCCCTGCCCGTCCGGCAGACCTTCGCGATCGTATGGAACGGGTGATCTATGGCGGGCGCACGTTTGAGGAATTGGCGGCTCTGGTGCCGCCTGCTCGACCGCGTGGGCTCGCACAAGTGGCCATTGATCGTCTGGAGGTTCGCGCCGCCCAAGCCGCCGCGGCGGAAGCGGCAGCCAGAGGCGCCGAAGAGGCTTTGGCCGCTTTCGTGCCGCCCAGACGCCCGGACAATCTCGCAGCACGTGCCGAAGTGGCCAACAAAGCCCGCGAACGCGCCACATTCCAAACGGCAAACACCGCCCCCTTGGGTTCCACTGCAGCGGTTGTGACAGCCACGACACAACCGGCACCGCAGCGGACTGTTGCAGTTCCTGACACACGCCCCCGTGACGCCCCCGCCTCGGTGAGCCGGCAGGCTACCAACGACAATGAATTGAACCTGCGTCGCGTGAACCTGTTGGGCACATTCGGTCAAGCCACTGCGAAGCGTGCCTTGGTTCGGATGCCTACTGGACGGGTGGTGGACGTGTCTGTGGGCGACCGATTGGACGGCGGACGTGTGGTCGCCATCGGCGCCAGCGAACTGCGCTACGTGAAAGGTGGACGGAACGTCGTTCTTGCAATGCCGCGGAATTGACGATCACAGGCGTCTGTCGCGCCAGAATGCCTGAGATAGTCGCAAAAGGCGCACAATACCGCATCTGTCGCGGGGCAATCGGCAGGAAAACCCACAAAGTTTTCCAGCCAGTGCTATAGCTTGCTTAACGCCCCTATGATGCAAAGGCCGCCATGGAAAGCTTTCTGTTCCAAGCCACGCTCTACCTGATTGCCGCCGTTGTGGCGGTGCCCATCGCGTCTCGCCTGGGTCTGGGGTCGGTGCTGGGCTACCTCGCGGCGGGACTGATCATAGGCCCCATCCTGGGGCTGGTGGGGAACGAAGTGGGCGACCTCCAGCATTTTGCCGAGTTTGGCGTGGTGATGATGCTGTTTCTCATCGGGCTGGAGTTGGAACCCCGGGCCCTATGGGACATGCGCGACAGGCTTCTTGGGCTGGGTGGTCTACAGATTGGCCTGTCCACCGGGCTGCTTATGCTGGGGGGCATGGCTTTGGGGCTCAACTGGTCGGTGGCCCTGGCCATCGGCATGGCATTCTCCCTGTCCTCGACCGCGATTGTGCTGCAAACGCTCAATGAAAAGGGCCTGATGCAGACCAACGGGGGACGAAACATATTCTCCGTCCTGCTGACCCAAGACATTGCCGTCATCCCAATGCTGGCCTTGGTGCCGTTGCTGGCATTGCCCACGCTCACCGCCGGAGGCGGCGACACCATCATCCTTGGGGCAAGTGCGCCGGGTGCGGCGTCACATGGCGATAGCGCACCTTTGGCCGCCATGGCAGGCTGGGTGGACAGCTTGCCAGGTTGGGGGGTAACGCTACTCACCCTGGGCATTGTGGCGGGCATTGTTGTGGGGGGCACCTATCTGGTGCGCCCGGTCTACACCTACATCCACGAAAGCCGCCTGCGCGAACTGAACACGGCCTTTGCGCTGTTGATCGTCGTGGGCATCGCATTCCTGATGATGATGGTGGGCCTATCACCGGCCTTAGGCACATTCCTGGCGGGCGTCGTTCTGGCGAACTCTGAGTTTCGCCACGAACTTGAATCGGACATCGCTCCGTTTAAGGGCCTGCTTCTGGGTCTGTTTTTCATCACCGTCGGCGCAGGTATCAACCTGGAACTGGTTCTCGGCGAACCGCTGCGGCTCATCGGACTGACGCTCGCTGTCATGTTCGCAAAAGGCGCGGTCCTATTCCTCCTGGCGCAATTGTTCGGGATCAAAGGCGGCAGCAAGTGGCTCTTCACCTTGGGTCTCGCACAAGCCGGTGAATTTGGCTTTGTCCTTATTGGCTTCAGCCTCACCCAAAACGTGATCCCATCAGATATCGGACAGACGCTCTATGTGATCGTGGCCCTGTCCATGCTGCTCACCCCGTTGTTTTTCATGCTTTATGAGGTCGTGTCCCGCCAAGTGGGCGAAGGCGAGATCGAGGCCGAAGCCCCCGACGAGATCACCGAACAGGGACCGATCATCATCGCGGGCATCGGACGGTTTGGCCAAGTGGTGAACCGCATGATCATGATGAGCGGCTTCCGTGCGGTGGTGCTGGACCATGACCTGTCCACCATCCAACTGATGCGACGCTTCGGGTTCAAAAGCTTCCTGGGCGATCCCACTCGGCCAGAGTTGTTGCACGCTGCGGGCCTGAAAACCGCAAAGGTCCTGGTGGTCGCCATGGATGACAAGGAAGCATCAACCAAAATCGTGCGCTACGCTCGGCAAGAACGCCCCGACCTGCACATCGTCGCCCGTGCCTATGACCGCGTCCATGTGTATGAACTCTACCAAGCGGGCGCCGACGATATTGTGCGAGAAATGTTTGACAGCAGTCTCAGGGCGGCGCGCTATGTCTTGGAAAACATGGGGCTGACCGATTACGAAGCGTCGGACGCGGAACGGACATTCTTCAAACACGACCGGCACGCTTTGTTGGAACTGG
>JBCDFD010000169.1:0-7422 GCA_039178645.1 Pseudomonadota bacterium | reverse complement strand
TCTGCCCCCCGCACCCCCCAATGAAGAAGTCCCTCTGACTCACCAGAGAGAGACACGTTCTCCGATCCGCCAACGTCGGGGGACCTGAGACACCCACCCCCGCCGTTCAAGAAAAATGCGGTCCGGTGGGTCCTATTTTTCTTGAGCGCCGTGCGCGGGCGTCTCTTTTGGGCCCCACGGTGGCGGCTCCGGAGAGAGGTCTTCTCGGCCCATCTTGCGAGGAGTTGCCCCATGGACCAAGTGAACCTGGCCGCACAGAATGAATTGCTGATTGTTAGCGAAAAGACCTGCGAAGAGGTGGTGACACGCGCGGATGCGTTCAAAGCCGTCGAAGATGTTTTCGGCGCGATGGCGCGTGGAGATGCCTACAATTTCCCGGTGGTGCGCGAGGCCATTGGCCACGGTGATGCGTTGTACGGGTTCAAGTCCGGGTTCGACAGAGCGGGCATGGTTCTGGGCGTCAAATCTGGTGGGTACTTTCCCGCCAATGCAGCGCGTGGGCTGACCAATCACCAGTCCACGGTGTTCCTATTTGATCCCGACACAGGTCGTTTGTCGGCCTTGGTGGGCGGCAACTATCTGACAGCTGTGCGCACTGCGGCGTCCTCGTCAGTGTCCATTGCGCACTTGGCACGGAAGGATGCCAAAGTACTGGGAATGGTCGGGGCCGGTCACCAGTCCGCGTTCCAATTGCGTGCGGCGGCAGAACAGTGCGGCTTTGAGAAAGTCGTGGCCTGGAACCCGCATCCAGAAATGCTGCCCCGCTTGGGCGCGGTCGCAGCAGAGTTGGGCTTGCCGTTTGAGGCTGTCACCCGCGAGGAGTTAGGCGCGCAGGCCGATGTGATTATCACCATCACCAGCGCGTTCGAGCCGCTGATCAAGCGCGACTGGATCAAGCCGGGCACGCACATTGCCTGCATGGGGACAGACACCAAAGGTAAACAAGAGGTCGACCCGGCCTTGGTCGCTTCGGCCACGGTGTTCACCGACGAGGTGGCGCAGTCGATCACAATCGGTGAAACCCAACACGCCATTGGGTCAGGCGCGATAACCGAGGCCCAGATCACGCCCATCGGGGATGTGATCAACGGGGTCCATGACGGACGACGCTCGGACGATGAAATCACCCTATTCGACGGCACCGGTGTGGGTTTGCAGGACTTGGCGGTGGCGTCGGTGGCGGCAAATGCTGCGAAAGCCAAGGGTCACGCCATCAGCGTGCAATTGTAACACTCCACCCCTGCCACTTGACCTAACCCACGGCGCGTCCCCTATGCTGGGCTGAGCCCTAAGGGATGCGCCCATGTCTGTGATCTCTGCCCCAACTACCGCCGCTTTGGCGAGCCCTGTGACCGATGCGTTGCCATTGGTCCGTCGCCCTCACGTGCCCGGTCTTTGGCCGGCGCGCGGTGACTGGGGCGTGTGCAGTGTGGCGTTGGTTGATCCGGCCACTGGTCGCGGTCGTGCGCGGTTGCCTCTCGGGTCGACGATAGATGTGGATGCGGCGGTGGCCTCGGCACGGCGGTTTGCGGATCGTCTGGCGGGTGGTGAAGCCTTGGATCGGGCGGGTATCCTCCGGCGTTTGATCGTGGAGATCGACGGCCGTCGCGAGGACCTGGCCCAGGCCATTTCCGCCGACATGGGATCACCCATCGACTTCGCACGGTCCAAGCAGGTGGATGCTGCGTGCGATCATCTGCGTGCGACCCTGTCGGCCATGGAGGCGGGGGACCGGGATGTGGTGGCGCCGGGCGGACATGAGGTTACCTACGGGCCCGCTGGCGTGGCCGCGCTGATCACGCCATGGAATTGGCCGTTGAACCAAGTGGCCCTGAAGGTCGGCGGTGCCTTGGCGGCGGGGTGTGCCATGGTACTGAAGCCCTCGGAACTATCCACCGGTGCGGCGCTGATCTTCGCCGAATGCATGCAGGCGGCGGGTGCGCCCGACGGCCTGTTCAACTTGGTGGTGGGCGATGGCAATACTGGCGCAGCCTTGGCCGGACATCCCGGGGTGGACATTGTGTCGTTCACCGGCTCCACCGCGGTGGGCCGCAAGATCGCTGCTGCGGCGGGGGCCAACCTTGTGCCGGTCCTTTTGGAGCTTGGGGGCAAATCGCCTAACATCCTGTTTGGGGACTGCGACCTGCCGTTGGCGGTGCAGCAAGGTATGGCGCACTGTTTCCGCAACAGCGGACAGTCGTGCAACGCCGCGTCGCGGATGCTGGTGGCCGAAGAGATTTACCCGCAGACCGTGGCCATGGCGGCGGCGGAGGCGGCAAGCTACCGGTTTGGCCCGCCAAGTGAGCCAGGCGGTCATTTGGGGCCGCTGGTCTCGGCGGCGCAGTTTGACCGCGTGCAAGCCCATATCGAGCGGGCCCTGACCCAAGGTGCGAAACTGGTGGCCGGTGGACTGGGTCGCGATCCAGACATGGCCGAAGGCTACTACCCCCGCGCCACGGTCCTGGCCGACGTCACGCCCGACATGGACGTGTTTCACCAGGAGGTCTTTGGCCCGGTTCTCACCATGACCCCGTTCGAAAGCGAAGAGGACGCCATCCGATTGGCCAATGCCTCGGACTACGGCTTGGCCGGATATATCCAGACCGCCGACCCGAATCGTCAACGGCGAGTGGCGGAGCGGTTGCGTGTGGGCATGGTCCAGATCAACGGTCGCAGCCGCGCGCCAGGGGCTCCGTTCGGGGGAGTGGGCCAGTCAGGGTTCGGACGCGAGGCGGGACTTTGGGGGATCCGAGCATTCCAGGTGGTGAAGTCGGTGAGTGGCTTAGACTGAGCCTATCGGGTGTCGAGACATCGGTGAGTCGCCAATATCCCGCCATGCTTCGCATTCTCAGGACCTTGGCGATGCTCAGTGTCTCACGCTTCGCTCGAAAAGCCTAAACATCACGCTTGTGAATGGATAGACGCACAAATCACCGTTTTTGTGATGCTCGCCGAACGCCTAAACAGGGTCCATGACCTACCAACTCTTCTATGGACATCCGTCTTATTCCAGCTGGTCGCTGCGCGCTTGGCTGTTGTTTGAAAAATTCGACCTGCCGCGCAAAGATGTCTTGGTGGACATCTACGAAGGCGGCAAGGCGCGGGACTTGGCACCGGTTGCACCGGCCACCACCGTGCCGGTGATCAAGTGCCCCGATGGGACCGTGGTCGGCGATAGCCTCGCCATCGCGGAAACCTTGCACGAACGCCATCCAGACGCCGGGCTCTGGCCCAAGGCCCCCAGCGAGCGTGCGTTGGCCCGTTGGGTGACGGCGGAAATGCATTCGGGCTTCACCGCCCTGCGTGGCGCCTGCCCCATGGTGCTCACCCACCAAATCACGGATTTCGAACCGAGCGACGCAGTGATTGCTGACATGAAGCGGATCGAGACGCTCTGGTCGCTGTGTAAATCCCTGGCCAGCCAGGCCACCGAGGGCCCTTGGCTCTTCGGCGCATACAGCATCGCCGACGCGTTTTACGCGCCGGTGGCGATGCGGATTGCGGGCTATGGGCTGGCTGTCTCGCCCGACGCAGCGGCCTATGTGGCGGCGCACCTGGGCGACCCTGCGGTGATGAAGTGGCGGTCCTTGGGACTGGCAAGTCCCATCAATCCGCCACCTTACAATGTGCCAGGGACCAAAGGCCCGTGGCCGGTCTAAACGCGATCTACGCGGGTTCGAACTGCTTCAGGATCCGCGCGATTTCGTCCTTCAACGCGATGCGGGTCTTGCGCAGGCGCAGGGCCTCCACATCGCACATGGGCTGCACGTTGGTCTCCACCCGGTGCAGGGTGCGGTTGATTGTGTGGTATTCGTCAGTCAAGCGGGCAACACGAGCATCGGTCTGGCGCAGCTGGCGGAGCGCGTCTATCTGGTCCGGAAACTCTTCGGCGAGTTCATGGGGTACGTGGGACACGGTCATCACTCCTTTATCAGATGATGGACCGAGCCTATCGCGGCGCGCCCTGCGCCACTTTGACGTTGGTCAAATTCGGTTAAAATCCTCGGATATTCTGGTCATATTTTCTTTCCACGCCGCGTAGGATACGGCAGACACGATCAGGGCACCGCCTAAAATCACAAAGGGATCAATGGGTTCTCCGAAAACGAGCGCGCCCAGAAGAACTGCCCAAATAAGCTGCAAAAACACCATAGGTTGCGTGACGGCCACCGGCGCGGCGCGAAAAGCCAGAGTCATGGCGTAATGCCCAGCCGTGGCGAAGGCAGCGGAGGCCGCGAGCAAGGCATATTCGTTGCCAGTGAGCGGCACCCAGACCGACCAGGCCAATGGCGCAAGGATGACCGTCACCACCGCGCTCATCCACGCCACGATGACCGCAGGCGGCAAACGGCCCGTGAGAAACTTCGCCACCACATAGGACCCAGCCAAGGACAGCGACGCGGCCAGCATCACCAGATGGGCCGTGCCAAGTTCCCGAAACCCCGGACGCAGCAGAACGAACGCCCCCACGACCGCAACCCCAAGGGCAAACATGCGATAGCGGCGCAGCGGCTCACCCAGCACCACCGCGGCCCCCAAGGTCACATAGACTGGCATGAGGTAATTCATGGCCGTCACCTCCGCCAAGGGCAGGCGTGCCATGGCATAAAACCATGTGATCACCGCCACCGTATGGATCGCCCCGCGCAGCAGGATCAGGCGCAGCACCGGAGGTTCCGGCCAGCTTTTCACCAGTGCAGGCAAGGCAGGCAGCACAAACACCAGTCCAAAGGCAAACCGCAGGAACGCGCCTTGCTGCGCAGGCACCCCGTCGCCCAGCGTTTTCACCGTCGAGGTAAACGCCACGAAACACAGCCCCGCCAGCACCATCAGCCCCATGGCTTTGAGATTGTTTGCACCCATCCCGGAGCCATCGCACGCCCGCTGGACCAAAGCCAACGGTTGGTTAAGCAAGCTAAGCCTTGACAGGACGCGGCGATTCCGCGCGTATGTTAGCGCTGTAAGGAGCGGCGCAGATCGCTCCAGTACCTTGGGAGGTCCAAATGACATTTCTTCACCTGAGCCGTCGGGCTCTGGTGGCTGCTATGGCGGCCACGCTCACCTTTGGCGGCGCGGCGCAGGCCGATGATCAAGTCGTCGATAGCATCCACTTTTTGATCCCTGGTGGCGCTGGCGGCGGCTGGGATGGCACCGCCCGCGGCACCGGCGAAGCGCTGACCAAAGCGGGCCTAGTGGGCAACGCGACCTACGAAAACATGTCCGGCGGCGGCGGCGGCAAAGCCATTGGCTATCTGATTGAAAACGCCGACAGCAACCACGGCACGCTGATGGTGAACTCCACCCCAATCGTGATCCGGTCGCTCACCGGTGTGTTCCCGCAGAACTTCCGCGACCTGACTTTGGTGGCGGGCACCATAGGCGACTATGCAGCGCTGGTTGTGGGCAAAGACAGCCCAATCCAGTCCATGGATGACCTGCTGGCGGCCTACCGCGCTGATCCAAACGGTGTGGCCATTGGCGGCGGTTCGGTGCCGGGGTCCATGGACCACTTGGTCCCTGCCATGGCCATGGAAGCGGCGGGCGAAGACCCCACCGCGTTCAAATACATCGCCTATGACGCGGGCGGCAAAGCCATGGCGGCGCTGCTGTCAGGCGAAATTGCGGCGCTGTCCACCGGGTTTTCCGAAGCCATCGACTTGGCCAATGCAGGCGAAGTGCGCATCATCGGCATCACCGCCGACGACCGCGTGGACAGCTTCCCCGACGCACCCACGCTCAAAGAGCAGGGCATCGACGTGAGCTTCGTCAACTGGCGCGGTTTCTTCGCCGCCCCTGGTCTGCCAGACGACAAGCTGGCCATGTACCAAGACGCCATCGCGCAGATGTACGACACCCCCGAATGGGAAGATGTCCGCGCCCGCAACGGTTGGGTCAACATCCACAACCCAGGCGACGACTTCCGCAGCTTCTTGGAAACCCAAGAACAAACCATCGGCGATCTGATGCGCAAACTGGGCTTCCTCTAAGGTTAGCCAGATCGGGAGGGCTACGAGCCCTCCTTTTTCATTGTTCCAAAAATATTCCGGGGGGGCGGGCTTCGCCCGCGGGGGCAGCGCCCCTTCTCCCTGTCCGTCGAAAGGGGCTCCCCATGGCGCTCGACCGTTGGATCGCTTTGATGATCCTCATGCTTTGCCTGGCGTATGGATACGCTGCGTTTTTCACCATGGATGGGCAGTTGCCGCCGTTCATGAAACGCAACCCGGTGTGGCCGTCGAGCTTCCCCAAAATGCTCTCGATCCTGGGCGCGCTCACCGCTTTGTTCGTGCTGCTGGGTATCGAGAAGACCAACAAACCGCGGGACGAAGACCCGTCGGTTACGGTTTACCGCAAGCTCTACAATCAGAACTGGGGGCAGGCGCTGATCCTTCTTGGTCTGATGGTCGCCTACGCGCTGACCCTGCGCCCTCTGGGGTTTTTCATCGCCACCATCGGGTTCTTGGTGATTTCCTCCACCATCCTGGGGGAACGGAAGTTTCACATCCTGATCCCCGTGGCCGTCACCGCCACGACGGTGATTTGGTATTTGGTCCAACAGGTTCTGGGGATTTTCCTGTCCCCATGGCCCACGGCATTTGGAGGCTGACATGTTAGAGGGCATCCTCGTCGGGCTCAGCACGGCCTTCTCGATTTCCAACATTCTCATGGTGGTGGGCGGCTGTTTGATCGGCACCTTCATCGGTATGCTGCCGGGGCTCGGCCCCATGTCGATCATCGCCATCATGATCCCGGTGGCCATTTCCATCGGCGACCCGTCGGCGGCGCTGATCCTGTTGGCGGGCGTCTACTATGGCGCGATCTTTGGCGGATCCACCTCGTCAATCCTGATCAATGCGCCCGGCGTGGCCTCCACCGTGGCCTCCAGTTTCGACGGCTATCCCATGGCGCGGTCCGGCAAGGCGGGGAAAGCGCTGACCATCGCCGCCATTGCCAGCTTTGCAGGTGGCACGATTGGGGCGATCTTGCTCATGGGGTTTGCCCCGGCCCTGGCCTCGGTGGCGCTCTACTTCCATTCCGCCGAATACTTCGCGCTCATGGTCGTCGGCCTTAGCGCCATCGCGGCCTTCGCTGGGTCTGGCCAAGTGGGCAAAGCGTTGTTGATGACCATTCTCGGCCTGATGATGTCCACCGTGGGCGAGGGGGCGCTGTTTTACCAACCGCGCTTCACCATGGGCATCCAAGACCTGCAATCGGGTTTCGGCTTCATCACGCTGGCCATGGCGATGTTTGCTTTGCCCGAAGCGCTCTACCTGGTCCTCGACCCCAGCCGCAGCAAAACCGGCGACGGTGCGAGCGGTAAAATCAAGGACCTGCGCATCACCAGACAAGAGGCCCGCGCCATTGCCCCTGTCATTGGTCGCCAATCGATCCAAGGGTTCCTCATCGGCGTTTTGCCCGGCGCGG
>JBCDFD010000168.1:0-7445 GCA_039178645.1 Pseudomonadota bacterium | reverse complement strand
GGGCCACCCACCATGAATGTGAGCGTGCCCGCAGCCGCCCCACCAACGCCGCCCGACACCGGCGGATCCAGAGCCGACTTGCCGGTGCCTTCGGCTTGGGCCGCTACCGCACGGGCGCTTTCCACATCCACGGTGGAACAATCCAGAAGGATGGTTCCGGGGTCCATGCCGGGCAGAAGCTCACCGGCCACTGCGCGCAGGATATCTCCATTTGGTAGCATGGTGATCACCACATCGGCCCCGTCGGCCGCTTCGGCCGAGCGTGTGGCCTTGGTAACGCCCTCGGGCATCGCTGCCACCAAATCCATGCCGGTGACATCATGGCCCGCGGCCACCAAATTGGCCGCCATGGGGGACCCCATATTACCAAGCCCTATGAACCCAACTTTCATTTTCTCTGTCCTCCCAGACTGCGCCGCGCTTCGTGTGTCGCCGTGCGCTGTTTCTTTGCCTGTGGCCTACCCGGCTTTTGCCACCGGTTCGTGCCACAGTTCGTTTTTTCCCAACGGTGCCAGCATCGCGGCCACCTCTGCCTCAGACACGGCGTCCAGGCCCGAGTGGCGCCAGTTGGGCGCGTGGTCTTTGTCGATGATCGCCGCGCGGATGCCTTCCAGGAAATCCCCGTGCTCCATGGCGCGGCTGGTGAAACGAAACTCTGTCGCCAAGGCCTCTGCCATGTCGGCCCCGCTGTCACGCAGTGTGCGGATCATCTGCACCGAACAGGCCAGCGCCAGAGGGGAGTTTTTCCGCAATGCCGTCGCCGCCTTGGCGGCACCATCTGACGTGGCGGTTTCAAGAGCCGTGAGCATCGCATGTGGGTCCGCTTCGGCGAATGCAGGATCGATCCAAGCCCCGTCAGTGGCCAACCGGCCTTCGGGGGGCTTTTGTGCGGCGTCTGCGACCGCCGACACGACGCCTTCGCACAGACGTTTCACCAGGTCGGGCCAAGCATCCTGCGGGACAAAGGTATCGGCAAAACCGGCCAGGATCGCATCCGCTGGACCGATCCGCGCGGCGGTGAGACCCAGATATTCCCCGATCCGCCCCGGCGCGTTGGCCAAGATCCAGGACCCGCCCACGTCAGGCACCAGACCGATGGACACTTCGGGCATGGCGATCTTGCTGGTTTCACACACCACACGGTGCGATCCGTGGCATCCGATGCCCACGCCACCGCCCATGGTGAAGCCTTGCATCAAGCTCACCACCGGCTTGGGGAACTCCGCCAGCTTGCGGTTCAGCCGGTATTCGTCCCGCCAGAACGACGCCCCCTCGGCAGAGTCCCCAGCCCGGCCCGCATCATAAAGCTGATGAATATCACCGCCCGCGCAGAACGCCTTTTCGCCCACGGCATCGATCAGAACCAACGCCACAGCATCGTCACCAACCCAAGCGTCCAAAGCCGCCTCAATGGCCAAACACATGGGGTGAGTGAGCGCGTTGAGCGCCTCCGGGTGGTTCAGCGTGATACGCCCCACCGCCCCATCGATGCGAATGTCCACATGGCTCATCCTGTGGCTCCAATCATCTGCCGAGACACGATCACACGCATGATTTCATTGGTCCCTTCCAGGATTTGATGGACGCGCAAATCGCGCACGATCTTTTCAACACCGTAGTCGGCCAAGTATCCGTAGCCACCATGCAGTTGCAGACACCCATCCGCCACTTGGCTGCCCACTTCGGTCACCAGCTTTTTGGCCATGGCACAGTGTTTTGTCGCTTCGGGGTGACCGTTGTCGAGCATCCAAGCCGCTTGACGCAGAAAGGTCCGCGCCGATTGCAGAGATATTTCCATATCCGCCAAGCGGAATTGCAGGGCCTGAAACTCCGTGAGCTTGCGTCCAAACGCTTGCCGGTCTTGCATGTAGACCAGCGCCGCATTCAGCGCCGCTTGTGCCCCGCCCAGGGAACAGGCCGCGATGTTCAACCGCCCGCCGTCCAACCCCGCCATGGCGTAGCGAAACCCTTGACCCGCCTCGCCCAGAAGGTTTGACCCCGGCACAGCCACGCCATCCATTTGCACTTGGCGCGTGGGCTGGGCCCGCCAACCCATTTTGTCTTCCAAACCGCCGAAGCTCAGCCCCGCAAGACCATCGTCCATGACAAAAGCCGAGATACCCTTGGGACCGGCCTCGCCACTGCGCGCCATCACAATGTAGGCGTCGGAATAGCCGCCACCGGAGATGAACGCCTTGGTGCCAGTCAATCGCCAGCCCTGTGGATCGGCCTCAGCCTTGGTGCGCAACGCGGCGGCGTCTGACCCGCTGCCAGGCTCAGTGAGGCAATAGGAAAACACCTTTTCCATGCACAGCGCCCCGGGCAGATATCGATCCTTCAACTCTGCGCTGCCATACCGGTCCAACATCGCGGCGCACATGTTGTGAATGGACAGGAACGCCGACACAGACGGGCATGCCATGGCGAGCGCCTCAAACACCAAGGTCGCATCTAGGCGGCTTAGGCCGGTGCCGCCCGCGTCCTCGCTCACGTACAGTCCGCCAAACCCCAAGGCTGCCGCCTCGCGCCACAGGTCCTTGGGGATGGTGCCAGCCACTTCCCAATCACGGGCGTGGGGCGCAATGGCGTCGGCACCAAAGGCCTGGGCCATCTCAAAAATCGCCGCCTGTTCCTCGCCCAATGCGAAGTCCATGTGATCCCCCGTTGGCTTGTCCTTCGGTGGCAAACTGGCCCAACCGACATGGCTTGGCAAACGGAAGTGTCGCGCATTCAAAGAAAAACGCGACCAATGGCCGAAGTGGCTTAGGGAGAAACCGCAAAGCTAAACTCGATTTTAACGCCCCCAGCCCATAGCTGCGCACGAAGAGAGCAGGTGGCCATGCTGAACCCGAAGAAAGCACAAGAGATTTGCGATAAAATCGCCAAAGAGATTGGCGAGAACGTCATCATTTGCAGCACAGGTGGCGAAATCGTGGCGGCTTCGAACCGATCCAGGATCGGACACACCCACGCCATTGGGGCAAAGATCATGGCGGGCGAAGTTGACCACTACCATGTCAGTGCGGAAATGGCTGCGTCATCCGAAGGAATGCTCGAAGGTTATAGCACCGGGGTGGACGTGTCCGGGCAAAGGCTGGCCAGCATTGGCGTGACAGGCCCGGTGGAAGTCGCACGCCGTTTTGCCATGGTGGCGGCAGACTGGGCGGCGCACATGATCGAAGCCGACGCGCTCAAAGCCGCGCGAGAGGCCGAAGTCGTCGAATTGACCGAGGCTTTGGAAAAGGATCTCGGCGGTATCCTGGGCATGATTGCCACCCACATGGGTGAGGCGCGTATGGCTTTGTCCGAAGGGTCTGACGCGGCAGAAAAGACCCGTCAGTCTGCGCACGAGGCATCCAATGCCGCCGAAGCCACGCAGACGGCCAGTAGCCAAATGCAGGCTCAAATGAAGGATCTGGGACAACAGACCCGAACCATGGACCGCCGTGTCAAGGACACCAGCGCCAGCGTCACGGAGGTGGACGTGACTTCGGCCAGTGCCATTGAAACCGTGGAGAAACTCAGTTCCTCCAATCGCGACATTGGCAAGGCGCTGGATCTGATCAAAGGCGTGGCCATGAAAACCCGGCTCCTGAGCCTCAATGCCCGCGTCGAAGCGGCCCGCGCAGGTGAAGCCGGTCGCGGTTTCGCAGTGGTGGCCCAGGAAGTGGGCAGCCTGAGCGATCAAACCTCCGAGACCACCGACCAAATTGAACGGGATGTGGCCAAGTTGGAAGAACGGGCGTCCCACGTGATCAAAAGCTTAGGCGAGATCACGGAACGCGTCACGTCCATGGGGATGGCCAACAGTTCCATGGAAGAAGAATTCAAAGAGCAAACCACCTCGATCGATATGGTCGCCGAGCAAATCAAGAACGCGGCCTCCAACACGATGGTGGCATTGCGCGAAATCCGCGCCACAGACGCGGCCGCCGAAAAGACGCTCACAAACGTGCGGAGCGCCGAAACGGCCGCGAAAGAAACCGAAGTGATCGTCTCCGAGGCTCGCTCACGCCTGGCCGAGTTCATCGCGAAACTTCAGCACAAGAGTGTAACACCGGTTGTGGCCGCAGCAGAAACTGCGTCGGCGGAAGAAGGTAGTCTACGACACGCGGGTTGAACGCAAATGCTGCGCAACTCAGCAGCGATCAGGTCCCCTGACCAGTTTTTTCTGCCCCAGCCATTTGGCAACTACATCCCGAGCGCCGGTCGTCCTATGTCTCCGGGACAAGGACTGCCGCCCTACCCGGGCGGTCTCGACGTTTTGGAGAAGACCATGGAAAGCCTCGCCGCCGACTTGCGCCAAATGGTGCGCACCCCACTGCACCCCGAACATGTGGCTGCCATGCAAGAAGTGGGCACTGTCCTCTCAATCCCCTCGGGCGAAACCTTGGTAGCGCTTGGCGATTTTCCAAAGAATTTCCACTACATCCTAGACGGCGAGGTTGAGCTTATCGACCCGTACACCGACACTCGGACGGTCGAATTCACTGTGGGACCCACTCAATTCACCGGCGACATAGGATTTCTGGCGGGTCAGCCGTCATCGGTCCACCTGCGCACCTGCGCGGACAGCCGTATTCTGGCCGTGCCGCGCGATGCCATGCTGCAACTGATGTCCGACACGCCAGAGATGAGCGACATCATCATCACTGTCCTCGCCGCACGCCGTCGCCGCCAGTTGGAGGCCCAAGACAGTTCGCTCACCTTCATCGGCCTCGATGAAGACCGCGCAATCCGCCAAACCGCCGCCTTCGCAAGCCGCAATCGAATTCCGTTCCGCGCGCTGGAGCTCGACAGTGATGAGGCCAAACAAATCGCCGAAGCCTGCCAAGTGCCCGAAGGCACGCCCACAGTTGTCTACGGCCGCAACAAAGTGCTCGACGATCCGAGCCCCGCGCACTTGGCCCGCATCCTTGGGCTGGATCGCGGATTAGGCGACGAATGCGGCGAGGTCGACGTGATGATCGTGGGCGGTGGACCCGCAGGCGTGGCCGCCGCCGTCTATGCCGGGGCCGAAGGTCTCTCCGCCGTGGTGGTCGACGCCATTGCCATTGGCGGCCAAGCGGGGACGTCGAGCCGGATCGAGAATTACATGGGATTTCCCACCGGCATATCCGGCGGAGACCTGGTGTGGCGCGGCGAAGTTCAGGCCATGAAATTTGGCACAAAATTCGCGGTGCCGCGCAGGGTTGAAGCTCTGGAACAACTGCCGGACCGAAAATTCAAAGTGACTTTGGACAATGGCCGCAAAATCAAGGCCGCTGCTGTCGTGGTCGCCTCGGGCGTGCAGTACCGCCGGTTGCCTTGGGAAAACCTCGAAGCGCTCGAGGGCGCGGGCGTCTATTACGCAGCCACCGATATGGAGGCCCGGTTTTGCCGAAACAGCCCCGTTGTCGTTGTGGGCGGGGGCAACTCAGCGGGCCAGGCGGCTATGTACCTGTCGCGCACCGCATCCCACGTCCATGTCTTGGTCCGAGGTCAGAGCCTGGCAGCCTCCATGTCGGACTACCTGTCCAGCCGCCTGGATGCCGACCCGCGCATCACGGTCCACTACGGCACGCAGATCAGTGCCCTTCACGGTGACGAAAAGCTTCACGGTTTGACCTTATCCACGCCCGACGGCGACAAGCGCATGGACTGCGCCGGGGCCTTTATCATGGTGGGGGCCGCGCCGAACACCGGCTGGCTCGAAGGCCACGCCGACCTCGACGCCAAAGGGTTCGTTTGCACCGGCCCAGAAGTGGGCGGGCGCAGCATCTACGAAACCTCCTCCCACGGGATTTTCGCCGTGGGCGATGTGCGGGCCGCATCTGTCAAACGGGTTGCCGCTGCGGTGGGCGAAGGGTCAGTCGTGATCTCAGAGGTTTGGAACCACGTCGACAACCTTCGCGTTCCGGCAGAGGCCTAATCAGGCGCGCATTCGGACCCCTTTGGGATCATAGAGCGGCTTAATCGAAGCTGTGGCTTCTACTCGCGTGCCCGCCACGTCAATTTCAAAGCGCGACGCCAAGACGTCCGCCGCCTTTTCGCCGGCGCAGGGCACGTAGCCCAGTCCCACGGCTGCGCCCAGATGGTGACCGTAGGACCCAGAGCTGAGGTAGCCCACAACTTCGCCGTCCCGCAGGATTGGCTCATTGTGATAGAGCAGTGGCTCGGGGTCGTTCAGCAGGAACTGCACCATCCGCGCCTGTGGACCCGTTTCCTTGCGCCGCAAAACCGCATCGCGCCCGACAAAGTCGTCCTTGTCCACTTTCACGGCAAAGCCAAGCCCGGCGTCGATCACATGGTCCTCGCAGGTGATGTCGTGCCCAAAGTGGCGGAACGCCTTTTCCGTCCGGCACGCGTCCATCATGTGCAGGCCGCAGAGCTTCAGCCCATGGTCGGCGCCCGCTTCCCAAAGGGTCTCAAACACATGGCCCGCCATGTCGGCACTCACATAAATCTCCCAGCCAAGCTCGCCCACGTAGGACACGCGATGGGCGCGGGCGAGGCCCATACCGATCTCAATTTCTTGCGCCGTGCCGAATGGGTTGATGTCATTGGTAAAATCGTTGGGGCTGACGGACTGTAGCAAGGCACGCGCGTTTGGCCCCATCACCGCCAGGACCGCTTCGCCCGGTGTCACATCCGTGATCACGACCCGCGCGTCACCGGCATGGCGGCGCAGCCAAGTTTCATCGGCCAAACGCGTGGCTGCGGGAGTCACGACCAAATAAGCAGTCTCGCTCAGGCGGGTGATCGTCACATCCGCCTCCACCCCGCCACTGCGGTTGAGGAACTGCGTGTAGACCAACCGCCCCACCGGCACCGCCATCTGCCCACCAGCAACGCGGTTCAAGAAACTTTCCGCATCGGGGCCTTCGACACGCAGTTTGCCAAACGACGACATGTCATACATGCCCACCGCTTCACGCACAGCCTTGTGCTCGGCGGCCGCGTTGGCAAACCAGTTTGTCCGACCCCAGGTGTATTCGTAGTCCGCCTCTTGATCCGGGCGCGCGATCCAGTTGGCCCGTTCCCACCCGCCAAACTCGCCCATCACCGCGCCATGCTGTTGCATGTGGTGGTGCAACGGCGACCGGCGCACACCACGTGCAGTGGCCTTCTGCCGATGCGGGAAGTGGTCGGCGTAGAGCAATCCAAGCGTTTCCGTCGACCGTGCCGCCAGATAGCGGCGGTTGCCCTGGAACGGGTGCATCCGTGATATGTCCACATCGCCCAGGTCGAACGGTTTTTCGCCATCTTCCATCCACTGGGCCAGGGCCATGCCCGCGCCGCCCGCACTTTGGATTCCGATGGAGTTAAACCCCGCCGCCACCCAGACATTGCTCCGCTCCGGCGCGAGGCCCAGGTGATAGGCATCGTCGGGGGTGAAACTCTCTGGGCCGTTGAAGAAGGTATGGATGCCTGCCTCAGCCAACATCGGCATGCGGTTGCAAGCG
>JBCDFD010000167.1:0-7453 GCA_039178645.1 Pseudomonadota bacterium | reverse complement strand
TTTAGTGTCGCGAATTTAGTCTGCTTAAACAACAGGTCGAACACTATAGCGCTGATTTGAAATCATTATTTGATGTTCGAAATTCAAAGCTTCTTTAATTCTCATTATTTGTCGCGATGATTTGATTGGACGAGTGATACTTGGTTTGGAGTGCCAAAGTTTCGTGAGTATCCAAATAGTCTTTGTTTCGGCCAGCGGTTTGTTGGTGAATTTGAAAAAGGCCACTCTGAAAAGCGGCCCCTCGCAGACAAGTATCTAGAACAGCGCTTCAGACGCCCGATTTGAGCCTTGTCCACATCCGCGTCACAACCCGTTGCACTTTTGGTGGGTAGGGGGTGGCGGTGTAGAGGTTTTCGATGGTGGCCTCATCGGGGTAGATCGCCGGGTCGCCTATCACGTCTTCGAGCAGGAACTCTTTCGACGCTGCATTGCCGTTGGCGTAGTAAACATAGTTCGACGCCGCCGCCATGTTCTGCGCGTCCATAATGAAATTCAGGAACACATGGGCCCCTTCAGGGTTCGGCGCGTCCACTGGGATGGCCATTTGGTCGAACCACATCAGCGCGCCTTCCTTGGGCGCGTTGTAAGCGATCTCCACACCATTGTCGGCCTCGTAGGCGCGGTCGCGCGCTTGCAGGATGTCCCCGGACCAGCCCACCGCCACGCAAATTTCGCCGTTGGCCAACGCGTTGATGTATTCCGACGAATGGAATTTGGTGATGTAGGGCCGCACGGCGGTCAGCACCGGTTCTGCCTTGGCGATCACGTCCGGGTCCAGAGTGTCTGGGTCTTCGCCCAGATAGGCGAGCGCGGCGGGAATTATCTCGGTCGGGGCATCAAGGAAGTACACCCCGCACTCGGTGAGCTTTTCCATATTCGCGGGATCAAGCACCAAAGCCAAGCTGTCGATGGGCGCGTCTTCGCCCAAGATTTCCGTGACCTTGCCCACGTTTACCCCGATCCCAGTGGTGCCCCACATGTAATTGATCGAGTAGGCGTTGCCGGGATCGTAGCGTTCGGTGCGGTCTTTGATGACGTCCCAAAGGTTGCTTGCGTTGGGCAGCATACCGAAATCGAGCTGCTGAAACGCCCCAGCTGCGATCTGACGTTGTAGGAAGTCCCCGGTGGGCACCACCACGTCATAGCCAGAGCCGCCTGCGAGCATCTTGGTCTCCAAGACCTCGTTGCTGTCAAACACGTCGTAGACCAGTTCCAGCCCCGTTTCGGCCTCGAACTTCGCCAGCAGGTCTTCGTCGATATAGTCCGACCAGTTGTAAACATGGACCTTGTCCGCAGCCACCGCCGCGGTACCCGCTAGCAGCAAGCCCGTCAGCGTCATCCCAAAACGCACCATCGTGATCTCCCCAGTTGGTTTTCTTTTGTTCAGCACGGACTGTGTGAGAATTGCGAGAGGCAAGCAACTCAAGAGTGCCGATGAAACCATGCCTTTCGCTTCACGATTTGGCGTTTGCTGCTTTCGTTTGCAGTTCAATGTTCCCTGCGGCTCTGCCTCAAATTGTATCTCACCGCGCTACATGCGTCGCAACGTGATACGCCTTCGATATGATCCAAAGCACCAGAGGCAAGGTCGCCACCAGCGCGGTTAAAGGCAAGTTTGGCAAAGGCTTTCCCAGCGATTTGGTAAAACGAACGCGTGCGATGCTCGAAGAACTTTACCTGGGTCCTGTTGGTCTTGGTGCCACTTCACTGGTACATCACGTTGGAGTGCCGCGCATACGGGTCTAACGCCTGGTGAATGGCACAATGAGTTGGACCCCGGACACTGCACCACGTCTTAGACGCGGGTTTGGCACAATCGCCAGCTACTGGATGAACATGCAAACCAATTGCGACATGGCTGCGGCGTCCAAAGAGGTTGACCTCTCGGGGTTTGAGCCGCTCTGTATTCCTCAGAGCTGACCCTTAGGTGACAATTGTCCTCAGACACTTCCGCTGACTGGCGCGCCGCGCTGCCGCCTGCGTTTCAAGACTACCGTGCCAACCGCCGCATTGAAGAGGTGGAATGCATCATCCCAGACCTCGTGGGCATGTCCCGCGGGAAGGCGATGCCTTTCCATAAGTTTGACCCCCATGGGCGGTACCACCTGCCGATCTCGCTGTTCTATCAGACGATCACGGGCGAATATGTCGACATTGAAGAGATCGAGAACCAGTGGACCGAAACGGACATTATCCTGCGCCCGGACATGGATACCGTGTCCGCCGCGCCTTGGACCGACGATGTCACCATGCAGGTCATCTGTGACCTGGAAACCCGTGCCGGAGAGGTCCTGACCATCGCCCCGCGCAATGTGCTGCGTCGGGTGTTGGACCTTTACGCCGACAAGGGTTGGAAACCGGTGGTGGCGCCGGAATTGGAGTTCTACCTCACTCAGCCCAATGTGGATCCCAACGAACCCATCGAACCACCCGTTGGCAGGACAGGGCGCAAAGGGGCCGGGCGGCAAGCATTCTCCATGGTCGCCGTGGACGAATACGGGCCTGTGATCGACACGATCTATGACTATGCCGAGGCCCAAGGCCTTCAAATCGATACGCTCATCCAAGAAGGCGGGGCCGGGCAGATCGAGATCAATCTGCTCCACGGTGATCCCCTGACACTCGCCGATCAGGTGTTCTACTTCAAACGCGCCATCCGCGAGGCCGCGCTGAAAAACCAAGTGTTCGCCACCTTCATGGCCAAGCCGATGCGCGACGAGCCCGGCTCGGCCATGCATATCCACCAGAGCATCCTCGACGCGGCCACTGGGCAGAACCTGTTCACCGATGATGTGGGACGGGAGACACCCGCGTTCTTCCACTTCATCGGGGGCAGCCAGACCTACATCACCAAATTGATGCCGCTCTTTGCGCCATACATCAATTCGTATCGGCGGCTCAGCGGCGCGCTCAGCGCGCCCACCAATCTGGAATGGGCACCGGACAATCGCACCACTGGTCTGCGCATTCCGATCTCGGAGCCTTCAGCCCGCCGGGTGGAAAACCGTGTGATTGGCATTGACGCCAACCCCTATCTGGCCATCGCAGGCAGCCTCGCCGCGGGCTATTTGGGCATGGTCCATGGTCTCGATCCACGGCCCCCCGCTACCGGCGAAGTTTGGGAGGACACGGGCCAAACCCTTCCCGATGGGTCCTACGACGCCATGGCTCAGTTCGAAGGCGCGACGGAAGCCCATGAAGTCCTGGGCACCGCGTTCTGTTCGCTCTATGGGGCGGTGAAATCGGCCGAGCTGGACGAGTTCCGCCGCGAAATCTCGCCCTGGGAGCGGGAACATCTGATGTTGAATGTGTGAGGTGCCCCTATGACGTTGAACCATCTGCCCACCGAAGAGCTTCAGGCCATCGACGCGGCCCACCACATGCACCCCTTCACGCACAGTCACGCGCTGGCCAAGAAAGGCACGCGCATCATCACCAAGGCACGGGGTGTGTTCCTGACCGACAGTGATGGCAATGAGATTCTGGACGGCATGTCCGGGCTGTGGTGCGTGAACATCGGATACGGTCGTGATGAACTGGCTGAGGCCGCCGCGCGGCAAATGAAACAGCTGCCCTATTACAACACGTTCTTTCAGACCTCCCATGTGCCCGCCATCGAGTTGGCGCAAAAGCTGGTGGAACTGACGCCCGAGCCCTTCACCCAGGTGTTTTTCAATGGTTCAGGGTCGGACGCCAACGACACCAACATTCGTCTGGTGCGCCAGTATTGGGCCGCCAAGGGAAAGCCCGAGAAGCAAGTGATCATCGGACGTTGGAACGGCTACCATGGGTCCACCGTTGGGGCGGCCAGTTTGGGTGGCATGAAGGCCATGCACGAACAGGGGGCCATGCCGCCGGCGGACATCGTGCATATCAACCAGCCCGACTGGTGGTCCGAAGGTGGCGACATGACACCAGAGGAATTCGGCATCGCCCGCGCCCAAGAGTTGGCTGCCAAAATTGACGAAATCGGCGAGGACCGTGTGGCGGCTTTCATTGCCGAACCGGTCCAAGGGGCCGGGGGCGTGATCGTCGCCCCTGACAGCTATTGGCCCGAAGTGAGCCGCATCCTCGCCGAACGGGACATCCTGTTCATCGCCGACGAAGTGATCTGCGGCTTTGGCCGCACAGGGCAGTGGTTCGGGTCGCAGACCTACGGGTTGAAGCCCGATATCATGACGATCGCCAAAGGCCTTTCGTCGGGCTACGCGCCCATCGGTGGATCCATGCTCACCGCCGAGGTTGCCGAGACCATCGGCGGGGCAGGGGAATTTTATCATGGATACACCTATTCGGCGCATCCTGTGTCCGCGGCGGTGGCTTTGGAAAACCTGCGGATCATGCAGGAAGAGGGCCTTGTGGAACGGGCCGGATCCGAGGTCGCGCCATATTTGGCGGAACGTTGGCATGATTTGGGCGATCACCCACTGGTGGGCGAAACCAAGATTAAGGGGCTGATGGCGTCGCTTGCATTGACGCCGGACAAAGCCACCCGCGCGGGCTTCGCCGCCGGGCGCGGCGTGGCCGGAGAGATCGGGCGCGACGCCGCCTTCGCCAATCGCGTGGTCATGCGCCATGTGGGTGACCGGATGATCATCGCGCCGCCGCTGGTCATCACTCACGCCGAGATCGATCTGCTCATGGAACGGGCCCGCCGGGCGCTCGACGACGCCCACGCGACGCTGAAAGACCGCGGTCTTCTGGTCCCAACAAATGCGGTGGCTTAGATACCCATCTTTATCCCAGATAAACGTCTAGCATATGGCTTTGCCATGCATCGGCAAGAAGCAGATCAACGAATTTTGAGGCTTTCGAAAGAAAAATGCGTATCTTGATGTTCGCCGCACTCGTTGCAATTCCCGGCCTTGCTAAGGCGCATGACCATGTTTTTAAACTTTATAGGTCTTCAGTAGTTCCCAGCGTTAATTCAGTACATGTCGCGACTTTTGATGCCAATGAGTCCGCTGACTATAATCGCGAAAACTGTTGGCTGGCGGCTAAACTGTTCTCCGAACAGCCAGGGGTGACCGTGACGTACTGGTGCCAACACGGGCGTGCTCCGCAAGAGTGAGTTTTCGATACGGTGCTCAAATGGACACTCTGACGATCAATGACCCAAGGGGTGGCTACCCCAAGTCTTGGTACGCCGAGACGGCGGAGCCGCTGGCCGAGTTTCCCCGCGCCGAAGGCGAAATGCAGTGCGATGTCTGCGTCGTGGGCGGGGGCTTCACAGGTCTGTCGGCGGCTTTGCACATGGCGCGCGCGGGGCTGGACGTGGTTCTGCTGGAAGCCCATCGCGTGGGCTTTGGGGCCTCGGGTCGCAATGGGGGGCAAGTGGGCACCGGCCAGCGGCGCGACCAGATGGACCTGGAAACCATGGCCGGTCCCGATGACGCGGCCAAGCTTTGGGACCTTGGCCTCGAGGCCGTGGCGCTCACCAAGTCTCTTGCCGACGCCTGTGGCAGCAATGCCGGGTTCAAACCCGGCATTCTCCACCCCAATCACAAGGCCCGCTACACCAAGCACAGCCGGGCCGAGGTCGACCATCTGACCACCCGCTACGGCTATGAGCAAATCAGCTTCTTGGATCGTGGCGCGACCCAGGCCGAAGTGGGCTCACCGGGCTATCATTCCGCTACGCTGGACATGGGCGGAGGTCATCTGCATCCCCTGCGCTACGCCTTGGGCCTGGCAAAGCTTGCGCAAGCGGCCTGTGTCCGCATCCATGAAAACAGCCGCATGACCGCGCGCGTGGACAAAGAGGTGCGCACGGATTTCGCGCGGGTGCGGGCGGGTGCGGTAGTGCTCGCCCTAAACGGCTACCACACCAACATCGACGGCACGCTCGCCAAGCGCGTGATGCCGATCAACAACTTCACAGCGGCCACTGCGCCCTTAGCTCCGGACATCGCCGCCAAAACCATCCGCTCGGGCTATGCCGTCGCCGACAGCCGGTTCGTGGTGAACTACTTCCGGCTCAGCCATGACAAAAGGCTCTTGTTCGGCGGTGGCGAAAGCTATGGGCTGCAGTTTCCCACCGACATCGCCGCCAAGGTGCGCCGCTCCATGGCGCAGGTTTTTCCGCATCTCAAAGACGTGCCAATCACCCATGCCTGGGGGGGCACGCTGGGCATCACCATGGAACGGCTCCCGCACTTCGCTCGCCTTAGTCCCGACGTTTGGTCGGCGTCCGGCTTTTCCGGCCATGGGGTCGCCATGGGTACGCTGGCTGGAAAAATCCTGGCCGAAGCGGTGGGCGGGACACTGGACCGGTTCGACTTGATGAACCGACTTCCGACACCAACTTTTCCGGGGGGCGTCTCGCTCCGCTGGCCACTTTTGGTGGCGGCCATGACCTGGTACGCATTGAGGGACCGCCTATGACCGCTGTGACTTTGCCCACACTGGCCACCGACAAGTTCTATATCAACGGGGCCTGGGTGGATCCGCTAAGAGGTGGTGTGATCGCAGTGGAAAACCCCGCCACTGAAACCTCCATCGCCGAAGTGCCCGCGGGAACAGCCGCCGACATCGATGCGGCGGTGGCGGCGGCAAAGGCAGCGTTCCCCACGTTCAGCCGAACCTCGAAGGCTGAGCGCCTGGAGTTGCTCGCCGCGATCCGCGAGGTCTACGTCCGCAAGCGCACTGAAATGGCACGTCTCATCACGGCGGAACTCGGCGCGCCACTGTCGCTGTCTAAGGGGGCACAAACGGCTGTGGGTGTGGGGCACCTGGATGGTTTTGTGAAGGCGCTCGAGGCTCTGGAGTTTGAAAGCATCAACGCGCAGGGTGATCTTCTGGTGAAAGAGCCCATCGGGGTCGTGGGGCTCATCACCCCTTGGAATTGGCCGATCAATCAAATCGCACTGAAAATACTTGCGGCCATCGCCACCGGCTGCACGTCCGTGTTGAAGCCGTCCGAACTCACGCCGCTGAACGCCATTCTCTACATGGACATTCTGCATGAAGCGGGTGTGCCCGCCGGTGTGGTGAACATGGTCCACGGCACTGGGCCAGAAGTGGGCGTGGCGCTCTCGGCGCACCCGGATGTGGCCATGGTGTCCTTCACCGGCTCCACTCGCGCAGGCCGCGAGATCACCCGCGATGCGGCTGAAACCATCAAACGCGTGACCTTGGAACTTGGGGGCAAGTCGCCCAACATCCTGCTGCCCGATGCCGACCTGGAACCGTCAGTCTCCCGCGGTGTTCGCCACGTGATGATGAACACCGGGCAAAGCTGCAACGCCCCCACGCGGATGCTTGTTCAGAAAGACAGTTACGCCCAGGCCGTGGACATCGCCACTGCCACTGCGGCCAAAGTCGAGGTGGGCGATCCGCAGGACGCCGGTCGACACATCGGCCCGCTGGTGTCGGGCGCGCAGTGGCAGTGGCGATGTCCACGGCCTGGGCGTAACTGTCTTTCTGAACAAGCATCCGCGTGGGGGCGTTGCAG
>JBCDFD010000166.1:0-7610 GCA_039178645.1 Pseudomonadota bacterium | reverse complement strand
TCGCTTCCGGTGCATCTTTACCTGAGAGAAACTGCCTCAAGGTCAGACTGCGCAACGCGTGTCAGCTGCCGCGCGCATGAAAGATGAAACCCAAGAAGTTTAACAAGAGCTGCGCGGCCAAGATCTGTGTGCTGCCCGAGGCATCACCGCCATGGGAAGCGGACGCATGGGCATGGCGAAGGTCGGGGTCAAGTCCTCTTCGGTGAGCAACCAGCCCGTCTTGGGCCCGTTGTTGAAGATATCCGGCAAAGGCAAGTCCATCCGAGGCAGCGGTCCCGGTTCGTCCAGCGGGGCAGTGGTCTGCGCCAATCCACTGGGGCGGAACCGACCATCGGTGTATTTCGCGATATTGCTTTCCAGCGCTAAGTAATTCTTGCCGCGGGTGTGCAGGCCCGCGACCCACCGCCAGCCCAGTGTGTTCGACGCGGGATCGCCATCGAGCAAGTGACGCATGAAGAAATCTGCGCCCAATTCCCAAGGCAATCGCAACGTGAAAATCCAAATGGAGGCAAACCACATGCGGGCGTGGTTGTGCAGGTATCCAGTTTCCGCCAACTCCTTAGCCCAATGGTCGAACGCGTCGATGCCGGTCTGTCCCAAACACGCCGCTTCCCAGTCAGCGCGCAAGCCGCCTTCTGTGTCGAGCCGGTTAAGCCCTTGTCCCAGGCCCGCTTTGTATGCGGTCCAGACACCGGGGCGCATCTCCAACCAGCCTTTCCAATAGGTTCGCCAAAACACCTCTTGGATGAACTTTTCTGCCGCCGATGCGGAATGGCGTCCCAGAACACTGCGTATTACTTCCGGCTCTGTCACCATTCGGTGACGGATATAGGGGGACAGCGCCGAGACATTTGGATGCCCATCCGGTCCACGGTCATAGTTGCGCTGGCTGGCATACTCACGCCCGGCTTTGGGGATGAAATGGGACAGACGGCGCAGCCCCTCGGTCCGGGTGGCTGGGAAATCCAGTGGCATGGGCACCTCCTCGTTGGCTGACGAAGTGGCGCGGCGCGGGGTTAGGTCAATGTGGCCGCATCAGTTGCAAAGGGCGCCGCAGGCTTGGGCATAGCAGGACCCGAGCACATGGTCCCAACCGCCAAGGTAGCTGGTCGCCGTTTCGGTCGCATCCGCGCTCAGACGGTCAAATCCACCATGGGTTAGGTCGACGCGGGTGCCGCCTTCCATCGGTGTGAACACAATTGTGAGATCAGTATGGTCATTTTCGTCGCGGCCCACGTGCCAAGCGATGTCCAACCGTTCACCCGGTTGCCAGGTGGTCACGCGCCCCCAAGGGGCGGTATCACCGTCCGGACAGGTTTCCAGAATCGCACCACCTTCGCGAGGTTCAACAGTCACCGAAGTGGGCCGTTCCCCACGGTTGGCCGAAATGGAATGGTTGTCCACAGGCCACCATCGGCCCAGGTCTTCGGTGAAAATGCGGAACGCGTCGCCCGGCGGGATTGGCACGGTGACGGATTTGCGGATCGGATCAGTCGCCATTTGGGGGTCCTTTCTGACGGTAGGCTTCGGCCTCGAAGGCAGCGAACGCGTCCTCCCACAGGCAATCTAGGTATGATCTCAGCGCCGCTATGGCATCGGGGCAAAGGCGATAGAGTCGACGTGTGCCCACAGGGGTGACTTCCAACAGGCCCGCATCCGACAAAACCCGCAGGTGTTGCGATACGGCTGGACGGCTAACCTCCATCCCGCGGGCCAGGTCTGCCACGGACAATGGTCCTTCACGCAACCGTTCCACCAAGGCGCGCCGGGTGGGTTCGGCTAGGGCTTGCATCGTCTTATCGTAAGTCATAGCTTACGGTAAGTCGTGACTAACGCTTTAGTCAACACCGTCCGCCGCGCGTTAACTGAAAAGTTAAATCAAATGTCCTGCGGATGGTGTGCCAAGCGCCGCGGCGAAACATCGATCCCGTCCATTGGGGGCCTTGCAGCTACCCCACGCGGGACCTAAGACTCACATGTCCGGCGCTACGCCCATAGAAAAAGCAGGCCCTTACCCATGCGTGATCCCATCGAAACTTACATGAACCTCGTCCCCATGGTTGTGGAACAAACCTCCCGCGGGGAACGGGCCTACGATATTTTCTCTCGTCTTTTGAAAGAGCGGATCATCTTTCTGTCCGGGCCGGTCCATGACGGCATGTCATCGCTCATCGTTGCACAGTTGCTGCATTTGGAGGCGGAAAACCCGTCTAAAGAGATCTCCATGTACATCAACTCGCCCGGTGGCGTTGTGACAAGTGGTCTGTCGATCTATGACACCATGCAGTACATCAAACCCAAAGTGTCTACTTTGGTGGTGGGGCAGGCGGCCTCGATGGGCTCGCTTTTGCTGGCTGCCGGTGAAAAGGACATGCGGTTTTCTCTGCCAAACAGTCGCATCATGGTGCACCAGCCGTCCGGTGGGTTCCAGGGGCAGGCCACCGACATATCCATTCACGCGAAAGAAATTCTTGAGCTGAAAGAACGGCTTAACAATATCTACGTGAAACACTGTGGTCAGAAATACGAAGACGTGGAGTCCGCGCTGGAACGTGACAACTTCATGACCGCCGAAATGGCAAAGGATTGGGGCCTCATTGACCAGATCGTCACACAGCGGTCGGGCGAAGACGGTGAGGATGCGTAAACCATTCGCAAACACCCTTAGGCATAGGACGATTTAGACGTTGTGCGGAAAAAGTGGCTGCCCTAAGCTGATCGGAGGCGAGAAACGCCCCCGATCGACGGGCCCATACCCGCCCGATAGGAGATGACCCATGGCGAACACAACTGGCGGCGATAGCAAGAACACGCTCTACTGTAGCTTCTGCGGCAAAAGCCAACACGAGGTTCGCAAACTCATTGCAGGACCTACGGTTTTTATCTGCGACGAGTGTGTTGAGCTTTGTATGGACATCATCCGGGAGGAAACCAAATCCGCCGGGCTGAAGTCTGCGGATGGCGTGCCGACCCCGAAAGAAATCTGCGAAGTTCTGGACGATTATGTGATCGGCCAGGCCCACGCCAAGCGCGTGTTGTCGGTGGCGGTGCACAATCACTACAAGCGGCTCAATCACGCGGGTAAATCGAACGACATTGAATTGGCGAAGTCCAACATCCTGCTGATCGGTCCCACCGGTTGCGGTAAGACTCTGTTGGCCCAAACGCTGGCGCGCATATTGGATGTACCCTTCACCATGGCGGATGCCACGACACTGACTGAAGCGGGGTACGTCGGCGAGGATGTGGAAAACATCATCCTCAAACTGCTCCAGGCCAGCGAGTACAACGTGGAACGCGCGCAGCGCGGGATCGTGTACATCGACGAGGTCGACAAGATCACGCGCAAATCGGACAATCCGTCCATAACCCGTGATGTGTCTGGCGAAGGTGTCCAGCAAGCACTGCTGAAAATCATGGAAGGCACGGTGGCCTCTGTGCCGCCCCAGGGTGGTCGAAAGCATCCGCAGCAGGAATTCCTGCAAGTGGACACCACGAACATTCTCTTCATCTGCGGCGGTGCATTTGCGGGTCTCGATAAGATCATCGCGCGACGCGGCAAAGGGTCAGCCATTGGCTTTGGTGCTGATGTGAAGGACGAAGATGATCGCGGCGTCGGCGAGATGTTCGAAGAGCTGGAACCTGAGGACCTGCTCAAGTTCGGTCTAATCCCAGAGTTTGTGGGCCGCCTGCCTGTCCTGGCGACGCTCACCGACCTCGACGAAGACGCGCTCGTGATTATCCTGACCGAGCCCAAGAACGCTCTGGTCAAACAGTATCAGCGTTTGTTCGAACTGGAAGACACCAAGCTCACTTTCACCGATGACGCTCTGCGTGCCATTGCACGCCGCGCCATTGAGCGGAAAACCGGGGCTCGGGGCCTACGGTCGATCATGGAAGACATCTTGCTCGACACCATGTTTGACCTGCCGGGCATGGAGGCCGTCGAAGAAGTGGTCGTGAACGAAGAGGCTGTGCACTCTGAATCCGCGCCGCTCATGATTTACGGCGAGGCCAAGGAAGAACCGGTCAGCGCCAGCTGACCTTGCCATGGTGATCCGGCGCATCCATTCGCCATCGCCTTACGAGCCCAAAATTGGATACGCCCGCGCAGTTGTCGCGGGCGATTTCATTTTTGTCAGCGGAACGACGGGGTTAGATCCCAATGGACCCGACGTTCAACCCGTGACGGCACAGTGCGCCTTGGCTTTGGACCGGGTGGAAGCGGCCTTGGCCGAAACGGGTGCGTCTTTGGCCGACGTGGTTCGGGTCCAGTACATCTTGCCGGATCGAACACTGTTCGAGGACTGCTGGCCCACCCTGCGTGCACGGTTCGGGGAAAACCCACCCACGGCCACGATGATCGAAGCCGGGCTGATAGACCCGGCCATGTTGTTCGAGGTTGAGGTGACAGCCTACAAACCGGCGGGTCTTTATGGCGCTTCCACTTTTCGTTGAAGCATCTGGCACCGCTTTTCGCGTTTGAGCCTAGCGTGAGGCAGCGAATAAGTGATCCAATGTAAAGTGGAAGCGTTTTAGGTGTCCAGCGGAGGGATGCGCGCCACGAAGTGGCCTTTCACACCCGTGGGCCATTCCCTAAAGGGCACAATGCCCGTGTCCTGACTACGGTGGTGGCTCGCATACTCGACCACAGCGGCGGCGGCGTCCTCGGTTCCGTCGAAGCGCCCCATCACGTAGCTCATCTTCCCGTGGTCCGAAATCGCCACGTTGCAGCCCTGTTTACAGCCCATCAAACAGGCGGCCCCACGTACAGAAATCCCGTGCCCTTGGGCCGCTTTCTGCACCCGCTCAAAAAACGCCTCTCCATCGGGATCGAGCGTCTTGTCTTCGCGGTTCGCTTCCGCACGACAGGTCGTGCACACTGTGATCGTTGTCATTCCGTGGAGGTAGAAGGCAGGAACAGCTTGTGCAAGAGCAACATGATCTCTCTGGTCCTCACATCACTGATGGAATAGTGGACCGCTTTGCCCTCACGTCGTGTGCTCACGATGTCCTGGCCTCGCAGCTTTGCCAAATGCTGGCTCACCGACGATTGTCGAGTGCCCACCAAGTGTTCCAACTCAGTGACCGTGCGTTCACCTTCGATGAGGTGGCACAGGATCATGAGCCGGTCCGGATGGGATAGAGCTTTGAGGTAAACACTCGCGGCAAGCGAACACTCACGCATTTGCTCTGCAAACTCGCCCGCGAGCGCATCGGGGCCAACCGCAGCGACAGTTTCGTTGTTTTCTGGTTCCATAGTTCACTTGTGTCTTCAAGGTGACCCGCACATTGAGACCAAGGTCGCATACCGATTTAGACCTGCCCAGGCGAGGGCACGGTAAAATCAAGTTAATGTCGTAAAATTATCACGTACCATTGTCGTACATGCATGACAAGTATGATATTACGCATTCTTTATTTGTTTGAGGAGTTGTGATTTCACCACACATTACCGCCACTTTTGGTTAGAAAAGTGCCCCAATTACAGATGCTTCTGCAATTGGGGGAGAAGCGCCAGATCCAAATTTCCGCCAGTGGCCACCACGATTACAGAATCGCCATTGATTTCATCGAAACAGCTTAAAGAAGCGGCAAGCGCGGCGGCGCCCCCTGGTTCCAAAACCAACTTCAAATGCGCCAGCGCGATTGCAATCGCATGCAATGATTCTTGGTCGGTTACAGTCAGGCCTGGACCGCAAAGCCTGTGCAGGATCGGAAAGGTCATTTCACCGGGCATCGGGCTCAGGATCGCATCTGCGATGGAACCGGTTGTGGACGCATTGCGCTCTCGTTTGCCAGAGCGGAGTGACCGCGCCACATCGTCAAAGCCCTCGGGCTCCACCGGACGCACGGTCAGTCCAGGCGCGTGATGCTCCAGCGCCAGCGCGACCCCAGCGGCTAAGCCACCCCCACCACAGCACACTAGAACCTCGCATTGTGTGATCCCTAGCGCTTTGGCAAATTCGGCGATCTCAAGGCCCACGGTGCCTTGGCCCGCGATGACCTCCGGATGGTCATAGGGAGAGATGATCGTCAGTCCACGCGCAGCGGCCAAGTCGGCGGACAACGTGGCCCGGTCCTCTGTGGCTCGGTCGTAGAACACCACCTCTGCCCCGTAGTTGCGCGTGCCGTCGATTTTCACCTGTGGCGCGTCGGACGGCATCACGATGGTTGCCGGCGTATCCAGTTCCTGCGCAGCACGCGCGACCCCTTGGGCGTGATTGCCCGACGACATGGCAAGCACGCCGCGTCGACGGTTTTCCACCGACAAAGCGCTGATCGCCGCCCGACCACCGCGGTATTTGAACGATCCAGTGTGTTGCAGGCATTCAGCCTTCACGAACACCCGCCGACCTGCCAGCCGATCCAAAGCTGGCGAATTCAAAATTGGCGTTTGGACAATGTGCCCTGAAAGCCGCTGCGCCGCCGCGGCGATCATCTGCGGTGTCATGGCAATTGATCCAGAAACTGGCCGATCAATGCTGTCACATCCGGTTCGTCCAAAAATGGCACATGTCCGCGATCTGCGATTTCCGCATAGAGCATGTCAGGTCGCTTCTCTTTCATCTTTTCGGCAGTGGCCGCGGAAAGAATGTCCGAATGCTCGCCTCGGATCAGTGCCACAGGCAATCCTGACAGCGCGTCGAACTGCGCCCACATGTCTGGGATCACCACCGGCTGCCGCGGCTCAAAAAGCGCCTGTCGCAGCATGGCATCGTAGCGCAAGTCCAGACCATCATAGCCTTCGCGGTAGATGCGCTTGGCGTGTGTGAGCCACCGTTCCTTAGGCACGCCTGGAAACTTGCCGGCATAGTTGGCGGCAAATCCGTCTGCGGCTTCGTCATATGTTTTCGCACCGGGTCGTACGCCCAAGTAGGTGGCAATGAACCCCAAGCCTTCCAGCTCAATTTCCGGCCCGATGTCGTTGAAACATACTCCGGTGAGCCGGTCGCGCGCAGTTTCGGCCAATTCCATGGCGATCAAGCCGCCCCGCGATGTGCCCAAGATGGCGGCTTTGTCCAACCCCAAGTGGTCGAGCAGCGCCAACGCGTCCCGCGCCTCGGTCTTGACCGTATAGTTCAAGTGATCCGGATCCCAGTCCGACTGCCCGCGCCCACGGGTGTCCAAACGGATGACCTTCGCCCGGCTCTGGAAGTCCCGCGCAACATAGTCGAAGTCCGCCATATTGCGGGTCAAACCACACAGACACAGAAGTGCGGGACCAGTTTCCCCATCCACTCGGTAGGCCAAATGCAGTCCATCTGCGGTGGTGAAGTATTGGGTTTCGCCAATTTCCGATCCCGACCCGTGCCGGTCGTTCAGCAGACCTACGGCGATGTCGGGGACGTTGGTGAGGTCGGACACCACCACATCCGGTTGAGCATCGAGCCGATCCATGGGCTGGCCCGCGCGGTTCGCCCAAATGGTGCGGAACCCATAATCCGCTGCACTGCACACATCCCACCCATTCGACGACACAAAAACCACTTCGTTGCGCGCCACGGAAAAATGGGAACCGACCATGTCGTAGACTTGTGCGGATGGCTTAAAGACGCCGACGTCTTCCACGGACAAGACAGCATCCAGCACAGTCTCGAGACCGGCTG
>JBCDFD010000165.1:0-7618 GCA_039178645.1 Pseudomonadota bacterium | reverse complement strand
TGCAAACTTAACGGGATCGAACCGCACGGCTATCTGTCTAGGGTCCTGACAGCCATCGCAAATGGGCACAAGCAGGCCGACATCAACGAACTCTTGCCCTGGAATTGCACCAGCCAGGTGTGATTGGCGAACCGCTTACAATTCAGATCAACACGTCGGAAAATTTCTGACCCATACAAGACCTCACGCATGGAAGCTCAAATGTCCGACTCGCGGACAAAGCGGTCGTTCGCTGCCGTAACTCCAAAGGCTGCTTTCACTCATCGAAGAATGGGATAGCGGGAGGCGTCAATCTAGTTTCGCAGCTTCATCGATCGCTTTATCAACCGGCACCCGCGATACGTCTGTTAAACTGCGCGCCATAAAGCACCCTTCCGTCCAAGCATCCGTCATACCAGAAAGCTTCGCAATAGGTAGCATCCCCTCAAGGTCTTCACGGTATTCGCTGCGCTTACGGAAGTTCGGCACGCCGGGATGGAAGGCATCCGCTGCCGCGTCAATTGTCTCTGACACTACGTCATCATCGAAGCGTATGCCAAGGCAATGCTCCGCCCGTGCCATACTTGATACCCAATTCTCGAATGCGCCTTCGAAGATCATTCGGTATTCGGCCCGGAAATCTGTTTCAACTCTTTCGCCTTCTTGAAGACCCATTGCGGCGTATGAACAAGAACGAAATTCGCTTAAGGTCTTAGCGGTGCTGTCCAAGGACACCAACCCTTGAATATCGATCCCATCATGCGCCATCGCATTCAATGCTCGCACTACATTATGCTGTTCGTTTACGCTGAATATCCCGGCGGTCTCTTTGTCCACGTCTTGGCGCTGGACTTCGAAGAGCGACGTATCATTGAAGTCAAACAAACGCTCACCGATACGGACTCCCTCGAACGCGTCTTCGAAAGCACCTTCATCGCGCAGACCCCGACTGTCAAAAAACCGCCGATAGACGGAAGCACGATCCGAGACAATGAATTTGAGCGACCAGACGCCTTTGTAATCGGATAGCTGCAAAGTGACGCTCTTGCCCGCATCGGTGTTCAAAGTCGCAAAGCAAGGATACCCGCTTCGATCCTCATAGAATTCGTCCCCTGTCACGGTTTCAGCCGCTGCCACCCCGGCACTCACCATAAAAATTGCGCAAAGGCGAACGTGTCGGATCATTCGTTATCGCTCTCTAACTTCCTTGCCAGCCTAGAACGTCGTGAGGCATCAAGCGAGGCTGATCAGAGCTATCAGCCTTTGGCTTCGGTCTAGCCTCTTAGCCGACATGTATGCCCTTTGCAGCACCGGTCGGTGTGGGCTCGGTGTGCGAGTGCGCCGCTCGCCGTTCCCACGGCTGCATTTAACCTGTTACAAGATTGGCCCTCTTTTCAGCCGTTTGGCTAACACATTCGCTGGCGGATCAATCAATCGTTTGTTCTGAAAAACTTCCAATACCGGAAGGCGGTGCACTCGAGTGGCGTTGAGCCATTGGGAGACGCAATGTCTCCACTGTTTGCACCACTAAAGCCAAAGACTTGGCGTAGAGGCAGTTCATCCCATTTGAGTAAAACCAAATTCTCCTCATCGTAGACGTTTGAAAGATTGGAAACCCTCGCCTTGCCGCGCCTAAGGAGTGTGAACTCCTGTGACGTTTGGCGTCCTGAGCCAAACAATTAGACTAGTCACTTATACGTTGAACGATCCAGTTATCGACAAGGTTTAATCCCTCATAATGCTGTAGGGCACTACTTCTCGGAGTGTTTCGTTCACAGCGATTTTGCGGCCTATTGGTGGCATTGCCCGTTGTTGACAGTCTGAGCGGTCGCAAATTCGGCAGGACACGCCGATACGGTCGAACGCGGCTGCATTTCCAAAATCCAGCCCGTCCGCATAAACTATTTCTGGGGCAAAGTCGCACTGGCAGCCCAGACCAATGGCATAGCGCCGGATGGGTTTGCCGTAACCAAGCGCGCGTTTGGTGATTGTGGTGGCGATGGAGAAATACCGCTCTCCGTCCGGTGTTTCGGCCCTTTGGCGCACGAACTCCCCAGGGTTCTCGAACGCTTTGTGCACGCACCACAGCGGGCACGCGCCGCCAAAACGCGCAAACTGCAATCGGGTGGCGCTGTGCCTTTTGGTGATCGTCCCTGCCCGATCCACCCGCATGAAGTAGAATGGGATGCCTTTGAGCCCTGGGCGTTGCAACGTGCTGAGCCGGTGTGCCACCTGTTCGAGGCTCGCTCGAAAGTGCCGGGCCAACAGTTCCAGATCGTGGCGCAGTTCGCGTGCTTTGGTCAAAAACGCTTGGTAGGGCATTAAAGCCGCCCCAGCGAAATAATTAACCAAACCCAGTTTGGCGATGGCCCGGGCCTCTTCGGTGCGGAATTTGGCGTCTGAGAGGATGCGATGGATGGCGGGCTCTTCTTCGATCAACGCAATTTGCTGGAGCAGTTGGAACGCTTGTGAACCGCGAGACAGGTCTGGGTTGAGGTAAAGCACACGCTCATTCGCTCGAAACTCCCGCATCACATCCGGTGCGATCCGTGCACCATCGCTGACAACTTCGATCCCGTGACGCGTGCGCAAACGGTCCGCGCAAAGCTCCGGCGTAGAACCGGACGGCAGGCCCATTTCACCGGCCAAAGCCTCCGCCCCGCGATCCAGCCAATCCACATAGTTGTCGATGTAGTGGAAAAAGTCCCTCACCTCTTCATAGGGCTGCGGTGCCAGCGAGTCGCTTTGCCCCTGAAGCGCATCATCCAGCGATGCCAATCGTTCCTGACCAGACAGATAAGCGCGGTGTAAGGCCAAGAAGGCATGAGCCAAGTCCGGTGTATTTGATGTCGCAATCTTGAGTTCTTGTCGGGAGGGACGGTGTTCACCAAACACCGGATCAGCAAGCGCTTCGCTCAGATGGGCCACAACACGGTCGCTGTCATCACTGGCAAACTGGGCGATATCGACCCCGAAACGGTCCACCAAAGCGAGGATAACCGACGCCGAAATGGGGCGCTGATTGTTCTCTATCTGATTGAGATAACTTGCAGAAATTTCCAGGCGTTCAGCAAAGGCCCGCTGCGTGAGCTTTTCCGATTGGCGCAGATTTCGGATGCGCGCCCCGACGAAGAGTTTTTGTCCGTTCAGTGCCATGTTCGCAAATTCGCAGTTCGCAGGTTTGCAATTGGAACACTTCGCAATCCAACCTGTCTAGGTCTGTTTTCGTCGCGTCTCCTCGGGCACCCCATCCTCACAACCGCGTCAGACCCGCGGTGGTGTCAAAACGAATGGGAGACAGTGACGTGACAAGCCAAACCTCCAACCAGACCCAAACCCGATGGAATATCGCCGCCATTTTGAGCGCGGCCGCCTTGATGGTGGCGGGCTCCCATGTGGAAATACCGTACTATCCCGTGCCCATGACACTGCAAACCGTAGCGGTTCTGGGCACAGGTTTGGCTCTGGGCCTGCGCCAAGGCGGGGCGGCTGTGGCCACGTTCCTGGGTGCCGGAGCCGTGGGTCTGCCGGTCTTTGCGGGCGGCAAAGGCGGGTTTGAAGTCTTCGCAAGGCCGACGGGTGGCTACCTCATTGGGTTCGCCATCGCCGTCTTGTTCTGTGGCTGGGCGCGCGACCGCGGGTGGACCCAATCTCTCCCCGGGGCATCTGTGGTCGCGTTGCTGGGCACAGCCTTGGTCTATCCCACCGGTCTTTTGCAGTTAGGTGCAGTCCTGGGATGGGACAAGCCGATCCTGGAATGGGGTCTGGCGCCCTTCATTTTGGGTGACATCACCAAAGCACTGATTGCAGCCTTTGGTGTGACGTTGGGCGCACGGGCCTTGGGCCTGGGAGGTCGCTGAGATGAAGGACATCCTCGACACGCTCGAATCCCGCCGCGATGAGGCCCATCTGGGTGGCGGTCAACGCAGGATCGACACGCAACATGCCAAGGGCAAA
Organism: Pseudomonadota bacterium; assembly: GCA_039178645.1. Lineage (GTDB taxonomy): Bacteria > Pseudomonadota > Alphaproteobacteria > Rhodobacterales > Rhodobacteraceae > Mangrovicoccus. Next base: position 3,682 of record JBCDFD010000165.1, on the reverse strand, counting down.
CTGACCGCAAGGGAACGGATCGAACTCCTGCTCGATGACGGCAGTTTCGAAGAATATGACACCTATGTCACCCACCGTTGCACCGATTTTGGCATGGCCGACCAAACTATCCCAGGCGACGGGGTGGTCACGGGATGGGGCACGGTCAACGGACGGCTGATCTATGTATTCAGCCAGGATTTCACTGTCTTCGGCGGGTCACTATCCGAAACCCATGCCCAGAAGATCTGCAAGATCATGGACATGGCTGTCCAAAATGGCGCGCCCGTCGTTGGCCTAAACGACTCTGGCGGAGCACGCATTCAAGAGGGCGTGGCCTCGTTGGCGGGTTACGCCGACGTGTTCCTGCGCAATGTGCGGGCGTCGGGCGTGATCCCCCAGATCAGTGTGATCATGGGCCCCTGCGCGGGCGGTGCGGTGTATTCGCCGGCGATGACCGATTTCATCTTCATGGTCGAAGACAGCAGCTACATGTTTGTCACCGGCCCCGACGTGGTGAAAACCGTCACTAACGAAGAGGTGACACAGGAAGAACTGGGGGGCGCATCCACCCACACCAAGAAGTCTTCCGTGGCCGATGGGGCCTTCGGCAACGACCTGGAAGCCCTGGCGCAAACCCGCCGACTGATTGATTTTCTGCCGTTGTCCGCGCGAGAAAAACCACCAGTGCGCACAAGTTTTGATGACCCTGACCGGGTGGACCCATCACTGGACACGCTTGTGCCCTCGAACCCGAACCAACCTTACGACATGAAGGAATTGGTTCTCAAACTCGCCGATGAAGGCGACTTCTACGAAATCCAAGCCGAGTACGCGAAGAACATCCTAACGGGTTTCGTTCGGCTGGAAGGACAGACCGTGGGCGTTGTTGCCAACCAACCCATGGTTCTGGCGGGCTGCCTAGACATCGATAGTTCCCGGAAGGCAGCCCGCTTCGTCCGCTTCTGTGATGCGTTCAACATCCCGATCCTGACCCTAGTTGACGTGCCTGGTTTCCTTCCTGGCACCGCGCAGGAATATGGCGGCATCATCAAGCACGGGGCCAAATTGCTTTTTGCCTATGCCGAAGCGGTTGTGCCCAAGGTCACTGTGATCACCCGCAAAGCCTATGGCGGCGCCTATGATGTGATGAGTTCCAAACATATAGGCGCGGACGTCAATTACGCGTGGCCCACGGCGCAGATCGCGGTGATGGGGGCCAAAGGCGCGGCGGAAATTATCTATCGCAACGAATTGGGGGACGCGGACAAGATCGCCGCGCGCACCCAGGAATACGAAGACAACTTCGCCAATCCGTTCAAGGCAGCTCAGCGCGGCTTTGTGGATGAGGTGATCATGCCCCGCTCCACCCGCCGCCGCGTCTGCCGGGCCTTCGCCACACTGCGCAACAAGCAGGTCGATCGCCCGTTCAAGAACCATGACAACATCCCGCTCTGAGGCCGCCCCATGTTCAAGAAAATCCTAATCGCGAACCGTGGTGAAATTGCCTGCCGGGTCATCAAGTCTGCCCGCAAGATGGGGATCAAGACGGTGGCGGTCTATTCGGACGCCGACGCCCTGGCATTGCATGTACAAATGGCAGACGAGGCCGTGCACATCGGCCCACCGCCTGCCAACCAGTCATACATCGTCATCGACAAAATCCTTGATGCGATCCGCCAAACCGGGGCCGAGGCCGTACATCCCGGCTATGGCTTCCTAAGCGAGAACGCAAAGTTCGCCGAAGCGTTGGACGAGATGGGCGTGGCGTTCATCGGACCGCCAAAGGGCGCCATTGAAGCCATGGGGGATAAGATCACCTCGAAGAAGCTCGCCGCCGAGGCCGGAGTTTCCACGGTGCCCGGCTACATGGGCCTGATCGAAGACGCCGAAGAAGCGGTGAGGATCGCCCGGCAAATCGGGTATCCTGTGATGATCAAAGCCTCCGCCGGGGGTGGCGGTAAAGGCATGCGCATTGCTTGGACCGATGAGGAAGCCCGCGAGGGGTTCCAGTCCTCCAAGAACGAGGCCGCCAACAGCTTTGGCGACGATCGGATCTTCATCGAAAAGTTCATCACGCAACCGCGGCACATCGAAATCCAGGTGCTCGGCGACCGCTTGGGCAACACAGTTTACCTCAACGAACGGGAATGCTCGATCCAGCGGCGCAACCAAAAGGTTGTCGAGGAGGCCCCAAGTCCTTTCCTGGATGAAGCCGCCCGCAAGGCGATGGGTGAACAATCCGTCGCGCTGGCAGAGGCGGTGGACTATTGTTCTGCCGGCACGGTGGAATTCATCGTAGATGCGGAACGGAATTTTTACTTCCTGGAAATGAACACCCGTCTGCAGGTGGAACACCCTGTGACCGAACTCATAACCGGTGTGGATCTGGTCGAACAAATGATCCGCGTGGCGGCAGGCGAACCGCTGAGCATCACACAGGATGATATCGGCATCAACGGCTGGGCCATCGAAAGCCGCGTCTACGCCGAGGATCCCTACCGCAACTTCCTGCCCTCCATTGGCCGTTTGACCCGCTACCGTCCCCCGATCGAAGGCGAAGCCGCAACAGGCACCATCACGCGCAACGACACCGGCGTTTACGAGGGTGGAGAGATCTCCATGTTCTACGACCCGATGATTGCCAAGCTGTGCACTTGGGGCCCTGATCGGGCCATTGCCATTGACGCCATGCGCGGGGCGCTCGACCGGTTCGAACTGGAAGGCATCGGTCACAACCTGCCGTTCCTCAGCGCCGTCATGGATCACCCTCGGTTCATCTCCGGTGACATTTCCACCGCCTTCATCGCGGAAGAGTATCCAGACGGCTTCTCAGGCGCAGAATTGCCCAGCGATACGCTCCGACACCTCGCCGCCGCATTGGCAACCATGCATCTGAAGGCCGTCACACGGGACGTCACCATCTCGGGTCAGATGAGCCCACGTCCGCACCCAGTTTCCAACACATGGGCCGTCGAACTGGCTGGGCAGGTTTTTCCCGTGACTTTGGCCCCAAGAACGCCCGGTCCGTTGGTCACCTTTGAGGATGGCACGGTCTTGCCTGCGAGCACCAATTGGACACCGGGCGAGGCCCTGGCGTTGGTCAATTTGGCTGGGGACACGTTGGCCATGAAGGTCGAGCACGCTTGCGAAGGCTACCGCGTCCGTCACCGCGGTGCAGACCTGACCGTCGCGGTGCGTACTCCACGGGCGCAGGATCTGTCGGCCTACATGATCGAAAAAACCCCGCCTGACACGTCCAAATTCCTGCTTTGCCCCATGCCGGGAATGCTGGTGTCGCTCGCTGTGACCGAAGGCGACGCCGTGCAGGAAGGACAGGCGCTCGCCACCGTGGAAGCCATGAAGATGGAAAACATACTGCGCGCAGAACGACCCGGTGTGGTCAGCGCCGTCAAGGCGGACGCCGGTGACAGCCTGGCCGTGGACGATGTGATCCTGGAATTCGCCTGAGGAGAGAACGATGGGAGACGACCTGAACCGTTGGGACGCCTTGGCCACCAAAGAGCTTCGAGGGAAGCCTTTGGGTGGTTTGGACTGGGATACTTTGGAAGGTATTCGGGTCAAGCCGCTTTATACGGAGGCGGACACCGATGGGTTGCCGCATATGGGGGGTATTCCCGGTGTGGGGCCATTCACCCGTGGCGTGAAGGCGACCATGTATGCCGGGCGGCCTTGGACCATT
>JBCDFD010000164.1:0-7690 GCA_039178645.1 Pseudomonadota bacterium | reverse complement strand
TTGCTGGGTTCGAGGCGGCAACGGAGGGAGCAATCACGCTCGATGGCCAAGACATCGCCCCGATCCCGCCCAACAAGCGACCGGTGAACATGATGTTCCAGAGCTACGCGTTGTTCCCGCATCTCAATATCTGGGACAATATCGCCTTTGGCCTGCGCCGGTCGGGGGCGACCAAGGCCAATATGCACGCCCGTGTGGACGAGATGCTGCGGCTCACCCGGCTCGAAGACTTGGCGCACCGTAAACCGCACCAAGTGTCCGGTGGCCAGCGGCAAAGGGTGGCGCTCGCCAGGTCGCTGGCTTTGGCCCCCAAACTCCTTTTGCTCGATGAGCCGCTGGGCGCGCTCGACAAGAAGCTGCGCCAGCAGACGCAGTTTGAACTGATGGACATACAGGACAAGATCGGCACCACCTTCATCATTGTTACCCACGACCAGGAAGAGGCCATGACCGTGGCCACTCGCGTGGCGGTGATGAAAGCGGGGCAGTTGGCGCAGGTGGACACGCCCCAGGGCATCTACGAAAACCCCCAGTCGCGGTTTGTGGCGGACTTCGTGGGCGAAGTGACGATCCTGGAAGGCACGGCAACCGCCGAGGGAGAAGACCTTCGGATCACCTTTGGTGAAGGTCAACCACCGATCATCGCCAGGACCGACCGCGACATCGCAGGCGGCACTCAAGTCGGCTACGCAATCCGGCCAGAAAAAATCAACGTCACAGCAGAGAAGCCCGGCAAACCGGTGAACCAAGTGCAAGGCACCATCGTGGACATCGGCTATCTGGGGGATGTGAGCACCTATCACGTGCGCCTCGACAGCGGCCAAATCGTCAAGGCGCGGATGACCAACGCCAGCCGTCGCGTGAAGCGCGCGTTCACGTGGGATGACCGGGTTTGGCTCTCTTGGAACCGCTGGGCGGGCGTGGTGCTGACCGCATGAATTGGCAACGCACGGCGTTGATCGCGATTCCCTACCTGTGGTTGCTGGCGCTGTTCCTGGTGCCGTTCGTGATCGTGGTGCGCATGTCGCTGTCCGACGCGGCCATCGCAATCCCACCCTATGCGCCCACCATCGACTGGTCCGAAGGTTGGGCCAGCATCCGCGCCGCTTTTGCCGAGTTCGACCTGGAGAATTTCGAGTTTCTGGCCAGCGATGACCTTTACTGGAAAGCCTACCTGTCGTCGGTCCAGATCGCGTTTGTCTCCACCCTGTGCACGCTGGCGGTGGGCTACCCCCTGGCGCTTGGCATCGCCAAGGCGTCGGACAGTTGGCGGCCCATTCTGCTGATGCTCGTGATCCTGCCATTCTGGACGTCTTTTCTGATCCGGGTCTACGCATGGCTGGGGATCCTGGCCACCGAAGGGTATTTGAACCAAATGCTGCTGGGCATAGGGGTGATTGGCGAGCCGTTGACGATCCTCAACACCTCCACCGCAGTCTACATCGGGATCGTCTACACTTACCTGCCCTTCATGGTGCTGCCGATCTACGCCAGCCTCGACAAGATGGACGGCTCGCTTTTAGAGGCCGCCGCCGACTTGGGCTGCACCCGCGCACAAGCCTTTTGGCTGGTGACTTGGCCCCTGTCCCGTCCCGGTGTGATCGGTGGATGTTTCCTGGTGTTCATCCCCACACTGGGCGAGTTCGTGATCCCATCGCTCTTGGGCGGCTCCGACACGCTGATGATTGGCAAGGTCCTATGGGACGAGTTTTTCGCCAACCGCGACTGGCCCTTGGCCTCCGCTGTGGCGGTGATCCTTCTGGCCATCCTGGTCATCCCCATCGTCCTGTTTCAACGCAATGAGGAGCGACATGGATGAAAAAATCTCGCTCACATCAATTTGTGCATAAAATCAAAACAATGCCTCCTAAAGATCGTTTGGATCGCGCCAAAACGGTAATGAGGCAAATTCAATACAAGGCCGATGACCTCCTCTTGCGCCTTGAAAATATTGAAGCTCTTGGCGCTTGCTTACGGCCAATGGCGAACGGTGAGTATTCACTTGCCGCCGCTGCTGCCAATCAAATCGTTGGAGACTTGATATCGCAGGGGATTATTGCATTGATCGCCGTCTGGGACCGACCGGACTGGAACGCAGTGTCGATCCCTACACTCGTGTCGCTCTTAGATCACGAAGACCTGCCACGCATAGTTTCGAAGGATGCGTACGAGAATTATTTGGCACTTGATCCAGTGCCACCTTTCGGATGGCTAACGGCACCAGATGGCAAACCTTGGAGCGTCAGCGAATTTCATTTGATGGAGGCAGAAAAGCGACGATCCCGCGTCATTGACGCCTATCCGAAAACCCTAAAGAGCGCGCTGATCCTTGGTGAAGAAGTCCGCAGCGCGTTAAAGGATGCGCGAAATGTGCGCACCCACTCTATCGATAGCCCAAGAGAAGCAGGACGCTCAGAATTCAAACCAGCAGCCTTTGGAGACGTGATCACGCAAACAGAACAGCCGGCTAGGCTCATCGAAGATTTGCATCTTCTGGTCCATGGGAACTGTCTTACCCTGGCCAGATCTTCAAACACATCTGCCGTGAATGAGTTCTGGTCAAATATGACCTTCGCGTGGCCACCCTGTAACGAACCCATGGATGCACAAAATTGAATCGCCTCAGCATCTGGAATGTCACCGCGCTCACCTTCGGGTTTGCGTTTCTCTACATCCCCATGCTGATCCTGGTGGTCTACAGCTTCAACGAAAGCCAGTTGGTCACGGTCTGGGCGGGGTTTTCCACCAAATGGTACGGCAAGCTGTTCCAGAACGAACAGTTTCTCGACGCCGCTTGGATGACGTTGCGGGTGGCGGTGGTGTCGTCCACGCTGGCCACGGTCCTGGGCACAATGGCGGCGCTGGTCTTGATCCGGGGCGGACGGTTCTTCGGGCGCACACTGTTCTCAGGGATGATTTACGCGCCCTTGGTGATGCCCGAGGTGATCACCGGTCTGTCGCTGTTGCTGTTGTTCATCGCCATCGGTCTGGACCGGGGCATATTCACCATTGTCCTAGCCCACACCACATTCTCGCTATGCTTTGTGTCGGTGGTGGTCTCCGCTCGGTTGGCCAGCTTTGACCGCTCACTCGAAGAGGCCGCGCTCGACCTGGGCTGCACACCGCTGCAAGCCTTCTTCACTGTCACACTGCCGATCATCGCACCTGCCGTGGTATCGGGCTGGCTCTTGGCCTTCACCCTGTCGCTTGATGACCTGGTGATCGCGTCCTTCACCACCGGTCCAGCCAGCACCACGCTGCCCATCAAAATCTTCTCCTCCATGCGCTTGGGCGTCAGCCCAGAGATCAACGCGCTTTCGACCATCATGATTGCCATTGTGGCCAGTGGCGTGATTGTGGCAGCGCTGGTGTCGAAACGACAGTTGATGCGAAAGCCCGCAGACCCATGACATTCGCCGAAGAGTACGAAACCCACTGCGCCCAGCACGGCACGCCGGAGCGCATCGAGGTGCTGTTTGCCGACCTCAACGGCATTCTGCGCGGCAAATGGGTGCCGATGGACCAGTGGGAAAAGATCGGCGCAGGCAAGCTGCGCCTGCCGTTTTCCACCATTGCGGTGAGTATTCGAGGCCACGAAGTGCCCGGTTCGGGAACTGGCATTGTGGTGGGCGATCCAGACGCACGGTTGGTGCCGGTGCCTGGGACCATCTTGCCGGTGCCATGGGCCGACAGGCCCACCGCGCAGGTGCTGGTGGAGATGGAGGAAGACCCCGGCGTTCCCACAAACATTTCCCCACGGACGATCCTGTCCAAAATGCTCGACACCTACCGGGCGCACGGTTGGCATCCGGTGACGGCGGCAGAGCTTGAGTTCTACATCATCCAATCGCGCGACCGTGCCGATGCCGCGCCATGCCCGCCGCCGTTCACGCCCCCCGCGCAGAACTACGACATGGAGGCCATGGACCGGAACGCCCCTTGGCTGGACCAGTTGCTCGCGGCGTGTGAGGTTCAGGGATTGCCCACCGACACGGTCACTGCCGAATATGGGCCCGCGCAGTTTGAGGTGAACTTCCGCCACGGGCCGGCACTTGCGGCCTGTGACCAGGCGCTCCTTTTCCGCCGGGCCGCTCGTTGCATTGCCGCCAAGCATGGGCTGGAGGCAACTTTCACAGCCAAACCCTACGCCGCTGAACCGGGCAATGGATTCCACATTCACGCCTCACTGGTGGACGGCGACGGCGCTAACGTGTTCGACGAACCGGGTCGCCCAGGTCCATTGCTGACCAAAGCCGTGGCGGGAACCTTGGCGACCATGGAAGACCTCCAAGCGATCTTTGCGCCGCACCTGAACAGCTACCGCCGGTTTGGTCCCATGAGCTTTGCGCCCACCGCGCCCGAATGGGGATTTGACCATCGCGGCGCGGCGGTGCGGATGGTGGAAACCGCCGGTCCTGCTGCCCGTTTGGAACACCGCATTGCCGGTGCTGATGCCAACCCGTATCTGGTGATGGCGGCGCTGTTGGGCGGCATGCTCCACGGTATCGAGAACGACCTCGCTCTGCCGCCTGCCATAGGTGACGGCGAGCCACCGAGACCGCTGACCTCTCATTGGATCGGCGCGGTGGACAGATTCGAGGCCTCACCCCACGCGACCGCCATCTATGGCGACAGGTTCCGGCACGTGTTCAGCGCTATCAAACGGCAGGAAATCGAAGAGATCGCAACGGTTATCCCACCGCAGGAATACGAACTGTATCTGTCCCGTCTTTGAATTTGGATACTTTGCAAAACTGTCTTGTGTATGGCATCTTGGGGTCCGGCGCATCGAGCATACTCACCCGAGAACCACGCCACGCTCGCATAATCCAAACAACGGAGAGCACCATGAAATTTGTCTATTTCGCACTGGTGGCCGCAAGCCTTGCCCTAGCGGGCTGCGGCCAGTCAGACCTTGAACGCACGGCCACTGGCGCTGTGATCGGAGGTGCCGCCGGACACGTGTTGGCGGGCGACGCCAAAACCGGCGCGCTCATCGGCGGCGCGGCCGGCGCGACATGCCGCGCACTGGGAACCTGCCCCAACAACTGAGCTTGTGGCCGGGCGTAACTGTTTGGGAAGACAAGAAGGGCGCGCGTCGTCGCAGACGTCTCCCAGAATGTGAGCCCGGTACAATACTGGTTCATATGGAGGCTGGCGCGGCGCCAGTCTCTGCTCTTTGCGTCAGTAGCTATTTGATAAATACCAACGGGGCGTGCCAAGAACTACGCCAGACTTGTAGGTTCGGCCCAGCAAGCTATAGCGCTTCCACTTTTCATTGAAGCATCCGGTATCGCTTTTCGCGTTCGAGTCTAGCGAGAGGCAGCGAATAAGTGATCCAATGTAAAGTGGAAGCGCTTTAAGGGCCCATGGCCATAGCCACGTGAACTAAACGACCTTGAGTTGCCCGAGAACAGGGCGCGCACCGCATTTCAAACAAACTCAAAACGGGCGAAACGAAACACTTCGAGTGTGCCCTTAGGTCACGGACATACCCAGAGTTTGTGGACAAGGGACGCGATATACGCGCCCCTCGCCCGGGAGGAACTGGATTACTGCCAGGACTTGATCAACTCGTCATATGAGACGGTGATCGGCGTTTCTTCCTCGTTGTCCAGTTTGGGGAACGGCGCCCCAGGCTGCGAGAACCAGTAGTCCGCGTCCTGTTCGTCATTGAGGACCGGACCCAAGTCACCTTGGACGCCTGCGCGTTCCAAGCGGGACAGGACAGACTCCTGCGCTTCGCACAGAGCATCCAACGCTTCCTGAGCCGTCTTCTGACCGGACATCGCGTCACCGATATTCTGCCACCACAGCTGAGCCAAACGTGGGTAGTCGGGCACGTTTGTTCCAGTGGGCGACCATGCCACGCGGGCCGGCGAGCGATAGAACTCAATCAGACCACCCAACTTGTCTGCGCGATCCGTGAAGTGGTCCGAGTTGATGGTAGACTCGCGGATGAAGGTCAGACCAACGTCTGACTTTTTGAGGTCCACGGTCTTGGACGTGACGAACTGTGCGTAGAGCCAAGCTGCCTTGGCTCGGTCCACTGGGGTGGACTGCATCAGCGTCCAAGAGCCTGCGTCCTGGTAGCCGACCTTCTGGCCTTCTTTCCAATACACACCGTGCGGTGAGGGCGCCATCCGCCACTTGGGCGTGCCATCGTCATCCATCACAGGAAGACCGGGCTCAACCGTGGCAGCGGTGAAGGCGGTGTACCAGAACATCTGTTGCGCGATATTGCCCTGCGCAGGCAGCGGGCCCGCTTCGGAGAAGGTCATACCGGCTGCTGCGGGCGGGGAATACTTGTCCAGCCACTCAATCGCCTTGTTCACGGCGTAAACGGCTGCGGGCGAGTTGGTGGCCCCGCCGCGCGCAACACACGATCCCACAGGTTGTGAGTTCTCGTTCACGCGAATGCCCCATTCGTCCACGGGCAGGCCGTTGGGTTCACCCACGTCTCCCATGCCAGCCATGGACATCCACGCGTCGGTGTAACGCCAGCCTAGGCTTGGGTCTTTCTTGCCGTAATCCATATTGCCATAGACCGGTCCATCCACGCCCAAGTGGCTGAGATCGCGACCGGTGAAAAACTCGGCAATGTCTTCATAGGCCGACCAGTTCACGGGAACGCCAAGATCGTAGCCATAGGCGGCCTTGAAATCTTCCATGTTCTTGGCGTCGGTGAACCAGTCGTAGCGGAACCAATAGAGGTTCGCGAACTGCTGATCGGGCAACTGGTAGAGCTTCCCGTCGGGGCCGGTGGTGAAGCTGAGGCCGATGAAGTCATCAATATCCAGCGTCGGCAGAGTGACGTCAGACCCCTCGCCCGCCATCCAGTCGGTCAGATTGCGCACCTGCTGGTAGCGCCAGTGAGTGCCGATCAGGTCGCTGTCGTTGACATAGGCGTCGTAAATGTTTTCGCCCGACTGCATTTGGGTCTGGAGCTTCTCCACCACGTCGCCCTCGCCGATCAGGTCATGGGTGACCTTAATGCCAGTGATGGCGGTGAACGCCGGTGCCAGAACTTGGCTTTCGTATTCGTGGGTGGTGATGGTCTCTGATACGACCTTAATCTCCATCCCTTGGAATGCCTGGGCCGCGTCCACAAAGAACTGCATTTCGGCGTCCTGCTCTTCGCGGGATAGCACCGACAATCCGGAGATCTCGTTGTCGAGAAACTCCATTGCTGCGTCCATGTCGGCGAAGGTCGGCATCGCATAAAGCGATAGAGCGACCGCCACCGCCGTGGTGGTTCTGAGTGAGTGGTTCATAGATGTCCTCCCTGTTGGACTTGGTTTTTATCTACGAGGCGGATCGTTGGCCGCCCGTGTTTGCGATGGTGCAGTCACACGAACCGGAACACCAGCCCGGCGTAGACCGCACTAATTATGAGGGCATAGTAGAGGGGTTGGTCGGAAAGCCCGAGCCAACCCAAGTGGATAAAGGCCGATCCGAGCAAAGTGATAAAGAGCCTGTCTCCACGGGTGGTTTCGATCCTGAGAATACCCACACGCGGCGTCTCGGGGAATTTTATCGCTAGGACGGTAAAGGCGATTAAGAGCGCCGCGATCACCATGAAGAAAACCGCTGTGGGCCAGGTCCATGCCATCCAGTCCATCACAAATACTCCGCAGCAGAATAAGGGGGAGATGGCCGGGTCACGCCCGGCCATGCTTTGCAGTTCAAG
>JBCDFD010000163.1:0-7737 GCA_039178645.1 Pseudomonadota bacterium | reverse complement strand
TGACCTATGGCCGCGACCTCATCGCCGCCCTTGAGCATGACGAGATGCTCAACGAAGTGATCGGCGAAGGCTTCTGGAAGAAGATCAAATACTACCCTTCCACCACCCGCGAAGAGAGCGCGAAAATGGGCCGGATCACAGACCTCATGCGGTCGGGCGAGGCATTTTCCGACCTGGGTGTTGATCCGATTTCACCTGAAAACGACCGCGCGATGATCTGCGGAAACCTTGCGTTCAACTTGGAACTCAAAGAGATGCTGGAAAGCTATGGCTTGGTGGAAGGCGCCAACTCTGATCCGCAAACCTACGTGGTGGAAAAGGCGTTCTTAGACTGACGCGGGCCACCACGCAGGCATATCCGCGAAATGAACAAGATGGACGCGAAACGAGCGTCCATCCAGAATTCGAAAGCCGTCTATACGCCGAAAGCCGCTTTCACTTGATCAATCGCCGTTTGCACCATTTCAGGGTTTTCTTCGGCCGCATCCACTGCCTGATTGAGTGTGCCCTTGGTGGCATCGTCCAACCCAGACCCATCAATCATTTGCCGCACCATGGCGGGATCGAAACTATCCGCCGACAGGTTGCCTAAGGCCGCTTTCGCCGCTTCGGTTGCGATGGCCGACGATGCGCCGCCGCCCAAGGCTGAGCTTGCCAAGCCCGACAAAGACTGTGCCATGGACGCGGTTGACAGCGCAGCAATGGACAGCGACAGGAGGAGAGTTTTGGTCATGGGAAGTTCCTTTTTCCGATCACAACAGTTGGTTAACGGACCCTGGGCCAAACCACCACCTCAGACTGCGGTTGTGGCCTTGTGTTGCGACTCACTGCCCTTGAAATTTCGCCCGGCGAATCGTATTGTTTTGCCACTCTAAAAACCACTGAAGGAATGCTGAGATAGCTCGAAGACCCCACAACGCGCCACCACAGCGCGAGACCGGCCCCCGCATCAACGGTCGCATACGCTCCAACGAAATTCGACTCATTGGCCCGAACGGCGAAAACGTCGGTCTCACCACGCCGTCCCGTGGCATGGAATTGGCCGAACGCGTCGGTTTGGATTTGGTGGAGATTTCTCCCAACGCCACACCGCCCGTCTGCAAAATCATGGATTTCGGCAAGTACAAGTACGAAACCCAGAAGCGGGAAAGCGAAGCCCGCAAAAAGCAAAAGACCATTGAGGTCAAAGAGGTCAAGTTTCGGCCCAACACAGACACACACGACTACGACGTGAAAATGAAGAACGTTTTCAAGTTCTTGGAAAAGGGCGACAAAGTGAAAGTCACCCTGCGTTTCCGTGGTCGCGAAATGGCCCACCAGAACCTGGGGCGCGAGCTTCTTGAACGGGTGGCGGACGACGTCAAAGAAATTGGCAAGGTTGAAAACATGCCAAAGATGGAAGGTCGTCAGATGGTTATGATGATCGGACCCGCTGCGAAATAACCGTAAAGGTCAGATTTGGTGATCAATTGGGGGCGCGCGGCGCCCCTTTTTCATGGGAAACAACCGTTAACGCTGATCCGCTATGGCGGGGGCATGGTTAAGGTCACTCTGTTCCTTGGTCCCGACCCCGTGACCGCCGCGCAACTGCATGGACTTATGAAGGCGCAAAGTGGCGCGTTGAGAGCGCGCGGCATTCTTGTGCCAGATGCGTTGGGCCGGGGTCTGCACACCAAGCTTGCCTTGGCGGCTTTGGACGATGACCACATCCACCCGCTTCGCGTGGCACGCGGATTAGTTTCCGAAGATGCCCATGCAGCCTTTCGACAATCGGTGACAAAGAAACTGCGGGACGAAATCCGTGCTGCGGACGCGACAGAGGTTTGGTTTGTCTGCGATGTCGCCGCACGAGACCTGCGGTCCGCAACAGAAATTGGTCGCCTTTTCATGCTGCTTTGTAAATTCGGCACACCCCAAGCGCTCGGAGTCCAGCCAAATCGCGCGGCGTCTTTGATCCATCACTGGGAAGATCAGGTGACGTGGGGACGGACAACTCCGCTGGAACCCGACCTTTCATGCTTTCACTCTGGAGAACCGCCTCTCAAACAGCCCAAAGGCCAACATGCCTTTGCAGAACTGGAAAGCGCGCCTCACTGGCTCGACCCAAGCGGGCTGAACGAACTTTGGGAACCTGAGTTCGGTGAATTGAAATGGTTTGGGTCACTTGGGGACCTGACGGCGGAACTCGACTTGCCTTGTGCGTTTCCCAAACCGCGTATGCGCCCATCCGCGCAAACCATGGCCCGGGCGCTTGCCCTGAACACGCGCCTTCGGCTGTTCCAACAAAAGGGTGGCACGCTTTCGCGAAAACACCGCGCCAAGATCATGGCGGAGTTGGCAGTGGATGGCCCGGCGTTGAACGTTGCACCTGTTCAACGCATGCTCAAATGCCCCGAAATCCTGGAACCCCTACTACCACCACTGAAGGATTTTGACCCGGATAAAGTGTTCGCGGCACTGGTTCCCCGAATGGTCCGTTGGATGGAGCAGTCCGACTTGGGTTCCGTGGATACGACTGTTTCCAAGCAAGTTGCCAAAACCCGCAGACGCCTATTGCGATCACGCCATGCGCCCCACAATCGGACCGCACCGGCCCAAAGTACGGACGCGCCGTTCACAGTCGCGGCCGAACGCCATCCAAGCAGCCCAAAACGCGTGGTCATCGCCTGCATGAAGAACGAAGGGCCTTACCTATTGGAATGGCTGGCCTTCCACCGTGCCCTTGGCTTCGAGCATTTTGTCGTTTTCACCAATGATTGCGAAGACGGGACGGATCGGCTGCTTGACCTCATTGCGCCCCAGGGTTGGCTCACCCACGTGGACAATTCCACCTGGCGGGGGAAGTCCCCCCAACAGGCCGCCCTCAATCGCGCCATAAAAATGGACGTAGTGCGGCGGGCCGAATGGGTGCTGCACATCGACTGCGACGAGTTTGTGAATATCCGCTGCGGTAACGGCACGCTGGACGACCTGTTTGACGCCTGCCCAGAGGCCACGCATTTCACGCTCACATGGCGGATGTTTGGCTCTGCCGGTGTCAAAGCCATCCAAGATCGGCCAGTGATCGAACAATTCACCCGCTGCGCGCCCGCGTTCTGCCCAAAGCCCCACACGAACTGGGGGTTCAAAACACTGGGCAAACAGGTTGGAGCCTATGGCAAACTGTCGTGCCACCGGCCAACCAAGCCAGTGGAGCCCAACGTGCGAGAGGTGCACTGGGTGAACGGGTCCGGGCGTACAGTAACCCAGGATTTTGCGACGAAAGGTTGGCGATCCAACATCACCACCATTGGCTACGACCTCGTTCAACTCAATCACTATGCCCTAAGGTCGCGGGACGCTTATCTAGTGAAACGCGCAAGGGGTCGGGCGCTCCACGTGGATCGAACGATTGGGAAAAACTATTGGCTGCGGATGGATTGGAATGATTGGGAGGATCGCTCGGCGATAAGGCACCTCCCTCGCGTCAACGCGCTCCTGTCGGAGTGGAAAGCCGATCCTGCCGTGAATCAAGCCCACCGGGCGGCCCTTGTGTGGCACCAAACCAAGGCCGCGGCCATGAAGGAAGACCCGGACGTGCAAGATCTGATCAAAACCATCGAAACGCTGGACATGCCCCAGTCCGACCGCGCCGCCCACGCCCTTTGTTTGGATATGGAGAGCTAGGGTTGCCCAGCCTGCCAGAGTTCGCCGGTGACATGGCAGCATCGGGGCGTTGGATCAAGCTTACCAACAGATCTAGCATCCAACGTTTTCAGGTGCTTGGAGAACGAAGTTCAGGCACTAACCTGGTCCATCATCTGGTGGCCAAGCACACAAGTCTGCGACCAACCGATGTGCTGGGTTGGAAACATGGCTTTCCACACATGGTGGCGGTCCCTGACGATTGCCTTGTGATCGGCGTGGTGCGAGCCTTGGAGCCTTGGTTGCTATCGCTGCACCGCCGCCCATGGCATGCGCACCCCGACCTGCAAACACTCACCTTTTCAGAGTTTATACGTGCGCCGTGGAAGACCGTCGCAGATGGCCGACGTCACTTTCCGTATCCAGCAAAGGAGGGTTTTCCCCGCCAAACACCGTTGCAACTGGATCGACATCCCATCACAGGCACGCCGTTTGAAAACCCACTCGCACTGCGCAGCGCTAAACTTGCCTCTCTGGCTGGATTTGCAAATCGCGACTGTGCCATCGCATTTGTGCAAATGGAGCGGGTTGTGAGCCATCCCCAGTGCTTCTTGAATTGGCTAACTCAGGCCACAAAAGCTCAAGAGGTGGATGTCCCAGTGGGGTTACCGAAACGAAGGTTCGGCCACCGCTTCAAACCTACCGTCCCAGAAAGGCCCGCGACCCCAGCCGTGCTATGCGCAGCGGACCAACGATGGGTTCAAGACACCGTCGACCCCCATTGGGAAACTGTCTTTGGTTATATGTCCTAAGCCGCCGCTTCGGGCCGCAAAATCAGCCCACCCTCGCGGACCAAAAAGGCAACCACCTCATCGACGCCAAGACTTTGGCGGAGACTGCCCATCACAAATGGCCGGTTGCCACGCGCCGCAGTGGCATCGGAGCGCAACAAATCGACAGACACCCCCACATGGGGGGCCAAGTCGATTTTATTGATGATCAGAAGGTCGGATCGCGTCACGCCCGGACCCTTCTTTCGCGGAATGTCTTGGCCTGCCGCCGTGTCGATGACGTAGAGCGTGAGGTCTGCAAGCTCAGGGCTGAAAGTCGCCGCAAGGTTATCTCCGCCGGACTCGATTAAGACCAAATCCAGGTCAGGAAAAGCGTCGCGCAGATCGGCAACAGCGGCCAAGTTGATCGAGGCGTCTTCGCGAATGGCGGTGTGGGGACAACCGCCAGTTTCCACACCGCGCACTCGGTCGCCGGGCAGCACCTGCGCGCGCATTAAGGCCTCGGCATCTTCGCGGGTATAAATATCATTTGTGATCACAGCCATTGAAAGGCGATCCGCCAATGCCCGGCAAAGCTGTTCTGTCAGCGTGGTTTTCCCTGCCCCCACAGGCCCACCGATGCCCACACGCAAAGGTCCGTTTGAACTCATGGCTCGCCTCGTTCTGTCATGTGCGGAACACCCGCACCTCTTGGTGTTCATGGGCCATGGCCGCCAAATCAGCGCCGAAGGCAGCGCTGGCTAAGTCATCCGCTGTGGCCTCGGCCAGTTCGCGCGCACATCGGGCGATCACAGGGGCCAAACGATTGAGGACCGCATGGCCCGCGCTCTGGCCCAAGGGCACATACCGGATGGTACATTGCACTAAGTTTCCGACAAAGCTCTGCAAATAGAGCGCAAGTACAGTTTCCGTGGACAGGCTCTGCAGGCGCCTCGATTGCAAACCTACAGCCACGGGCAAGGCCAAGGGGGCACTATCAGTGCCCAGAATTGCGTTGGTGGTCTCGATAAAGGCACGACCTTGCGCGCGGGTTTCTTCAAGGCGTTCGGGACAGGACGCCAGCGCCTCGGCCAATGACTCCATTGCTCCGAGCTCCGCCCCGTTCCGTGTGGCCGCAAGTAGAACGGCATCATTGTGTCCGCTGCCGTGGATCAAGATGGCCCGACACCATGCCTCTAGGCTTTCGGCGTCCGTCACCTGCCCCATATTCACAGCGGCCTCAAAACCGTGAGAATAGGCAAATGACCCCAGCGGGAACGCTGGAGACATCCACTGCACCAAAGCCAAAAGGTCTGTTTGAGCATCAGTGGGCATGGTCATGCCCCATGGTGCGCCCGTGCCCGTATGCGCCGCCTTCAGGCTGAAACGGTGCACGAACTGGCCGAATGCGGGCTCCCAACTGGCGCAACATCGCCTCAAGCACATGGTCGGCCCGGATACGCAAACATTCCGCGCCAATCTCGCACGGCGTGTGTCTGTTGCCGATATGCCAAGCCAGCTTTGACAGAGTTCCAGTGATTTCCAGCAAGTCCTCGTCTGCGGCCTTCACAGCCACCCGCGATCCATCGTCGAGCAGAAACGCCTCACCTTGAGACAGGCTCGTCACCTGCGCAAAATCCACCAGGAACGCGATGCCCTGGTCGGACACTAAACGTTTCCGCCGCAAAAGGCGCGCTTCATAGGTCAGTGAAATCGTTCCATCCCCAGCTTGCGCAGGCGCAACCTGACGGGAATGGAGAAGAGCATCGCCGGTCTCGGTCATGGCCAGACGATGCGACGGGCGGAGGCCGGGTTCAACCGGCCAAGCCCAATTCGATCAGGAATTTGCAGCCCGAGGGCGGAACAGTTCAGCCAATGCGGGGAAACGATCCTTCATCACATAGGCTGGAATATCTGCGCGCTTCAGCCCGATCATGGTCAATTCCAGGTCTGTCAGCGTGTTCAACCGCAGCGCCTCGCGGCGGTAGCTCCGGTGCAGCGTCGATGGGTTCACCCCGAACCCCAATGCTGCCAAATGTGTGTCAAAATCCTTATCCAGATCCATCGGATAAAGTTCAATTATCTCTGCGCCCATGCCCATTTCGTCACCTTTCACTCGGTAATAAGAATATTAGCGTTAATTTGTCGCACATCCCGTCGGAACGGGGAGTCCAGCGAAATTTACACAAGCTGGTGTCAAGAAAGGTGACAGACTGCCTAGTTTTAAGGCAAACTCACGGGCCGCCACTGTGCCGCAAGTTGTGCGCAGCGGAATGCGCCACAGGATGATTTTGATGGTGAAAGCGTTCATTTCGGAAACCTCGCGTTTTGGTCGGTTTCCTCCCTGACACCTTTGTACCACGGGACGGGCGTCAGGTCCGGCATCAGGATTGAGCGATATCCGCAATTTGCTGCACCGCAGCAATTTCGCCACAAATGGTTAAAATTGCATGGGTTTCATGGGTAACGTATGGCACCGACAGATGGGCTCAACACCATGGCATTGAGCCCCAACCCCATCGAAATCGCTAGAACATGAAATAGCGCTGCGCCCTTGGAAGCTCAGACGCCGGTTCGCAAGTGAGCAACTCACCATTGGCGCGCACTTCGTAGGTTTCGGGATGCACCTCAACCTCAGGCGTGGCGTTGTTCATCACCATGTCGGATTTGCCAATCTGCCGGGTGTTCTGCACCGCGACCGTTTGCTTGGCGAGGCCCAGCGAGTCTCCAATCCCCGCCGCCTGCGCCGCGGCGCTCACGAAAGTCACCGCAGAGTTTTCCACAGACCGCCCAAACGCCCCAAACATGGGCCGTGTATAAACCGGTTGCGGTGTCGGGATGGACGCATTGGGGTCGCCCATCTGAGCACACGCGATCGTCCCACCGATCAGAACCATCTCGGGTTTCACCCCAAAAAACGCAGGCGACCAGAGGCACAGGTCAGCGCGCTTGCCCGGTTCGATAGAGCCAATTTCACCACTGATGCCGTGGGCAATGGCGGGATTGATCGTGTATTTGGCCACATAGCGTTTGGCGCGGACATTGTCGTTTTCGCCGGTTTCTTCCGGCAACCGCCCCCGCTGTACCTTCATCTTGTGCGCGGTTTGCCAAGTGCGGATGATCACCTCGCCCACGCGCCCCATGGCCTGACTGTCGGACGCAATGATCGAAAACGCCCCCATGTCGTGCAGAATATCCTCAGCGGCGATGGTCTCGCGGCGGATACGGCTTTCGGCGAAAGCCACGTCCTCGGGGATTGACTTGTCGAGGTGGTGGCAGACCATCAGCATGTCGAGATGTTCGTCGACCGTATTCACCGTGAAGGGCCGCGTGGGGTTTGTGG
>JBCDFD010000162.1:0-7787 GCA_039178645.1 Pseudomonadota bacterium | reverse complement strand
CGCGGCGGGCGATACAATCACCGACTTCGAAGTGGGCGTCGACACCATCGAACTGAGCGCGACGGTGTTCTCAACCCTCACTCCGGGCGCACTGTCGGCCTCCGAATTCACCGCCGGACCCGCCACCACCCCCGACCACCACATCATCTACGATGCCACCACCGGAGCCCTATCCTACGACGCCGACGGCACCGGCCTAGCCCCAAGCATCCAATTCGCAACCCTACAATCAGGCCTAGCACTCTCACAAATAGACTTCACAATCGTCTGAAACAAAACGCAAGACAGAGGCGCAAGCCGCCTTGCCCTTGCTCTTTCCAGGCCCATCGGTACGGTGCGCGTCTTGGAACTGCGCGTGGGGAGGATGTGCCATGGACCTGCAACTGAACGATCCCAGCTTGCTGGAGACACGGGGCTATGTGGGCGGCGAGTGGATCGCGCGTGATACTACATTTGACGTTCGCAATCCGTCCAGCGGCGCGACGGTGGCTGCGGTGGCGAGCCTGTCTTTGGACGACATTCGCGAAACCGTGGACATCGCCCATGGGGCGCAAAAGGACTGGGCCAGTTGGACAGGCAAGGAACGGGGAGCGGTCCTGCGTGCTTGGCGCGACCTGATGGTCGAAAACGCCGATGACCTTGCGACCATCCTGACCGCCGAGATGGGCAAACCTCTGGCGGAGGCCAAGGGTGAGATCCTCTATGGGGCGAGCTTCATCGAGTGGTTTGCCGAAGAAGCCAAGCGCATCTATGGCGACACTATCCCCGGTCACCAACGGGACAAGCGGATCATTGTTCTGAAACAGCCGGTCGGTGTTGTGGGTTCGATCACGCCATGGAATTTCCCCAATGCCATGATCGCGCGCAAGGTGGGACCCGCATTGGCGGCGGGATGTAGTTTCATCGCGCGGCCCTCGGAACTCACACCTCTGTCCGCTTTGGCTATGGCGGTCCTAGGGGAACGGGCGGGGATCCCGGCGGGTGTGTTCAACGTCATCCCAACGTCCGAACCGGCTTTTGCGGGCGAAGAGCTTTGTTCCAACCCCAAGGTGGCGAAAATCACATTCACGGGGTCCACACGCGTGGGTCGCATTCTCATGCGCCAAAGTGCGGATACGATCAAAAAGCTGTCGTTGGAGCTAGGAGGGAATGCGCCATTTTTGGTGTTTGACGATGCGGATTTGGATGCTGCCGTGGAAGGCTGCATGATCGCGAAGTTCCGAAACAACGGTCGGACCTGCGTCTGTGCCAACCGGATTTACGTGCAGGCTGGTGTCTACGACGCGTTCGCCGAGAAACTGAAGGTGGCTGTTGAGGGCCTGAAGGTCGGTGATGGGTTTGAGGACGGAGTGCAGGCGGGTCCGCTGATCTCTCCTGCGGCTTTGTCAAAGGTGGAAGAGCACATCGCCGATGCCTTGGCCAAAGGCGGCGAAGTGGCCACCGGCGGCAAGATCATGGAACGGGGTGGGACGTTTTTCCAGCCGACATTGATTACGGGGGCGACCACCGACATGAAGGTGGCCAGCGAAGAAACCTTTGGCCCGGTGGCGCCGCTGTTCAAGTTCGAGACCGAAGAGGAGGCCATCGCCTTGGCCAACGCCAGCGAGTTCGGTCTGGCGGGCTATTTCTACGCCAACGACCTGAACCGGGTATGGCGCGTGACCGAGGGGATGGAAACCGGCATGGTCGGGGTGAACACCGGCTTGATTTCCACCGAAGTTGCGCCGTTTGGGGGTGTGAAACAGTCCGGTCTGGGGCGTGAGGGATCCAAGTACGGCATCGATGAGTTCATCGAAGTGAAGTACATGTGCGTCGGCGGTATCACCTGACGTCTTCAAGCGCTAAGGATCAAAGCATCCCCGATAGCATGGGTAGTACTTGGTGCAGATGACCGGTCTTGCGCAGGGTGTGCGTATGGTAGGTCTCGTCGTAGAGATACCGTTCCAGACTGAAATCCTGCTCCATCGATTGGAGCGCTTCCACCTCGCGCAAACTGTTGTCCGTGTCACTCACCAGCGCGTGCAATGCGATCAATTGACGGCGCGGTGCGCGGTAGAGCGGGCTGCAATCTGCCGCCGACTGGGCGTTTTCCAGTGCTTCATTGGTGTTGCCCATCATCAAACAGAGCAGGGCGTGGTGCAGATGGCACCGGGCCTCAAATTTTGATGGGGGTGCCACAGCGAGCGCCAGGGCGGAATGTTTGTAGGCTTCGTCGTATCTTTTCTGGGCGGCACGTGAAATCGACAGAGCTTGCAGGGCGAGAATATTGTTGGGGCTGCGCAAAAGCGCGCGACGGGCCAGCCGCATGGCGTCCTGATACCGGCCAAAGAGCGACGCCATTGTGGTGGCGGACAGTGCCATAACCATGGTGTCTTCGGGCGATTTGGCCTGGGCACGTGCGAGCAAATGCTCGATCTCGTCCAGTGCGTCCTGATCCTCCGGCAGCATGCACTCCATGATCAGGCACATCATTGACCAGGCCTTCATGGCCAGGAACAGGCCATCATCCAATTGATCGATCGCGTCATCGAGCGTGTCTAGACTGCTGCGCATCCTTTCTGGATCGAAAGACAATACATCCGCCAAAGCCCGCTGGGCGAAGCTCGCGCGAAAAGCTGCGGTGCTCTGTTCGGTGCGGCAGTGGCCCAAGCGTTCCAGAGCAGCGTCTGCCACGTTCCAACTGAAATTCCCGAACCCTGCTGGATCGTGGAGCCAGGACACGAGGCTCGTGCAGGTTGAGTAGTTTGAGTGCAGGATTTCGTCCCGCACAGTGTCGATCACTCGGACGTTCACCAGGTATCCGTCGGCTGAGTCCTCCACCGCGCAATTGACCACCAAGTCGGGCCTGGGGTCGGCGGCGCTGCATTTCGCGTCGGCTATGAATTCTGCAATGGAGGCCCCGATGCGGTCGCTCACCGTTTGGGCGTGTGACATGGACGGTGAGGTCATCACCACCGGTGCGGCGCACAGAATCGAAATCGTCCGGGTCTTGGGCACGGCGGGACGTGGCGCGGTCTGAACCACATCGTACTTCACCCGCATCTCTGAGAGCCAATTGTTGAACTCCGTGTCGGGAATATCCAACCCTTCGAGAAACTCGCGCGTGCAATCTGGATCATCAAGATCCGTCACAATTGCCATCCGATTGAGCGAAATTGAATCGCGCGTGGCCTCTAACACATGCGCAGCGCTACCAAGGGCTTTGCGAATCTGTGTTAGGGTTGCACGAAGGTTGCTTTGGACCTTTTCAGGAGCCCCATCGGTCCAGAGTTTATCTTCCAACCAGCGTCGGTTCCGGATCTTTGTTTCCGGTTCCGCGACCATTGCCAGAAGGCCGACCGCTTTTTTGCTTTTCGGTGTTAAATCCCGGCCATCTTCGCCTGTAATGGCAAAAATCCCTCGCATCTGAATTTTGAGTCGCTCTGCACGCATTCGTCCGCATTCCCCAAAAGTCGATCCAAACGGGATCTCCACCTCTCTTTCACCGTAATAATTCTTGAGCTCAGTGGCTCCACAAACTTGACTAAAGGTAACTATAATGGCGAGATAAATTCAATAGAATGCAAAAGGAGTTTTAGCATGAGCATTTTAGGACCCGTCGAGGGACGGGAAGGTCGTGAGGGACGTGAAGGTCGCGAGGGCAGGGAGGGCCGCGAAGGCAGAGAAGGCCGGGGCGGCATCTATCACGCGGGCAGCGCCACAAATAGCCAACTGAGTTCGGCGCTTCTCAGAGTCGCTGAAGAGCTTTCGGACGATGGAGATTTCAGCACACGTGAGCGGTTGGTTGTAAATGACGTCCACCAATACGATTTGGATCTGAGTTTTCGCAAACTTGCCAAGCTGGACACATTCTATCGCCAAACGATTGTCGATTATGAAATGAACCGGCTCTTTGCGCCGTTGGATACATATTCCAGCTCTGCAAAAATCAAAGTAGCCGATCCTGGCGGTAACGACATCTACAACCTGCAATTGCCAGCCATGGCACCGGATTTGAACAAGCTCCTGAAGCAGCAGATCAAATTCCTGAAAATGTATATGCGTTTGCGCGACGAGCGGTTTGACGAAATTCTTGTGCAGCAATTGGACATGCAGTCGTTTTTTGGTGCACTGGTTTACCTCAACAGCAGTCGTACGCCTTGGACCATGGCGCTTTTGGGGGCAGTGTTACGTTTCGGGACGTATATCATTTCGCCCATCAAAATGGCTATTGATGCACCGAGACCCACCAATTTCACGCCAACCGTGCAACCCATGATCCAAACGCCGACACACGGGTCATTGCCCAGCGGTCACGCGTCACAGGCCTTTATGGTGGCCACTGTTTTGGCGGCTCTATCCGAAACGCCAAACGTAGAATCGGTGTCATCACAAGCTGCGATACCATTTGATGCCAAGGCCGGGCCGTTCCTTGGCCGATCAAAGCTGATGCGATTGGCAGCCCGTATCGCCCAAAACCGCACTGTCGCGGGCGTGCACTATCCGTTGGACAACTTCGCAGGGGCGGGCATGGGATTGGCCATCGGCGAATACATCGTGAACGCGCTGGCTGGAACTGGAACCACAGGGCAATACTCCGTGGACATGACGTCCAACGATACGATCCTGAGGGAATTTGATTTCGATTACTCAGAAATCGTGACACCGGGGTCCGCACCGGGGGCGCTGATTGAACGGACCGGCACGCTGGACATCAGCGGTGTTGCGGTTTCCCCGCTCCTTCAAGACCTATGGGTACTTGCAAGGAGCGAGATGCAGGTGGCCGAAACGAGCTGAGGTTCAGCCCAGCCCCAACAGAGAACGGGTGTGCAGCGCCGCTGCGGCGCTGGTCCCCGATAGGCGGACGCGGGTGCCTGAATAGGTGCCCGCTGCCACTTTCCCAGAGGTCGCCATCCCATCCACAACCGCGTAGGCCGTCGGTCCCGCGACCTTCAACCAAGGGGCTGACACAGGTGAGTAGTCCGCTTTGATATTGGTGCCGGCCACCGCTTCCTGAGCGCCCACTGTATGGATTTTGCCTTCGGGCATGCTTGCTGCGGCTTCTCTCAATTTACCTGTGGTGTAGCGACTGTTGCTGCCCTCATTGGTCAGGGGCGCTTTCACATCTCGGACAGCTATGCCCGACTCTTCGCGCCACTCAAAGGCCCCTTGGAAATACGACTGGCGTCCGCCGAAGTTGGCGCCCGGGCCCGTGTCGCCCCGCTGGATTTGTAACACCACCTCCACCGGTGTGTCTCCGGTGTTGAAAAGCTCCACCGTCCAGTCACCCGGTTTTGTAGGGGCCATGTCAGAACTGAACCGCCGCGTTGGTGCCATGGACACGCAGTAGTACGCCAAGAGGTCCTCCCGCGTGCCGGACGCCATGGGACGCGCGGGGACGGCATATACCCGATAGGGCGATATGGTGGACCCATCCGTCGGCGTCGGTGAATGGAACGTGCCCCAGGTTGGGTTCGCTTCGAACTTAGGTTGGCACATCTCTGGCGGCGTGAGGTGAATGCCAATGTCCGCCGTAAGGTCCACCAGCGACGGTTTCCCGTCCACTTCCCCCAATTGACGAACTTCCATGTAGGCTGGGGCACGGCTGTCGGGGTGAATGACCCAGGTGAGCGGCTCAGACTTCTGGTTGGGCGGAACGGTCACTTTGGCGATCTGCCGCTCGTTGCATCCATTCCCATAGGCGTAGACGATCTCAACCGTTTGTCCGTAGGCCCGCGCGAGAGCGATTTCTTCGGCAACTTGCGCTTCCAAGAACGTGCTGCCGTTCTTGGCCCCGGCGACAACCCCGTAGCTGAGGTTGATCACCAGTGTGGCCGATGGGTCCAACTCGCGCGCTCGAGCGCACAGCCATCGTACACCTTGGACGATGTAGTTTTCACTCACCGTGCCGCTGGTGTCCCGCGCGGCTTCGGGCGGCAATTGCACCGCCAGCAGCGGCATGTCCGCCTCGGGGTGGTTGTCCTCTGGGTCCAAACCGAATGCCAAATCGGCCACTGCAGTGCCATGGGTGTCAACTTTGGGGGCGAGTTTGAACTCGTCAAATCTGTGGAGCGTCTGGTTTAGCTCCGCATAGAC
The DNA here is from genome assembly GCA_039178645.1 of Pseudomonadota bacterium. Classification (GTDB taxonomy): domain Bacteria; phylum Pseudomonadota; class Alphaproteobacteria; order Rhodobacterales; family Rhodobacteraceae; genus Mangrovicoccus. The sequence goes on along the minus strand of JBCDFD010000162.1, from coordinate 1,712 downwards.
GCTGCGTTCGCTCCGTGGGGGCGATGTGCTCAGCCACCCGTCGATTTCTTCCTTCATCACCACCCGGCCCACGGCGGTTCCAACGGGAGTGCTGGCGAAAGCCGCATCCCCTTCGCGGGCTTGCAGCCAAATGGCGTGAAACCTGCTTTGCTCGCTTGCTGCCCCTACGTCCTTGCGAAAACGCCTGTTGAGAAAGCCGATATCATTGTCAATCACCGCGGCAATTTTCTCGATGGGCGGTGCAGCGGCATCGTGTTCAATCACACGGGCTGGCAGGCGAGGCGTCTGCGCAATGGTCGGCGCACCCACATCAATTACGGAATAGACCCCTGAAACACCGGCAGCAGGATCACGCGCAGGGTCGATTTTGCGATAGATGAAAAACTCCAGCGGCGCTTGCGCCGTCATGGTGTGTTCAAGCCCCACCAACAAATCGAAAATATCAACGATAACATCGGGGTCATTGGCAAAAGGATCGAATCCGGTGAAGCCTGTGAGGTCCACCGGCGGCGGCGTTGCACCGTCCGGTTGCGGGGCCGTCAAATAGGCATGAACCGCGGCCAAAACGTGCGCGGATGGTGTTTGCAACAAATGGATGAAAACCGGTTCATAGATGTCTGACCCCAGAAGAAAGTGGTTTCCGGCGGAATAGGGATCTCCTGGTGTCCGTGCCTCTTCAATCGTTCGCGACCAATCTAAGTATCCGTCCCAAAATACAGGGGGCATGTCCAAAGCTCCTTGTTCAAAATAACCGCCGACCTTGAAAGTCCGCTGCACGGCGCACGCCTTTGTCCACCGCGTGTGATCGAAGCTTGGCACACAAACCCGCGGAACACGAAGAAAAATCCTCAAGTCGGCGCACAAAAAACTGGCGAGCGTAGGTTTCGCCATCGGTATCGGGTCTGCGCGACCGGTTCAGTTTCGGCTGTGCCCTTTGGTTTTTGAGAACCTCTACCCAGTTTGCGTCAGGTGTAATTTATTCTTCGCGTCCAAGTGCCTTGAGGCGGCTGTGTAAATCCGCCGCTTCGGGTGCTCCGGTTTCCAAAGCGAACACATAGGCATGGGTGAGGAAAAAGCAGTGGGCGTCTTTGTTCGCGGTCATTTCTGCGGCCCGCTTGTACAGTGCAACCAATGCGGATTTGTCCTCGGCCTCGTGTGCTTTGAGCAATTGGCCATTGAGGTCGGGAGCCACAGGAACCGTCATTTGGATGAACGATAGATTTCCACCTGGCTTGCAACCCAGTCGTGGAAACAATGGGTCGGGCTGTCCATCACGGGGGAAAACCGCCCGCCGTCAAACCCATGGACATGGCGACCCCGCTGCATTCCTTCGACCACGAAAATGTCTTCTTCAAAGACGCTTTTCCACATCTGCGTGTTGGTGGTCCGTAACGATGGTTTCGTTGTGGAAGTGGCGTAGTAGAGGTGGATATGCTCGACAGTCTGCTCGGTCCCTTTGGGTTCCAGAATGATCGCAAAAGCCTGGTCACGCTGCACCCCGAGCAAAACGTTGGGATAGACCGCGATATATTCAGCTTGCTCTCCCCACTTTGGCCCAGCATCGGGGAAGTCTGGAAACGTATCGCCGTCGTCGTCTTTGAGCTGTCGGTAAACAGTGGTGCCTTGGCCCGAAAACTGGCCATAGCTTTCTATATTGTAGTGATCCTCCAGCCGAGAATAGCTGTTCAGCCCCGGATGGACCCAGGGCAGAT
>JBCDFD010000161.1:0-7802 GCA_039178645.1 Pseudomonadota bacterium | reverse complement strand
GAAAACCACCAGCGCCGGCACGCCAACCTGGCGCGCGAGAAGGATATGTTCACGAGTCTGAGGCATAGGACCGTCAGCGGCGTTCACCACCAGGATCGCACCGTCCATCTGCGCCGCGCCGGTGATCATGTTTTTCACGTAGTCGGCGTGGCCGGGGCAGTCCACGTGCGCGTAGTGGCGGTTCTCGGTCTCGTATTCCACGTGCGCGGTGGAAATGGTGATCCCGCGGGCCTTCTCTTCGGGCGCGCCGTCGATCTGGTCGTAGGCCTTGAAGTCCCCAAAGTACTTCGTGATCGCCGCCGTCAACGTCGTCTTGCCGTGGTCAACGTGACCAATCGTGCCAACATTAACGTGCGGCTTATTACGCTCAAACTTTTCCTTTGCCATGTTTCGGGCGCCTCTTCAGGGGGGCGGCTGACCGCCCGGGATCATCAACGCGCGCCGGGTATGGGACCACCGTTGGAGAGTCAAGTCTCAGGCGTCGAAACCGTATCGTTGGCAAGTTCAGATAGTTCGGGTGGCAACACAAACCAATCCGCGTTTTCCCGCATCCATTTCTCAATTTCGATGGCGGCGTTCGACGACAGTTCGTCCAACTGCTCTTGGGCGCTTTGGGTGTACCCCGACCCCACCACCGTGTCGCCGCCAGCATCCTCAAACACCGTGAGCCGCTTTGGGTCATCGTGCAATTTGCGACCCGCCGGATCGAACACCAGAACATTCATCAAGAGGATGGAGCGAGGCGCGAGTATGACCGGGATCCCCGGTTGCGCCAGCACGTAGCCCACCACTTTCACCCCGAGAATATACTGACCGCGCCCGTCAAAGCGACCGAACTGGGCGTTGAGGGCATTGGTGACCGAAGCGTTGATCACATCGTCACTGGCTGTGCGAGACAAAGCCCCTTTGCCCGGTGCATCCACCACGACAATCAGTCGGCCCAAGCTGAAGTCCTCCAGGCTGGATTGGGCGACCTCCGGCTCAAGCTCACTGGTGCACCCCAGAAGCAGCGCCAGCAGCGCGACTGACATGATCCGCCATAAAGTCATCCAAGGTCTCCTGAGCGACATTTTCGTTGGCTTGCTGCCCCACATGGCGCTCTAACAGCGCCACCTTCGGTGTGAAAGAGGCAGGGCGATGACGTCAGCGTGCCGTGCCCACTGAATCACAAATGTCCTGCAAGTTGGACCATTGTCCGGGCGAAAGGATCGGACGGTCCACAGCCCCCAAGGCGCGGGCTTGAGCCTCGGAGATGCGTTCGGCTGTGGGCGGGTGAGAGCTGAAATACCCAAAGGCCGCGGCGGTATCACCGCCGCCTTGACCCTCTAGCAAGCGATTGAAGAAATCCGCCAGCGCATTGGGCGACACACCCGCCTGCACCAGCGTATCGGCCGCAAACTTGTCGGCGGCGCGCTCGGCCTCGCGCGAGTAGCTTGCGTCAATCAACTGCGTGCTCACCGTGGCAATCAAGGTGCCACCTGTGATGTCGCCCAGCAGCATGCTCAGGATACCCGCCGTTCCAGCGGATCGCAGCATCAAACGCACAGGATCACGGGCAACAACATGGCCAATTTCGTGGGCGAGCACGGCGGCCACCTCTTCCGGCGTTTCGGCGGCATCGATCAGCCCCCGAAGGATGATCACCTGCCCGCCGGGCGCAGCAAAGGCGTTGACCATCCGACCATTGATCACATTGATCGTCACTGGATATGGCATATCCACATCGCGCAGCAGCGGCTCCGCCATAGCATCAAGCGCGCCAAGGCCCGCACGATCCACACAAAACCGTTTGTCTTCGGGCGCGCGCGTGAAAATCCCGGCGGCCTGGGTGCGCACCGCCTCCCCGATCCTGACCTCTTGCTGGGGCGGTACCAAAGGGGCCATCAGATTGGCCAACCCAGGGATAATCACAAAGATCATCGCCAAAACCGCAACCAATGCCGCGCTCCCCCAAATGGCGATCCGGCGCAGTCCGAGGCGATCCATGTCGACCTTGGACAAAGCGGGCAACGTTTCGCTGGCCCATTGGACCGCTTGCGGCGCGTCGAGCACAAGTCGCGCATCACCATCGCCGATCCGCAGGATCAGGCTGTCGCGCAGGCCACGGTCGCGGAGCGCGCGCACATCAGCCGTGGGCCAGCGGGTGAGGTCGCGACCATCATCGCGGGCAATCACCAAGTCCTGGTCGTCGGAATACACCTCTGCCACGTGGCGACCGGCGGATTCCCCGTCGATGAACCAGGCGGGATAGGAGCTCAAAAGGCCCCCCCGACATCCAACGCATCGGCAAACCCATCGGCATCTTCGGCGAGGTCTTCGCCTCGCTGCTTAATGGAGATGAGCGCGATGGGGTTGCGCACGTAGGTGGTGTTTACCGTGTGAGCGAGCACGGGCTGGTGGACGAACACAAGGATCATCGCGGAATAGACCAGCAGGGCCAAAAGCGTGCCCACCAAGGGCGAAACCGCCAAGATCACGGCATTGGTTTGATCAAGGTTAGGGTTCACCCCATCGGTGAGCAAAGCAAAGTCCAACCCGCTCACGACCGCAATCACGCCTGACGCAATTGCGAAAATCAGGGCCGTGAGTACCCCTGCAGCAATCCCACCCCAGATGGTGATGCGCGCGACTTCCCCAGGGTCAAGATCGCAGCCAAACTCCACATTCTCGCCCAGAATTTTGCTTTGGGTCATTATTTTGAACGCGTGGGACCGATATCGGACAATACCAACCATCAGGGTGATACTCCCACCCAGTGAGGTCAGGACGCCCAAAACGCCCGCATCTGCGGCTATTAGGATGAAGCCCAGAAGAATTATACCGAGCCCAACGGCAGGGACTTTCAACGCCGGAAAGAGCATTTGCCAACGCCCGTGTTGCGTGAAACGCGCGTTCCCAAACCAAGTGCGATCCGCTTTGTATTTTTCGAGCTTGAAGGTCATCAGAGGGGCGAGAAGACCCAAGGTCAGGACGGTCAGAACCCCATAGCCCAGTGCGCGCACGGCATAGCCCCAGGCCCCGTCTTCGACCCCAAATCGAATGCCCCTCCAACGGGTGCGACCCATGCGGTAGCGATAGGCGCGGTACATGGCGAAAAACCACAGCGGTAACAGCAAAAGGAACGACAGGTTCAAGAGGGCTTGAGCCAGCACTTGGTCGGTCGGCGTATCCCCCGGAGCGAACACCGAGAGACCTGCGAAAAACAGGCCCAACTGGATCAGACCCAATGAGACGGCCAAGACGACGACAGCCAACAAGAACCCCAAGAGCTTTTCCACTGGTGTGCCTGTGTATTCAAAACTGTCAGACTCTGACGTGATCGACGACCAGACGTAGCGGCGAATGCGAGTTGTACCCCAGAAACGGTAGATACCCAGGGTAATGAGCGTCAGAAACGACGTGACAAGTGCCAGTCGGAACAGTTCGCCACTTTGGCCCAGGTAGGAACCTTCTAGTGGGCTTGGTTCAGGCCCAGGCTGCACGTCGGCCGCAATCGCATCAGTCATCGCAATATCCTCGTTAATCTTCTGTACACTAATGGTGAGCCGCCCCAGATGCGACTCCAAAACTGTGGCTCTGGTTCTGATGAAGCCCCACCGCAACGTCACGGCGATGTGGAGTTGATCCCATGTCAAGGACTCCCCTCGTCTAGCCAAAGGCCATATCGAAGGAGACCCCCATGGCGTCCACCGCATTGATCACCGGCGCATCGTCTGGCATCGGACGCGCCTTTGCGCTCCACCACGCCTCTGTTGGGGGCGACGTCATAGTCGCCGCGCGCCGCGTCGAGGCACTTGAAACGCTCAAGACCGAGATCGAAAGCCAATACCGCGTGACCGCCCACGTGTTCCAGAGCGATCTGGCCGCGCCCGATGCGCCGCAGAAACTGTTTGATGCCATCAAGGCCGCAGGACTGTCGGTCGATATTTTGATCAACAACGCCGGGCTTGGGGGGCATGGGACCTTCGTCGACCGCAACTTGGCCGATGAACAGGCGATGATTGATCTGAACGTGAAAGCTCTGGTGGCCCTGAGCCACCTTTTCGGCGCGGACATGGCCGCCAGGGACGCAGGGCGGATCCTGAATGTGGGGTCCACCGCCGGCTTCATGCCCGGACCGCAACAGGCGATTTACTTCGCCACCAAAGCGTTTGTGAATTCCTTCAGCCAGGCGTTGGACCAGGAGCTTCGGCCCAAGGGCGTCACCTGTACGGTCTTGGCACCGGGATATGTACACACCGAATTTGCCCATGTGGCCAAACTCGATGGCACGGATTTGGTTTCGCAAAAGGGCAGGACGGCGGAGTTCACCGCCAAGGTCGGCTATGATGCGATGATGAAAGGGCAGTTGGTGGTGGTGAACGAACCGCAACTGAGCGTCGCCGTGAACTGGCTCATCCCCCTGCTACCGCGCCGGATGGTACTGAAAATGGTCGACAAGATGCAGAGCAAATAGCGCAGACTGAAAACGCGGTCGCCCGAGCCGTGTCAGGCGATCGCAATCATCAAAAGCGCCGTGGCAAATGCCATCACGGCAAACCCAAGCATGCTGGAACGTCTCCGCCGACTGGTCAGCGACATTGCAGCCGCGCCGGTTTTTTGAGCTTGCGGGTCGATCAAGGGAGTGTGTGTCATTGGGGGCCTCACTCATACGAACAGGGCAGAGATGCCTGGAATAACTTAAATACCTAAATCACCGCGACTAACGGGAAGTCAAAGCGCCAGCCGCAACGTGGGATTAAACACAATGAATTTGAACGATAATTTGGGCCATTTTCAAATGGAGTTGGTCAAAGAACCCTCGGGCTCGTCCCCCAAAAAGCGCTGCCTCCAAGAAAGTTGACACATATCAATTAAATTGAGTTTATGAAACGGTCTACGTGGGCGTTTGTGAGGGTTACGGGTGTGAAGAAACTATTGTCTGCTGCGATCTTGGCATTTTCAGCATCGGGGGCTCACGCTGCGCCAGTGAGTATCGCAACGTACGCCTTTGAGGCCACCCGGACCCTGTTAAACTTGAACGGCACGACACCGGAATGGGCGCCACTTGCATCGTTGGAAACTCTAACTGGAACGTTCGAGGTTATCTTCGACGCGGCCACTCTGGTGTCTTTTGAGCCTAACGTCTCTAGCGGTTAACAGTTGATCCTCGCACCGAACGAATTTGATGCGTCCCAGTATCAGTTCTATGGAGGAGGAACTTTCACCAGATTTGAAAACGACGGTATCGGTGCCCTCCCGACGCAAACCGTCGACAGTTGGAGCAAGGGATTTTTTGCCCTGCCGACAGTTGTTCAAGAATTCGCCTTTTTCGATTTTGACGGGACAGCGTTTGACTCGTTGATTTTTCCCGAGACCTTGGAACTTTCGGATTTTGAAATCGCAGAGTTTTCTTTCGTGACTCAAACCGTTGGCGCGGGAGGTATTGGTGAATTCGTAGCTGACTTTATTGACGTCGAACGTGTCAGGTACGAATTCACATCACTGACGAAGGTGGGCGATGTGGCTCCGGTGCCTCTCCCCGCTGGTGCGAGTTTGTTGTTTGTAGGGTTGGGCGTTTTAGGAGGCGTTCGCCACAGGCAGCGCATAGCCTAACCTCGCACTCGGCTTTGACTCCCTAATCCTCAACCAAACCGATTATCCCTGGGGAACCCACGCGGTGCCATACGACCGGCGCTCGCGCGTTTGCCTAGCCATTCGGTCAATTCTTCAGATTTTACGGTGCGGGTTTTGTCGTCGCCGTAGGGCCAGGACAGTCCATCTGCGAGCGTGAACGTGATCGCGTCTGACAACCCGCCGTCCTTGTATTTCTGCAACCGTACGCCCTTGCCGCGTCCCATTTCCGGCAGTTCATCCAGCGGAAATACAAGCATTTTGCGGTTTTCGCCCACAACGGCCACATGGTCGCCGTCAGCCACTTTGCAGACCAGGGCACGGGTTGGCGATTTGACATTGAGCACTTGTTTGCCCGCCTTGGTGGACGCGATCAGGTCGTCTTCCAAAGCGATGAATCCGTCCCCAGCGGAGGACGCCAGCAATCGCTTTCGACCCGGCACGTGGGTAAACAGCGTCACCATCTCCACTTCGTTGGGCAGATCGACCATCAGCCGCAGCGGTTCGCCCATGCCCCGACCACCGGGCAGGTTTGACGCCTGCAACGTGTAGGCGCGCCCGGCACTGTCGAGGAGCAGCAGCTTGTCCGTGGTTTCAGCATGGAAAGCAAACAGACCTTCGTCGCCGTCTTTGTATTTCACCGGCTGGCTTAGATCAGTGTGACCTTTCATGGCCCGGATCCAGCCCATTTTAGAACAGATCACCGTGATCGGTTCCCGTTCGATCATGTCCTCAAGCGTGACCTCGGCCACATCCACAGCTTCGGCGAAGGTTGTACGACGCGCGCCGCCCGGGCTGTTTTTCCCAAAGTTTTTGCGCACCTCGCGCAGTTCTTCAGCGATTTTGTTCCATTGCAGCGTGTCGTCGTCGAGCAGGTCTTGAAGCCCCGCCCGCTCTTCCATCAACGCATCGCGTTCACGCAGCAGTTCCATTTCTTCCAGCCTCCGCAAGGCCCGCAGCCGCATGTTGAGGATCGCCTCGGCCTGGACCTCGGTCAGATCACCCTGGCCCTCAGGTGCGGGCAAAGGCGACAGGTAACTGTCTTCGTCGGTGGCCCGTGGGATTTTGGCGGACCAGTCTTCAGCGATGAGCGCCGCCTTGGGGTCGTCGTCATAGCGGATGATGTCGATCACACGGTCGAGGTTGAGGAAGGCGATGATGTATCCTTCCAGGACCTCCAACCGATGGTCGATTTTGCCAAGGCGGTGCTTGGATCGGCGGATCAATACGTCCTGCCGATGGTCCAAAAACGCCCGCAGCATTTCACGCAGGGAACAGACTTTGGGCGTCCGACCGTCAATCAAGACATTCATGTTCAACGAAAATCGCGTTTCCAGGTCGCTCAGGCGGAACAAAGTGCCCATGAGCATGTCCGGTTCCACGTTCTTGGATCGCGGCTCCAGCACGATGCGAATGTCCTCTGCGCTCTCGTCACGGACATCGGCCAAGATCGGTATCTTTTTCGTCTGGATCAGATCGGCGATTTTCTCGATCAGCTTGGACTTTTGCACCTGATAGGGGATTTCTGTGACCACGACTTGCCATTGCCCACGCCCCAGATCCTCAACCGTGTGACGCGCGCGCAGGCGGAATGCGCCACGCCCAGTTTGGTAGGTTTGCAGGATGCTGTCCCGCGGTTCGACAATCACGCCGCCGGTTGGGAAATCCGGGCCCGGGATGTGTTCCAGCAGAGTCTCATCCCGCGCGCCAGGCGCCTTGATCAGATGCAAACAGGCGCCGATCAATTCATCGATATTGTGGGGCGCGATGTTGGTGGCCATGCCCACCGCAATGCCGGATGAGCCGTTTGCCAATAGGTTCGGGAATGCCGCGGGCATCACCACCGGCTCTTGCAGCGAACCTTCGTAATTGTCCCGAAAATCAACCGCGTCTTCGGCCAAGCCCTCCATCAGGGCTTCGGCCGCTGCCGTTAGGCGCGCTTCGGTGTATCGCTCCGCCGCAGGGTTGTCGCCATCGATATTGCCAAAGTTCCCTTGGCCATCCACCAGCGGATAGCGGATGTTAAAATCCTGGGCCAACCGGGCCAAGGCGTCGTAAATCGCTTGGTTACCATGGGGATGATAATTCCCCATAACATCGCCAGAAATTTTAGCGGACTTTCGGAACCCTCCCGTGGAACTCAGACGCAGCTCTCGCATCGCGAACAGGATACGCCGATGAACCGGCTT
>JBCDFD010000160.1:0-7929 GCA_039178645.1 Pseudomonadota bacterium | reverse complement strand
TTTTCAAGCAGGTTCATCACCGCTTCGCCCGAGGCCACGCCATACTGGTCGCGGCTTTCGGAGGGCGCAGGGGCACCGGAGGAATTGGGCAGCGCGAGACCGACGGCCGCGGACACGCAGGCCATGGTGTTGGCGGTGAACTGACCACCGCACGCGCCTGCCGATGGACAGGCCACCCGTTCCAGAACCGCCAATTGCTCGTCGGAGTAGTTGCCCGCTTGGTGCTGACCCACAGCCTCGAACACGTCCTGAACAGTGACGTCTTTGCCTTCCAACCGACCTGGCAGGATCGACCCGCCATAGATGAACACCGACGGCACATTCAAACGGACCATGGCCATCATCATGCCGGGCAGAGATTTGTCACAGCCAGCAAGACCGACGATCGCGTCATAGCAATGACCGCGCATGGTCAATTCGACCGTGTCGGCAATGGCTTCGCGAGAGGCCAGCGAGGACCGCATGCCTTCATGCCCCATGGCGATGCCGTCAGTGACAGTGATGGTTGTGAACTCACGCGGGGTACCCGATCCCGCCTTCACACCCAGCTTCACCGCTTGGGCCTGACGGTTGAGGGCGATGTTACAGGGCGCGGCTTCGTTCCAGCAGGTGGCGACGCCCACAAACGGCTGGTGAATCTCTTCCTCAGAAATCCCCATGGCGTAGAAATAGGACCGGTGCGGCGCGCGCGATGGTCCTTCGGTCACATGGCGGCTCGGCAGTTTTGACTTGTCGAACTTACGCTTGAGCATGGCGTCCCCCCGGGGTGGCTGGTGTTGGCCGGGGTTTACATAAGCCGCCAAAGCGCCACAAGCACATCTGACTGCGAGACAGCCCGCTTGGGCGCGAAAACGGTGCTAAAACTGTGCCAACCGGTGCCGCGTCAGCGCCAGCGTGCACAGGCCAGTGCCAAGGACCAACGCAGTGCCGGGCAGAGGGATCGCCGCGGCAGCGTAAGTGTATGAAACCGTCACAGAGGCTTCTTTAAGTGTGTCGCCGGATCCCGGTACGAACCGAAACGCCAACAAACCGTCGCCCACGAAGTCCGACACATTGCTGGCGTCAATGGCGGTGGTTTCCACCGCCCCGACAATCTCGGCAATGGCGGTGGCCGTGGCCGTACAGGTGGCGTTTGGCGTCGCTGCGGCGAGGCAGTCTGCTTGGGCCGTGTCGTTGTCTCTGGCGATCAATCCATTGATGCCGACGATGCTCAATGCCGCGTCGGCCTCTGCCCGCGCGCGTCCCAATCGCGTGCATACAGGGGGCGACCCTGGGCGGCCTGCGCGGCAAATGGTGGGTGTGGAAACGGTGCTAGCGCTGTCCTCCGCGATGCCGGAAACAATCACCTGGACGCTTGTCAGGTCACCTAAGGCTTCGTCGAATTGAGCGACAGACAAGACGATCTCACCGGCCTCTCCCACGAAGCTATCGGACAATGTTTGGATTGTGCTGGACCAGCTTGCGCCTGCGCTCAAGACTGTCGCAAACGTCACCGCCGCGGCAGACGCGACCCAGGCATTTTGTCGTTGAGATGGTCCGTATTCGTGCATCGCAAGCTCCCTGCGGTTCATTGGCCTGGACGGCTCAATTGGCGACCCATTTGTTGCGGGTCCCAGCTAGGATGGCCAAACCGCCCAGTAAAAATGCGCCCGCAGGTGGCACAGGGATGGCAGCAGGCGTATACGAATAAGCCACGACAACTGATGCAAACTCAATCGCCTGGGCCGCGTTGGACTGAAATGCAAAACTCAGCGTGCCGGGTCCAGTAAACTCACCGATAAACATCGGATCAAACAACAACGACTGGCTTACATTGGTAAAACTCACTACCGCCTCCGCGGTCGCCGTGCAGGTGGCGCGATTGCGTAGTGGCGATGTGCATTGATCGTCGTCAGAGCTTAATTCTAGGATGGTTGTGCCAATGAAAGGAAAGGTCACATTCAGCTGTACTTGCGCGAAGGCGTTGGCTAAATTGGGCTGGCACACCTGAGGCGCGCCAGGTCCAGGTGTGAAGCAAAACGTCCGTGCCGAAGTTGCCGTGTCAATTGCTCTGGCGATGCCAGAAACTCTTGCGGTTACAGCGGTCAATTCACCGATTGCTTCGTCAAACCTAGGCACGCTCAGCGTGACATTGGTCGCCGATCCAGAAAAACTGTCGGAAAACATCTGCACCGAAGAGGCTTTTGAAACGCTCGGGGTTATGGCCAAAATCGCGAGGGCCGCGAGCAAGGCAGTCTTTTCCATGGGTTTGACCTCTCAACAGTCCTGTACCGCTGCAATGTCAGCCCCGATGGCAGTGCAGCGTCAAAGCTGTGCGGCGGGCTTCATCCCTATGGGCAAATTCCTGCTGGTACGGCTCCTTGTGGTGGACCATCTGCCGACAAAAAGTATGGCACCGACACGGCGATCCCGGTGGCGTCCGCACCCGGCGAGACGCTTTCCACAAACCGTTCGCTGAGACGCCACCCTGCGCAAACGCCTGGGTTCAGTGACGGCCGGTTGCTTAGGTTTGGGTGTCCCCAGTTGCTCTGGCGCTTAAGATGTTGGACCGGTGGGCCATCACCAAACTGGCAAGGCCGCCGAGCATGGTTGCGATCCCGGCAGGTACGGGCACGGCGGCAGGGGCGGGCGTGTAGGTGTAGGTCACCGTGGCTTCGGCAACCGAGACTGTGGCACCATCGTCGGTATCGAATAGCACTGTAAGTGGGTCTTGGTTCAACCAAGCGTTCAGAACACTTTGACTGTCAAAACTCCAAGCCCGACCCACAGACACACTGGCAACCGCGGTTGCGGTGCAGGTTCCGCCCGGTTCGTTTGGGGACCTACAGGAGTCTACCATCGCCGCTGTATTGCTGGCTTTTAGGCTCAGCAAGGGCATAACGATGTCTAGGGATACGACCGCAATGGCCGTGACAAACTGAGTGGAGCAGATCGGAGGTGTTGTTGTTCCGAAACATGTCGAAATGCCTGACGCACTGCTGGACTTGGTCGCCGTCCCGGCCATGAACAGTTCCAACGCGGTCAAATCCCCAAGCCCTTGATCGAACTGAGGCACGATTAAGGTGACATCCCCGTCCTCGGGGGCCTCCAATTCCACGGTGAGTGTCTGTATCGTGCTCGCCCCCGACTGGGTCACGAGCCCGACGCAGATGAAACAACCAATCAGCGTGGCTTGGCCAAAGTCGCGAAAGTGGGCAGCATAGTGGGGCACGTCTAAACTCCTGAACACGATTGTTCAGGAACGGTCTCTCACCGGCCACCGGACATACCAGTATCAAATTGTATCAAATGCCGCCCGGGCGGTTTGAGCCGTTAAAACGCCACCCCACGGGCCAGACCGGGTAGGACAATGTCCCTCAACGCGATGATCCCGATGAAAACTACCAACGGCGCCAGATCAAGCGCGCCGGTATTGGGCAGCATCCGACGGACGGGACCATAGACAGGCTCAAGCAGGCGGTTCAGACCGTCCCAGATCGAATAGACCAACGGCTGGTTCAAATTCAGCACTTGGAAGTTGATCAGCCAGCTCATGATGATGTGCACCAGCATGATGAAAAAGGCCACGCCCAGCAAAAGGTCGATGAGTTGGATGATCATGAGCATGGGGTTGGTCCTTAGGTTGATCGTTCTGCACAGGAGCTAAGGCTTCGAGGTAAAAAGAACAAGAACTGACGCCAGGACAGTGTTGACGTGTGGGGCAGCTTATGGCGGGACGGGGTCCAAGCGTGACGAGGCCCCACCATGTTTCCATTTTTTCGCACCGGGTTGGAGCTTTGGCTCCATCGCAACAAACCCATGGGTATTTTCGACACCCATGTGTCCCACCACACGATCCGGCTTTGGGACATGGATATCTTTGCTGAATTGAACAACGGACGCACATTGACCGTTTTTGACATTGGCCGTGTGACCTTGGCGCTGCGCACGGGTCTTATCGCACTGTTGCGCCGGGAAAAGTGGGGTCTGACGCTGGCGGGCAATTCGGTGCGGTACCGCCGACGGGTGCGTGCGTTCCAACGGGTGGAAACCAAAGTGCGTCTCATCGGTTGGGACGACCGGTTCTTGTACATAGAGCACGCCATGTTCCGCAAAGGGCAGTGCACCAGCCATGTGCTGGTACGGGGCGCGATCACCGATGGTGCCGGGCTGGTCACTATGGATCGGGTTCTGTCGTCCTACGGATACGATGGCCCCTCACCGGAATTGCCCGGATGGGTACAGGCCTGGGTTGCCGCCGAAGACAAGCGACCATGGCCACCGTTTGAAGACTAATCGTCCTTGGCAGATCGCGGGTGGGCTGCTATCCCTTGTGGTATGACGCTTCATGACCGCAAGATAAGCCCATCCCCCATCCGTCAATTGGATGAGTCCGCGATCAATCGCATAGCGGCGGGTGAGGTGGTGGAACGGCCAGCTTCGGCAGTCAAAGAGTTGGTTGAAAACGCGCTGGATGCGCAAGCCACACGGATTGAGGTGGACTACACCGCCGGGGGCAAAGTCCTCATCCGCGTCACAGATGACGGTCATGGCATCGCATCAGCCGACTTGCCGTTGGCCCTCGCACGGCACGCCACGTCAAAGATCGATGGGTCTGACCTGTTGAACATCCATAGCTTTGGGTTCCGAGGGGAGGCACTGCCGTCCCTGGGCGCGGTTGGGCGATTGTTGGTCAAGAGCCGGTTTGGATCAACCGACGCGGCTCAAATCACTGTCGAAGGCGGCGAAGTGTGGGCAGTGCGTCCGGCGGCGTTGGGCCAAGGGACCGTGATTGAACTCCGGGACCTATTTTACGCCACTCCGGCGCGGCTCAAATTCCTGCGCACCGACCGCGCCGAGGCCCAGGCCATCGCCGATGTGGTGCGCCGATTGGCCATGGCAGAGCCTTCCGTAGGTTTTGTCCTGACCGAAGACCGCGACGGAGATCGGCGCACCGTCCTGCGCCTCGACCCAGAAAGCGGCGATCTGTTTGACGCGCTCACAGGCCGGTTGCGCAGACTTTTGGGCGCAGAGTTCACTGAAAACGCCATTGCCATTGAGGCGGAGCGTGACGGCATTGGGCTGCGCGGACTTGCGGCGCTGCCCACCTATTCACGCGGATCGGCCCAAGCGCAGTATCTGTTCGTCAACGGTCGCCCGGTGCGGGACAAGTTGCTGCTGGGCGCATTGCGCGCGGCCTACAGTGATGTGCTCCCTGCGGGTCGCTTTCCCGCCGCCGCGCTGTTTGTGGATTGCCCGGCGCAATTGGTGGATGTGAATGTCCATCCGGCGAAGTCCGAGGTGCGGTTTCGTGATCCTGGCCTTGTGCGTGGACTGATGGTATCCGGCTTGCGTCACGCTTTGGCGGAAGCCGGACACCGCGCGTCTTCCACCGTCGCGGGCGCGATGCTGGGGGCCATGTCACCAGACCGATCTGGCCCGGCCCGCGTGTATCAGATGGAGCGACCCAGCCAGAATGCCCGCGCAGCCGCCTTTGAGGCCCAAGCGCCTTTGGAAGCTCACTTCACCACGCCCGAAGGTTTCGCGGAACCCACCGCTCGGTTCGAACAGCCGTCGACCATTGAGCCCGCGCCAGAGGCTGCCGCCCATCCGCTCGGGGCCGCGCGGGCGCAGCTGCACGGCAATTACATTGTGGCGCAGACCGACGACGGGATGGTTATTGTCGACCAGCACGCGGCCCATGAACGGTTGGTGTATGAGGACCTCAAAGCCCAAGCGGCCACGCGGTCGGTGGCATCACAGGCGCTCTTGATTCCTGACATTGTGACGTTGCCGTCTGGCGCGGCGGAAATGTTGCTTGGAGCCAGTGATGACCTGCTGGCGCTTGGCTTGGGCATTGAACCCTTCGGTCCTGACACGGTTGCCGTCCGTGAAACACCAGCAATCTTGGGACATGTGGATGCGGCGGCCCTGCTGCGCGATATATGGGACGCACTGGACGGAGGTGGGGCGGACGCGCTGCAAGCCCGGCTCGACGCGGTTCTTTCTCGCATGGCGTGCCATGGATCGGTGCGGTCTGGACGTGCCATGCAAGCCGATGAAATGAATGCGCTCCTGCGCCGGATGGAGGCGACCCCGCTGTCGGGTCAATGCAACCACGGGCGTCCCACGTATGTAGAACTGAAACTCACTGACATCGAACGGCTGTTCGGGCGCACATGATTGAGGTTGGCGGATACGCGGTCGACCTGAGCGATCCCTTTGCCCAGACCGCCCTTGCCGCGGTGGTGTTTGGCGTTTTGGTCATTGCTCTATTGGTCGGATCACTGCGCACATCGTCCCGCGCGCTGCAAGCCTTGACGCCGGTGCAAGGGCATATCGGTCAACTGGCACAGCGCGTGGAAAAGCTGTCGGACGGACAGGAACGGCTCGCCGGGGGGCTCACCCATGTGTCAGATGCCCAAGCCATGGCCCAAGCCCAGATGATCGCCACCATGGAGCGGCGGTTGGAAGAAGTGACCAAAGCCATGGGCGACAGCCTGCATGGTCAGGCCACCCGCACGGCCCGGTCGCTGGGCGAATTGCAACAGCGGCTGGAGGCCATCGACAAAGCCCAAGCCAATATTGAGAAGCTCTCGGGCGATGTGCTGTCCCTGCAAGACATCCTGTCTAACAAACAGACCCGTGGCGCGTTTGGGGAAATCCAATTGAATGACATCGTGGGCAAGGCGCTTCCCCGCGACAGCTACACGCTGCAAGCAACGCTTTCTAACGGCAAGCGTGCGGACTGTTTGATCCACTTGCCCAATCCGCCTGGTCCGATCGTGATCGACAGCAAGTTCCCTTTGGAGGCTTACGAAGCGCTGCGCAACGCGTCCGCCGAACGGCAACTTGCTGAGGCCGCGCGGGCGTTCAAAACTGCCGTCCGAGGGCACCTCAAGGCCATCGCAGAAAAGTATGTTGTGGATGGGGAAACCGCTGATGGGGCGTTGATGTTCCTGCCGTCCGAGGCGGTCTATGCCGAATTGCACGCCAATTTCCCGGACTTGGTGCGCGAGGGCTTCGCCATGCGCGTTTGGACCGTGTCGCCGACCACCTGCATGGCCACACTAAACACCATGCGCGCGATTCTGAAGGATGTGCGGATGCGCGAACAGGCGGGCAAAATTCGCAAGGAACTGGCCCTGCTCGCCAAGGACGTGGACCGTTTGGGCGACCGCGTGGGCAACCTGGACCGCCATTTTGCCCAGGCTCAAAAAGACATCAGCGACATCAAAATCAGCGCGGACAAAGCGGGTCAACGGGCCAAACGACTGGACAGCTTCGAGTTCGACGACGCTCCCTCAGGGATTGGGTCATCGGCACAATTGGCGGTGAAGTGAGGTAGAAAATGCCCTGATCTTTTGCTCTAAGCTTAAGAAATCACAGTGGTGCCCTTATCACAAACCGGGGAGAGTATGCCGATCCAGGCAATGTTCGGATGATCTTGCCGCACATCTTTTATTTCAGATGTGCTTCGACCTCGCCACAGCTGCAGACTCAGCCGCCGTTCGGCCGGGCGCAAACAAGGTCTGCCGTTAGCCCTTTGCCGTCAATCGATTTGAAGCCTGTTGCAAGTGCAGAAACAGTATCGGCTAATTATGCCTGTGTAGCCGTTGCTGCGCAGCATTAAACGGGTTTCTCAAATCTACTGTTTCAAGTTTCAGTGTACTACCTTGATGGTGCGCACCTGTTGCGACTTCAACCCAACGACTTGAAGTTTCAGGACTTGTGGTGCATTTCAACGAATTTAGGACCAAAGTGAGAAATGTCATCTCCTATTTTTAAACTCGAATTACCCATCTTTTAGCTAGGCTCAGGACCCATTGATTTCGTGGCGTTGGTCTGACTCACTGTTCTCAAAACAGGAGCGGTGACATGAGCGATCTCTTTTGGCTGTCCGACGAACAGATGGCCCGGTTGGAACCATTTTTTCCGAAGTCCCACGGC
>JBCDFD010000159.1:0-7933 GCA_039178645.1 Pseudomonadota bacterium | reverse complement strand
TTTCACCACGGTACCGGTGTAGATCGCGCCCTCTTCAGGCTCGGCCACAATGGCGTGGATCATGTCATAGGCTTTCTGGATCGAGTCGCCGTTGGGCGATGCAATCTTGATGATGCCATCGTCGTTGATGTCGACCTTGGCACCCGACACTTCCACGATTTCACGGATGACCTTGCCGCCCGAGCCGATCACTTCGCGGATCTTGTCGGTTGGGACCTGCATGGTCTCAATGCGTGGGGCGTGGGCGGAGAACTCCGACCGGCCTTCGCTCAGCGCTTTGCCCATCTCGGCCAGGATATGCATCCGACCGTCTTTGGCTTGGGCCAGCGCCTGTTCCATGATCTCAGGCGTGATGCCCGCGACCTTGATGTCCATCTGCAGCGAGGTGATGCCGTTTTCGGTGCCCGCCACTTTGAAGTCCATGTCACCCAGGTGGTCTTCGTCGCCCAGAATGTCGGTGAGAACTGCGAACTGGCCGTCTTCTTCCAGGATCAGACCCATGGCCACGCCAGCCACAGGCGCTTTCAACGGAACGCCTGCGTCCATCATGGACAGCGACCCACCGCAGACCGAGGCCATGGAGGACGACCCGTTAGACTCAGTGATTTCCGACACCACACGGATCGTGTAAGGGAAATCTGTGGCCGCGGGCAGGACCGCTTGCAGCGCGCGCCAAGCCAGCTTGCCGTGGCCAATCTCACGGCGACCGGGCGAGCCAACACGTCCAACTTCACCCACGGAGTAGGGTGGGAAGTTGTAGTGCAACAGGAAGTTTGACCGGAAATTGTTGTGCAGCGCATCCACGATCTGCTCGTCATCACCGGTGCCGAGCGTGGTCACGACCAAGCCCTGAGTTTCACCGCGGGTGAACAAAGCGGACCCATGGGTGCGTGGCAGGATGCCAACCTCAGACACGATCGGACGAACAGTGTCTCGCGCACGGCCGTCGATCCGCGCGCCACCAGCGATGATGTCACCGCGCAGGATGGAGGACTCGAGCTTCTTGAATGCCGACCCTAGGTTCGCATCCGCTTGCTGGTCTTCAGTCAGCGCCGCGGTGATGTCCGCGCGGGCCTGCGAAATCGCGCTGGTGCGTTCCTGTTTGTCGGTCAGCGCAAAGGCCGCGCGCATTTGCGTTTCCCCAGCGGCTTTCACGGCAGCATAGAGGTCCGAGTAGTCTGGCGGTTGGAAGTCGAAAGGTTCTTTGGCGGCCTCTTCCGCCAGCGATATGATCAGGTCGATCACTGGCTGCATGGCGTCGTGGCCAAACTTCACCGCGCCGAGCATTTCGGCTTCGGACAGTTCGTAGGCTTCGGACTCGACCATCATCACGGCGTTCTTGGTACCAGCCACCACAAGGTCCAGACGTTGATCTGGCTTGGTGCGCAGTTCGTCCATGTCGTCCACAGCTGGGTTCAGCACGTATTCGCCATTGACGAACCCGACGCGCGCCGCGCCCACCGGGCCCATGAACGGCACACCGGAAATGGTCAGCGCCGCGGACGCCGCGATCATCGCGACCATATCAGGGTCGTTGACCAAGTCATGGCTGAGCACGGTGCACATCACCAGAACTTCGTGTTTGAAACCCGACACGAACAGCGGACGCATGGGCCGGTCGATCAAGCGCGCGGTCAGCGTTTCTTTTTCCGATGGACGGGCTTCACGTTTGAAGAAGCCGCCAGGGATTTTACCGGCAGCGTAGTATTTCTCTTGGTAGTGAACGGTGAGCGGGAAGAAGTCTTGGCCTTCCCGCGCCGCTTTGTCGAAGGTCACGTTGGCCATGACGCTGGTTTCGCCCAGCGTGGCGATGACGGTGCCGTCCGCCTGACGGGCAACCTTGCCGGGTTCCAGTGTCAGCGTCTCGTCGCCCCACTGGATGGATTTCTTCACTTCGTTGAACATCATGTATCCTGTCTGAAACCAGCGGGCCCTCCCGCGGTTCCTTTGTAAGTCGCGGCCCCATTGCCGCTGGCCCTGTCATTCCTCAAGCATCGCTCGGACCGAAGCGTCGCAGATTTTCGCCCCCTAACGCAGTTGAGTGAAAAGGAAAAGCGGTATTGAGTTAACGTGTTGGCGGTCGGGTGTTTCGGGGTTGGTGTACGAGATCAGAGTGTGCGCTTCGCGGTAGGTGCAATCAGCGTTTCTCGACCTGCCTCGGCCTTTCGCAACAAGGGATGGTAACTCCGCAGAAACGCGCCACAATGCTAACTCTCGACCATCTCAAGAAGCCGGCCAAGCAATTCGTTCGATGGCATCGCAAGGGATGCTTTCTTGTCGCCGCTAAAGGTAGTTAACATCTACCTCAATTCCGAAGTCTACTTGGCGCGAGAGTCTAAGCCGTCGATTTCAAGCTCGGTGATGCGCAATAGACTTTGGCCAAAGAGAACGGGCTCACCGACTGGTCGGCATTCAAAAAGGTATCAATACTGTGCCGATGACAAAGCAATCAGACGAGGTGACATCAACGATTATCAGCGCGGAACCACAATTGTTCGTTTCGAACGTTCTGGTCGCAACGGAGTTCTATGTTGGGAAACTGGGCTTCACGCTCGTGTTCTCTTACGGCGAACCGCCATTCTATGCGCAGGTTGGCCGTGGCGGGGCCCGGTTGAACTTGAGGCGCGTGGCTGCACCGGTTTTTGCCGAAGGATTTCGCGCAAGGGAACCCGACGCCCTCTCAGCGACATTGACCGTGGATCATCCAAAGCCGCTGTTTTTGGAACTCCAGGCAAAGGGCGTTGAGTTTCATCAACCCCTAAGAACCGAGCCCTGGGGCGCGCAAACCTTCATTGTGGAGGACCCCGATGGCAACTTGATTTGTTTCTCGGGTCCATCGCCGGCGGAGCTAGTTTGACTAAGATCGTTGGACTTTATGCAGTCGCAAATTGTGGAACTCACACGTTCCAGGTTTGAGTGTCCCATAAGACTTCTAAAGCGCTTCCACTTTACATTTGATCACTTATTCGCTGCCTCTCGCTAGGCTCGAACGCGAAAAGCGATAACGGATGATTCAATGAAAAGTGGAAGCGCTATAAAGAGCGGCTTTCTCGCCGGGGTAAATTTCGACTGGTCCAATTTGGATGCTCGACCGTCGGACCTGAGGCTAGGTTGGCCTTCGCGTGCCAGAGCTATTGGGCACGATCTGTCGAGCGTATTGGTGGCTATTCTGCCTGTCCAACTTGTGCGTCCAACCCCACTACCGACACATATCGCACTTGAAGTTTATCCTCAGACCCCAAAACCGCGACTTTGTGGGGGTGGTTTTGACGGCACTTACCCGTAGAGTGCACCAAGCTCAGGGACGAACCCTGCCAATTGCCGTTTAGGTGCACCACCTTGCCGAGCCAGAGAAGTTACCCATGTTCCATTCCTTTTTCCCCAGTCCGAAGCGCTTTCTGATCACTGCGGTGATTTGGGCCATGGTTTGTATCGCGCTGTGGCAAATTGAGTTCAGCGATTGGGAGGACCTGCTTGGCATCTCCGGTCTCTTTGACTGGGACCCGAACCGCGTTTGGCTCTACGAATACACCGCGCTCAGCTACGGTATTTTTGTGGCATACTGGATGAGCCAGAGCACGCATAAGTGGGCGAAATGGTCCGTGGCCGGGTCCGCGTTGATTGTGTTTGTCACCTGGTTCCAAGTGCAGTTGGACGTGATGATCAACGAGTGGTTCGGAACGTTCTATGACATGGTCCAGAATGCCTTGGCAGAGCCCGGCGCGGTCAGTGCCAGCGATTACTATGCACAGCTCGCCACCTTCCTGAAGATCGCGATGATTTCGATTATCACTGCGGTGGTGATTGCCTTTTTCACGTCCCACTACGTGTTCCGGTGGCGCACGGCGATGAATGATCATTACGTGTCACTGTGGCCCCAGATCCGCCATATCGAAGGGGCGTCCCAGCGTATCCAGGAAGACACCATGGCCTTTGCCCGGATCATGGAGGGCCTCGGGTCGCGGTTCATCGATTCGATCATGACGCTTCTTGCGTTCCTTCCCATCCTGTGGGGGCTGTCTTCCTATGTGACCGAGCTTCCCGTTGTGGGGGAGGTGCCCCAGGCCTTGGTCTTTGTGGCGATCCTATGGTCCATCGTGGGCACCGCGTTGCTAGGCCTGGCGGGTTGGCGGTTACCAGGTTTGGAGTTTCGCAACCAACGGGTTGAAGCGGCGTTCCGCAAGGAACTGGTGCTGGGCGAAGACAGCGCTGACCGTGCGCAGCCCATCACACTGACCGAATTGTTCGGCAACGTCCGAATGAACTATTTCAGGCTCTACCTGAATTACCTGTATTTCAATGTGGTGCGGTTTTCGTACCTGCAGGCTGGGGTCATACTGCCGTACATCGCACTGGGCCCCACAATCATTAATGCTGGTGTCACGCTGGGGGTGATGCAGCAGATCCTCCGGGCCTTCGGGCGGGTTGAGAACTCGTTCCAATTCTTGGTGATGTCGTGGACGACGATTGTCGAATTGATGTCGATCTATAAACGCCTTGCAGCCTTTGAGCGCGCAATCGCAGGAGACAAGCAGGCCGCGATCGAGTTCGAAGCCGACAAGACTGCCAGCCAAGGAACCTGATAAAGGCTCGGTGATGGTTCAAAAACAAACGCCCCGGCTGAGCCGAGGCGTTTGTTTTGGTTGTAATAAGCTTTGCGTTCAACGGCGCAGGCCAAGACGCCCGATGAGGTCTTTGTAGCGAGCCTCGTCTTTGCCCTTGAGATAGTCGAGCAGTTTGCGGCGTTGAGCCACGAGTTTCAGGAGGCCGCGGCGGGAATGGTTGTCCTTGGCGTGCGTCTTGAAGTGCTCGGTCAGCGTGGAAATGCGGGAACTGAGAATGGCCACTTGGACTTCCGGTGAACCGGTGTCGCCCTCTTTGGTGGCGTATTCCTTCATGAGGCGTGTTTTTTCCTCAGGTGTGATCGACATCGGGACCTCCTTGGGTTTGAGGACGGCGCAAGCCGGGATGTCGTCCAGCTAGGCCCTAGAATGCGCGGGCGATACTGTGTCTTGGTGGCGAACGCAAGGGTTTGTGACCGGCGGTGATCCAAAGGAGCCCCGCCCTGTGGGCGCGGCACGACATGATGGTGTTTTGCATCAACAGTGAGTTTGATTTTGAACTTCTGTTTGTGGCCCTTGGGGGCAGGTATCGTTTCGAGACCTCACCAAGTGACGGGGCCTTCACCGTGCAGCGTTTATCCTGTTAGGTCCCTGTCATCCAAATTTCCGGTTGTTGAGTATAGGGCAGGTATAGCGGATGTTTTGGATGGCCAGCTTTGGTGAGGCCCAAGTGCAAGGGTGTGACGCCGGTCGCTCGGATCAGGCGTGCGACGTGCGGGCCACGCCCATGGAGCGCCCCGTGCGTGCCCCAGGCACAAATCACTTTGTCCGCCCAGGCCGCCGCTTCGGTTATGGCGTCGTCATTTTCGGGACCTGTGGGATCCTCCGTCCGATAGAGCCCCTTTGGGTCCGTGCTGCGCCATGCGAAGATGTTGGTCACTTGGAACGCTCCAAAGCCCAGGGTGCGCGCGCGCCGCTCGCAACGTTCTACGGTCGGGTCGTTTTGTACTTCGGTGGCGGTGGATGGGTTGAGCATCACAAAAGTCACTCGGCTGCCCCTGGCGTCCCATACCCGCGTGAGCGCGTAGCGGTAGCGTTCGCAGTCGGAATAGACTGCGGTGGATGCGGCGTCGTCCTTTTGGTGGGTGCGCGTGATCACGGCGTGGTCAGATTGAACACGCGCGATGGGTGCAGCATGCCCGCTTTGTAGACCCCAACGGCCACGGGCTGACCTTGGTAGCTCGCCCAGGCGTCTTCGCCAAAATCGGCCTCGGAGGAGATCACCTCGCCCGGATTGCCATTGCGCAACCGCGCGGCGCCCGGGGCGGAGAGGCGAACTTGTGGCAGGTCCAGGAGGCCAGCCTCCAGCGGCAAAAGGAGGCGGTCCAGCGCAGGGTCTTTGGCCTCGCCTTCCACCGTGTCTAGGCTGACGCCATCTTCGGCGGCATCGAACGGGCCGGACCAGATGCGGCGCAGCGACAGCACGTGCCCGTGGCATCCCAGACGCGCGCCCAGGTCGCGCGCGATGGATCGGACATAGCCGCCTTTCCCGCAGACCATGTCCAGGACAACGTGGTCGGGGTCTGGGCGCTCGACCATATCGAGGCTGTCCACAAATAAGGGGCGTGCGGCGATCTCCGGGTCGTCTCCGTCGCGGGCCAATGCATAGGCCCGTTTGCCGTCAATTTTCACTGCCGAGAACTTGGGCGGCACTTGCATGATGTCACCGGTAAAGTCTGGCAAGGCTGCCTCAATTTCGGCATCAGTGGGACGCGTTTCGCTCTCGGCCACGATCTCACCATCGGCATCGTCGGTATTGGTGGCTTGCCCCAAACGCACCGTGAACCGGTAGGCCTTCAGCGCATCTGTCACGAACGGCACGGTTTTGGTGGCCTCGCCCAAGGCCACGGCCAACACGCCGGTGGCCGACGGATCAAGCGTGCCTGCATGGCCCGCCTTTCTCGCATCAAAAGCCCATCGGACCTTGTTCACCACTGCGGTCGAGGTCAGCCCTGCCGGTTTGTCCACCACCAGCCAGCCGTGGACGTCGCGCCCTTTGCGTTTTCTTGCCATGTTTATCTGGGTCTCAATCCGGGTCGGCGTCTCGATCACGGTCGAGATCGCGGCGCACTTCTTCTTGGTCGAACAGCCTGCGGGTTTCGTCCATCCGGTCGAATGTTTCGTCGATGCGAAACCGCAGTTCGGGGGAAAACTTCAAAGTGACGGCCTTGGACACCGCGCGGCGCAACTCATGGCGGTTGCGACGCAGCGCTTCCAGAGCCAAATCGGCACCCTGGCCACCCAAAGGCAGAACAAACGCCGTGGCCACGCGCAGGTCGGGCGAGGTCTGAACCTCCCCAACCGTGATCGACATGGCGTTCAGTTCCGGGTCATGGATGTCCCCTCGGTTCAGAACGTCAGACAGCGTGCGGCGGATCAATTCGCCCACCCGCAACTGGCGCTGTGACGGACCAAGGCCCCCATCGTGATGTTTGTGTTTTCCCATGGCGGGCGTGTAAGGGATTGCTCTGAACCCCGCAACTGGGCTTTGCCAAAGACGTTGCGTGCAAGACCCAACGGAAAGGGACCCAAAACATGGCCGACTTGCCCGGAATTGTGATCACAGGGGCCTCTGGGCGCATGGGCCAAATGCTGATCCGCACGGTTCTGGAAACCGCAGGGGCGCGACTGGTGGGTGCCATCGAACGGGACGGCCATGAATGGGTGGGCCAAGACGTGGGCGTGGCCATGGGCGGTGCACCAGTAGGCGTTGAAGTGACCGATGATCCGCTGCCTGCCTTCGCCAAGGCGCAAGCGGTGATTGATTTCACCGCTCCTGCCGCGACGGTCGCCTTTGCTGAACTGGCCGCACAGGCGCGGGCCGTACATGTGATTGGAACCACAGGGTTTGCGCCCGGGGATCTGGACAAAATCGCCGCCGCGGCGCGCCATGCCGTTGTGGTCCGGGCGGGGAACATGAGCCTCGGGGTGAATTTGCTCGTGGGCCTCACCCGTCGTGTGGCTGCAGCATTGGGCGAAGACTGGGACATCGACGTGGTTGAGGCCCATCACAAGCACAAGGTGGATGCGCCCTCGGGCACAGCTTTGATGCTTGGCGAAGCTGCCGCCGCCGGTCGCGGTAAAACGTTGGAAGAACTTCAGGACATGGACCGTTTGGCCCGCCGGGATGCTCGGCCCGAGGGTTCAATTGGGTTTTCTGCCATTCGCGGCGGCGATGTGGTGGGCGAGCACGACGTGATTTTTGCCGCCCAGGGGGAACGGGTTGTGCTGCGCCATCTGGCAACCGACCGCGCTATCTTTGCCCGCGGTGCAGTGCGCGCCGCGCTTTGGGGGCAGGACCAGAGCCCCGG
>JBCDFD010000158.1:0-7946 GCA_039178645.1 Pseudomonadota bacterium | reverse complement strand
GCCCGGTCCAGAGTGATCAAAGAACAGGCTTGGGGGGGCGATCAGCGTCGATCGACCAGTTCTCAACGGATCACAGAAGCAGCGTATGCAGTGGTGATTGCAATTTGCAACTACCAAGCCTTTTGTAGCTCACAGACCAACAAACAAAGGATGCCCCATGGCGGACACGTCTCCCATCAAGTTTCACATGGTTCCTGATGCGCCCACTCCGGTTGCTCCGTTTTCACATGCTGTGGAAAGTGACGGATTTGTTTTCCTAACTGGCATGATGCCTGATACCCCGCAAGCCGCAGGGGTTTTGCCCGATGGGATCGCAGATCAGACCCGCAACTGCATGGCCAACCTGAGGACGGTGCTGGGCTCCCTAGGCCTGACCCTTGCCGATGTGGTCTCCGTGCGCGCGTACTTGACCGAGTTTTACCGCGATTACGACGGATTTAACGACACCTACGCCGACTTTTTCCCCGAAAACCGCAGACCTGCACGCACCTGTATTGGCGTAACCGGATTGGCCTATGGGGCGCTTGTGGAAATCGACATGGTCGCACGTCGTCCCGCCGATTGATCGGCGGTTGCAATCTGCAACCACCTCAACGTTCCGGCAGAAGTCCCCACGGACTGAATCTCAGCACCAATAAGAGAATGATCCCCATGGTCAGGAGCCGCATCTGCGCAGCGCTGTCCAGCAAGTGGTCCTTTAGGCCACCGTCAGGAAGTGGAAATGTCACCGCCGTCAGCAGGAGTTGCCCCAGTGGCTCCACCTGGACCCACAAAAACCAAACCAGCATGCCGCCAAGCACGGAACCAAGTGTGTTCCCAGACCCGCCGATAATCACCATTACCCAAATGAGGAATGTGAACCGTAGCGGTTGGTACGACGAAGGCGTCAACTGGCTGTCCAACGTGGTCATCATCGCGCCAGCGATCCCACAAACCGCAGACCCAAGGATGAAGATTTGGAGATGGCGCGCAGTGACGTCTTTGCCCATGGCGCTCGCAGCCACCTCGTTGTCGCGAATGGCCCGCATCATGCGGCCCCAAGGCGACTTCAAAGCCAATTGTGTCAAGATCAGGAGGATAATCAGCACTGTCGCAAACAGTCCCGAGTAGAGCAGTTTCACATAGAGTGTGGACGCTGTGACTGGGTCCAGTCCAAGCTCTGCGGATTGTTGAATGAAGCTAGTATCTTGTTGTAAATCAACCTCCAACGGAACTGGACGAGGCAACCCGACGACGTTTTTGACCCCTCGGGCCAACCAGTCTTCGTTCTTTAGAATTGCGATAATGATTTCAGAGATGCCCAAAGTGGCAATGGCAAGATAGTCTGATCGCAAGCCCAGGGCTGTCTTGCCGATTAGCCACGCGGCCCCTGCAGCCAGCACACCACCAATCGGCCATGCCCAAATTATGGGTAGGCCCAGTCCGCCCAAGTATCCCGTCGATGCTGGGTTGACTGACTCAACGGCAGCACGGGCAGGATCAAAAACCTGCCGGTAAACGACGAAACCCAAAAGCGCCACCGCCACGACGGCCAAGTTGCGCAGTTTTCCGGGGGCCATCTTGCGCCGGACGAACACCAGCGCGGCGAATGTCGCCAAAGCTATGGCAATTGCAAAAAACAACTGGGGTCCGCCGGCGGCCCAGGCTTCGGGAACCGCGGGCATGGACACAAGAACTGCGGCCAGGCCACCAAGTGCCACAAACCCCATGACGCCCACGTTAAAGAGCCCTGCAAACCCCCACTGCATATTCAGGCCAAGGGCCATAATTGCAGAAATCAGGCCCATATTGAGGATCGTCAGTGCCGTGTTCCAGCTCTGCAAAATACCGGTTGCAATCAGCAATCCCGCCACGAGGCCAAAGAGGAGAAAGGTGCGGGCGCTCATGTTGGTGTCCCTCGGAAAAGACCTGTGGGTTTGATCAGCAGCACCAGCACAAGGATCATGAAGCTCACAGCATATTTGTATTCAGTGCCAAGGAGTTGCACCAAACCGCTCGGTTCCCAGCCGTCCGCCACTAGGTATGACACCACTTTTCGCCATGCGTAGGTGATGCTGACTTCGGAAAAGGCGATGAGAAATCCGCCGGCAATGGCGCCCACTGGGCTTCCCAATCCGCCCACAATGGCCGCCGCAAAAACCGGCAATAGTAATTGGAAATAGGTGAAGGGTTTGAAAGACTTATCTAACCCGTAGAGCGTCCCGGCGATGGTTGCCAGGGCGGCGACCAAAATCCATGTGATGGCAACCACACGGTCAGGGTTTATGCCCGAAAGAAGCGCCAAGTCGCGATTGTCCGAATAGGCGCGCATGGATTTGCCTGTGCGGGTTCGGTTGAGGAACCAAAACAGAGCAATCACAACGATCACGGCTGTGATGACGGTCAGACCTTGGGTGGTTTTAATGGCGAGGCCTTCGCGCAAACCTGTCATCTCGCGAAATGTTCGTGCGGATATGATGAACCGTTCACCGTCTGAAAAACGTTGGTCGCCAACGCCGATGATGAAACGCACAAGACCGTTCATCACAAACATCACGCCCATCGACACAATGAGCAGCACCGTGGAATTGGCCCGCTGGCCGCGGTAAAATCGGTAGATCGTCCTATCGGTTGCAAGTAGCAACCATGCGGTGACTAAGATGCCAACCGGGAGTGCGAGTAGGGCAGTGGGAAGTGGTCCGAACCCAATGCCCATGGCTTGGAGACCCCAAGTGACTAGGATCGTCACCATGGTGCCAAACGCCATGGTATCGCCGTGGGCGAGGTTGGTGAAACGTAAAATCGCGAAGGTGAGCGTGACGCCCAATGCGCCGAGCGCCAGTTGCGCCCCGTAGGCCGTGGCCGGGACGATCACAAAGTTAGTTAGCGCCACAAGTGCGTTCAGCGCATCCATCGGAAAAAGCCTATGTTAGGGAGTACAATCGCTTGCGGAGAGGTTTTCATGTGCAACTACCCCCCAAGAAACGACCGGCGAACGTCCGGATCTGCCAAAAGCGCGGCACCCGTGTCGGTGAAACGGTTGCGGCCTTGGACAAGCACGTAACCCACGTCGGCGATCTCCAACGCTTGCCGGGCATTTTGCTCGACCATGAGAATGCTGATCCCGGTGCGCGCCACCTCAATAATACGGTCAAAGAGCTCGTCCATGACAATTGGGCTGACCCCCGCCGTTGGCTCATCCAGCATCAGCAACTGCGGTTGCGTCATCAACGCCCGTCCAACGGCCACTTGCTGCCGCTGCCCGCCTGACAATTCGCCTGCATATTGGTTCCGCTTCTCGGCCAAAATTGGAAATAAATCATAGACTTGGTCGATGGTTGTGCGAATGTCGTCTTCGCGAAGAAAGCCCCCCATTTCCAGGTTTTCCTCCACCGTCATTGTGGTGAAGATGTTGTGGGTTTGGGGCACAAAACCCATCCCATTGGCCACTCGGTCTTGCGGCGTGAGCGCTGTAATATCTTGCCCACCAAGAACGACCGAGCCTTCCCGCAAGGGTAACATGCCAAACACGGCCTTCATGGCCGTTGATTTGCCCGCGCCATTTGGTCCAACGATTACAGCTATTTGACCGCGGTCGACAGTGAGCGTGCACCCATGGAGAATGTCTGCCGCTCCGTAGCCGCCGGTCATCCCTTGGGCGTTCAGGAAGGGTTCACTCACGCGGCTCCCTCCGCCACGACTTTGTTTTTGAGACCCGTTCCAAGATACGCTTCGATGACCCGTGGGTCGGACTTAGTTTGCTCAATCGTGCCTTCGGCGAGCACTTTCCCTTCGGCCATGCAGATAACCGGATCGCAGAGGCGTCCAATGAAATCCATGTCGTGTTCGATCATGCAAAATGTGTAGCCGCGCTCTTGGTTCAAGCGCAGGATGGCGTCGCCGATTGTGTTGAGCAGCGTGCGGTTCACGCCAGCGCCCACTTCGTCAAGGAACACGATCTGAGCGTCGACCATCATGGTGCGACCGAGTTCCAAGAGCTTTTTTTGCCCCCCGGACAGGTTCCCGGCCTTCTCGTCGGCTAGGTGGTCAATTGTAAGAAATTCAAGAACTTCGTCGGCCTTCTTAAAGTTGGCACGCTCTTCGGCAGCGATCTGTCGTCGTTTGACCCATGTGTTCCAGAGTGTTTCGCCCGCTTGGGCACCTGGAACCATCATCAGGTTCTCGCGGCAGGTCAAGCTACTGAATTCATGGGCGATTTGGAATGTCCTGAGCAGGCCCTTGTGGAACAACTGGTGGGGTGGGAGACCAGTTATATCACCCCCGGCCATCGTGACGGTGCCCGCAGTTGGTTTAAGAACACCCGCTATCACATTGAAAAGGGTTGTTTTCCCAGCGCCGTTGGGGCCAATCAGACCGGTAATTGAACGATCCTTGATCGTGAGCGTCGCCCCGTCTACGGCCCGAAAGCCGCCGAAGTGTTTGTGTAGGTTTTCAACGGAAATCATTACGCACCGGCGGACAGGTTAGAGCGACCGGGCAAACTCCCGATCGCTCCAGAAACTTAGCGGAAGCCGACGGTTGTGATTTCACCGCCTTCGATGATCACCTCGCGGAACGAGCCCGACGCTTCGCCTGGGCCGATAAGTTCCACGTCAGACGCACCCACGTAATCGATTTCTCCGCCGTTGGCCAAAATCTCCAGCCCTTTGGCCAGTTCGCCTGCCAACACAGGTTCGCCCGGGCCATTGGCAACCTCGGTGATTTTTGCGGCGTAGTCGCCCGGTTCTGTTGAACCGGCTGCCTGCATGGCCAGCATGATCAGAGCCGCCGCATCATAACCTTCTTTGGCGTAGACAGCGGTTCCGTCTAGCCCTGCGTCCGCCGCGATCGCCTCGAATTGCGCGCCGCCATCGCTATCGGTGCCCGCAAGCTGTCCAAACGATCCATCGATTTCAGACCCGAAGTTTTCCTCGAGTTTGGAGGCAACCATGCCGTCAGGCAGCACAAACAGGTCAAAAGCGCCGGTATCTAGTGCTGAGCGGATGATACCAGACCCACCGTCGTCCACATAGCCTGCCACGACCAAGGCCTCGCCGCCAGCGGAGGACAGCGCGCCGATTTCTGCAGAATAGTCGCCCCGTCCGTCATCGTGGGGGGCAGACAGGGTCACTGTGCCACCAGCTTCAGCATATGCCGCGCCGAAGCTATCGGCCAATCCCTTGCCATAGTCGTTGTTGGTATAGGAGACGGCCACCTCAGTGACGCCCCGTTCCATCAGAATCTCGGCCATCACGACACCTTGGCGGGCATCGGACGGGGCTGTGCGGAAAAACAGACCATTGTCTTCAACGGTTGTGAGGCCCGGCGATGTGGCGGATGGTGAGATCATAACCATGCCGTTTGGAATGGCGACGTTGGCCAAAACGGCTCCGGTGGCACCGGAACACATGGCGCCCATAATGCCTTTGACGCCCTCAGCGGTCACCAGACGTTCGCCAGCAGTGGTTGCGGCGGAGGCGTCAACACAGGTGCTATCGCCACGTACGGGCGTTGCAGTTTGCCCGCCTAGAAACGCGCCTGATGCGGTCACTTCGGACATTGCCAGTTCGGCACCGGCTGCGATGGGCAGGGCCACCGACTCCAGCGGGCCCGTGAATCCGAGGAGCACGCCAATTTTCACATCGTCGGCAAAGGCAGTTCCTGCGGTCAGTGCAATTGCCGCTGTTGCGGTCAGAAGCTGTTTCATATGTCACCCCCTGTGGTCAGCTTGCCACAAACGCTAGTGCGCATGTGCTGGATTGAAAAGTGTAAACCGCCACCGTGTTCACACCGAAGTGTGTGTGGCGTGCGGAGTTTATGCCCCTACCTGTTGGTCAGGCTTCAGTGGAGGGTATCATGCGAAAGCTTTTGACAGCGGTGAGTGTGGTTTTAGCATCCTTTGGGGGCGCGCATGCTCTGACGACCAGCACTGGCGAGGTGTCGATCACCGCCATGGCGTCGGGTTTGGATGAACCCTGGTCCATGGGTTTCCTGCCTGACGGAGGCGTTTTGATCACCGAACGGGACGGCGCGCTGAAACTGCTCCGCGATGGATCGCTGATCGACGTCCGTGGGGTGCCGCGCATCCGTGCCGGGGGGCAAGGCGGTTTGATGGATGTGATGATCCCCCGCGACTTTGCCGAAAGCCGAGAGGTGTATTTGGTCTACACAGCCCCCCAAGGCCGGGGCGAGGGCACAGCGGGCGGCTTTGGCACGCTGTCCCGAGACGGGCGGCAGCTGGAGAATTTTCGCCAGATTTTTGACATTGAGCGCGGGAGTTCCGGCGGTCGGCATTTCGGTGGGCGACTGGTTGAGGCCAGTGACGGCACGCTGTTGCTGACGGTCGGTGATCGGGGTGATAGGCCAAGTGCGCAGGATACCTCTAACCACAACGGCAGTATCGTCCGCATCACCCGGACCGGCGGCATTCCCGCGGACAATCCGTTTGTGGGATCTGCTGGGCAGGACGCGATTTGGAGCTACGGTCACCGCAATCCACAAGGGGCGGCTTTGGACGCCGATGGTCAGCTATGGGTGCATGAGCATGGTGCGCGTGGCGGCGATGAGGTTAACCTCGTCAAGAAAGGCGCGAACTACGGCTGGCCGGTGATTTCCTACGGGCGGCATTACTCGGGCCTGTCCATCGGAGAAGGCACCGCAAAACCTGGGATGGAGCAGCCGGCACTTTATTGGGACCCATCGATTGCGCCCTCGGGATTGGCGATCTATTCGGGCAAGCTCTGGCCGGAGTGGGAGGGCGACCTGTTCGTTGGCAGTCTGAAGTTCGATTATATCGCGCGGGTGGATGACCGGAGTCTGACCGAGGTGGAACAGCTGTCATCGCGCGAAACCGGTCGCGTGCGTGACGTGCGCGAGGCCCCGGATGGGTCGATTTGGTTTCTGTCAGTGAATGACGGCGCGGCCTACCGAATGGCGCCAGGGCCGTCTTCGTAGAACGCGTTGCTCACGCGACCCCACCGATCCGGGCGCTTTGCGCGCCCCGTTCGCGGTACGGGGTCGTGTTGTACTGCGCGCGGTAGCATTTGGAAAAATGCGACGGCGAGGTGAATCCGCAGGCGAGCGCCACGTTGATGACGCTCATGTCAGTCTGCAACAGCAGATTCCGCGCCTTTTGCAACCGCAGTTCCATGTAATAGCGTTTGGGCGAACGGTTGAGGTAGCGGCGGAACAGGCGCTCCAACTGACGGGTGGACAGCCCCACATCTCGGGCGAGGATCGACGGCGAGATTGGTTCTTCGGTGTTGTCCTCCATCCTCTGGATGACCTCGGCCAGTTTGCCATGGCGCACTCCGATGCGGGTGGGCACGGACAGGCGTTGTACATCCTGTTCGGTGCGGATGGTTGAATAGATCATCTGGTCGGCCACGGCGCTGGCAAGTTCGTCCCCCTCGGCCAACGCGATCACGCTGAGCATCATGTCGATGG
The DNA here is from genome assembly GCA_039178645.1 of Pseudomonadota bacterium. Taxonomy (GTDB): domain Bacteria; phylum Pseudomonadota; class Alphaproteobacteria; order Rhodobacterales; family Rhodobacteraceae; genus Mangrovicoccus. Next base: position 521 of record JBCDFD010000158.1, on the reverse strand, counting down.
ATGACGTGCCGCCCGCGGTGGTCACGCGATTGCCGTCGATGGTGAACACCGATTTGGTCAGGTTCACATCGTCGAATTCTTCGGCGAAGCTTTCCTGGTTCTCCCAATGGATGGTGGCCTTTTTGTCGTTCAAAAGCCCAGCCTTGGCCAATGTATAGGCGGCGGTGCAAAGACCCGCCATGGTGCCGCCCCGGCGGCTTTCGCGTCGGAGCCAGGACAGAACGGCCTTGTCGGAATTGCGTGCGATTTCCAGACCGCCACACACAAGGATCATGTCGCCGTGCCGGGTTTCGGGCAAAGCCCCGTGAACCTCAAATCGGACGCCTGCGGAACAGGTGACGGGCTCCCCGTCCAGGGACACCAGTGAATAGGTGAAGGGCGACGGTTGTTTCAGCCGGTTTGCGATCCGCAGGGTTTCCAACGCGCCCGAAAGGCTGAGCAACGTGAAATCTGGCAGCAGCACAAACACGAAGTGGCGCGGCCCAGCGTCGCTTTGTTTCGGAGGGAGAGGGGAGGCGCGG
>JBCDFD010000157.1:0-8084 GCA_039178645.1 Pseudomonadota bacterium | reverse complement strand
CGGGCGTGCCGGTTCGGACGGATAATAAAGATGTGGTGAAGCGCGACACGCTGCCGTTTTGGCCGTATTTCGTGATCAAAGACCTGTTCGCTCTAGCTCTGGTTCTGCTGATCTTCTTCGCCGTGGTTGGCTTTATGCCCAACTACTTGGGCCACCCGGATAACTACATCGAAGCCAACCCGCTGGCGACACCCGCGCACATCGTGCCCGAATGGTACTTCCTACCATTCTACGCCATCCTACGCGCCTTCGACAGCGAGGTTTGGTTGGTGATCGCGGTTGAGTGGATCAGCTTCGGCATCGTTGACGCCAAGTTCTTCGGGGTCCTGGCCATGTTTGGCGCGATAGCGGTTATGGCAGCAGCACCTTGGTTGGATACGTCCTCGGTGCGCTCGGGCCGGTATCGTCCGATGTTCAAGGGCTTCTTCTACGTGTTCTGCGTGAACTTCGTGGTGCTGACCTGGGTCGGGGCCATGCCTGCCGAAGGCATCTACCCATACATCGCACTGATCGGGTCCACATACTGGTTCGCCTACTTCTTGGTGATCCTGCCCCTGTTGGGCGTGTTCGAGAAGCCGTTGCCTCACGTTGAGACAATCGAACAGGACTTCATCGATCACTACGGTCACGCCAAAGCAGAGAAATCGGGCCCTGCGCCAATTTCGACGCCAGCCGAGTAAAGAGGACCACTGTAATGTTGAGGAAACTCACCCTATCCGCCGCCGCCGCGCTGTCTTTGACAGCCGGTGCGGCCCTGGCAGCCGGTGGCGCGGGTCATGTGCACGACATCGACTTTTCGTTTGAAGGTCCGTTCGGCAAGTATGACCAGAACCAGCTCCAGCGTGGTCTTCAAGTCTACACGGAGATCTGCTCGGCCTGTCACGGTCTTCGCTATGTGCCGATCCGTACGCTGGCCGACGAAGGTGGACCCCATCTCCCCGAAGACCAAGTGCGGGCGTATGCGGAGTTCTATGAGGTCTTTGATCCCGAGCTGGACGACTGGCGTGCGGCCACACCAAATGACCATTTTCCAGGTTCGAACCTGGAAAATGCGCCTGATCTGAGCTTGATGGCCAAAGGCCGTGCAGGCTTCCATGGTCCCTATGGGCTGGGCATCAACCAGTTCTTCAAGGGTATGGGCGGCGCGGAATATATCTACTCTTTGCTGGTCGGATACACCGGTGAAGAAAAGGAACAGGCCGGGTCCATTTTCTACGAAAATGAAGCCTTCCCCGGTGGTTGGATTGCAATGGCGCCGCCGCTCTACGGCGACGACGTGGAGCTCGCCGATGGCCATTCCACAGATTTGCACCACATCGCCGAGGATGTCGCTGCATTCCTGATGTGGACGGCTGAACCCAAGATGATGGCGCGGAAAACCTCGGGCTTCACTGCTGTGGCATTCCTAACCGTTCTGACCGTGTTGCTCTACCTGACCAACAAACGGCTTTGGGCACCCCATAAGCGGGCAGCCAAGGCGGCAGCGACACCAGCAGAGTAAGCTCACGCTGCGAAACAATCGATTGGGCGTCCGATTGGGCGCCCTTTTCTTTTGTCCGGCTTAGGTCTTGGGTCATGCCAATGCTGTTCCGGTAACCGCTTGAGGCTCCAATCGCGGGGCGATACATGGGCGCAAGAGGAGCGCAAACCCCATGTCTTTCAACACATTTGGCCACTTGTTTCGCGTCACAACTTGGGGCGAAAGCCACGGGCCAGCTCTCGGCGCGACGGTGGATGGCTGTCCCCCGGGCGTGCCCATTTCCGCCGAAGCGATCCAGTTAAGGCTCGACAAGAGCAAGCCGGGGCAAAACAAATACACCACCCAGCGACGGGAACCGGATCAGGTGGAGATCCTGTCTGGCGTCTTTGAGGGCCAAAGTACCGGCACGCCCATCCAATTGATGATCCGCAACCAGGACCAGCGCAGTAAGGACTACGGCGACATCGCCGAGAAGTTCCGACCAGGGCACGCCGACATCACCTATTGGCAGAAGTACGGTATTCGTGATTACCGGGGTGGCGGGCGCTCATCCGCGCGTGAAACGGCGGCGCGCGTGGCGGCCGGCGGGATCGCGCGGGCTGCGTTGAGCGCACTGGCACCAGGCCTGACCGTCACCGGGTATATGACTCAAATGGGACCCCACGGCATTGACCGGGCAAAGTTCGATTGGGAGCAAATCGCGGAGAACCCTTTCTGGACGCCGGACCCGGCTGCCGCCGTTGCTTGGGCTGACTACCTCGATGATCTTCGTAAATCGGGAGATAGCGTTGGCGCTGTCATCGAAGTCACCGTTCGTGGTGTTCCCGCAGGGCTGGGCGCTCCGATTTATGGCAAACTTGATACCGACCTCGCCGCCGCCTGCATGTCGATCAACGCAGTCAAAGGCGTGGAGATTGGCGAAGGTATGGCGGCTGCGGCTCTAACAGGGATAGAGAATGCCGACGAGATTTCCATGGGGCCGGATGGTCCAGAGTATGGCAGCAACCACGCGGGTGGTATCTTGGGCGGCATTTCCACCGGGCAGGACATCGTGGTGCGTTTCGCGGTGAAACCCACCTCGTCAATTCTGACGACGCGCAAGACCATCACCAAGGGCGGCGAGGAAACCGAGATCATCACCAAGGGGCGCCATGATCCCTGCGTCGGCATTCGCGCTGTTCCGGTGGGCGAGGCGATGGTGGCCTGCGTGATCTTGGATCACTTGCTTTTGCACCGGGGTCAGGTCGGAGAACACCGCGGCGGTATTGGCTAACTGCTTCGGGCAAGCTGGACCATTAGAATACCTGCTGTGGTCACGGCGACGCCCACGGCATCCAAAGGGCCAAGCGGTTCGCTGAGTAAAGCCCAAGCCACGGCAACTCCGAACACAGGGTTGAGGAAGTGGAAGGTGGCGGCGCGGATCGCGCCGATGCGGTGGACCAATTGGAACCACACGAATGTGGCGGCGAGACCGGGAATGAGTGTGGTGTAGGTGAGCGCGGCCACGAGGCGGGGTGTCCATGTGACATCCCAGGTTTCAAGCGGCAGGCCGATGAAAAGGAGTGTCACAGCCCCCACCCACATTTGCAAACCAACGATCATAAGGAGATTGTCGCCCGATGACGTCCCGCGCATGACCAGGGTGGCCACCGACAAAGCCGCCACCCCGATGCCACATAGGACGAGCCCGAAGACGTCGAAACTGTCGGTCATGCGAATGCCGAGGATGAGCGCCACCCCGGCGAAGCCGGCTCCGAGACCCACCCAACCTAAGCCGCTGAGGTGCTGTTTCAGGACCGCCCAGGACAGCAGAGCCACGATCAGGGGCATGGTTGAAGCAATGATAGCGGCTACTGAGGCGGGCACGGTCTGCATGGCGACGAAGTTGAGCCCAAGATAGATGGCGTTTTGGCAAAGACCGAAGACAATGGTGAGCGCCCATTGCGATCCAGTGAGGCGCAAGCTTTGACCCAGCGCGAGCGCGATACCCACGGCCAATGCGCCTGAAATGGCGAAGCGGAGCGCCAGGGACAGGATCGGCGGGGCCTCTGCCACGATGATACGCGCGGATGTGAAGGCCGAGGACCACATGAAAGCGAAGGCCAGTCCGAGGCCCAGGGCGACCCAGTCGATACGGTTATCCATGGTGCGCGCCTATCACTGGCCTGGCCTGATATGAAGGTGGGTGATCCAAAGGGCGCGGGCGTTGCCCGCGACATCCATGTCCCCAATCTCACCTTCGGTGAGACCGGGGCCTGCCGTCTCGCCCAGCCAGTTGTTCAATTTTGGTGACGCCGTGTTTTAACCCTGGGATCAGCGGTCTGGGGGTGACACAGTAAAAAGCGATCAGGAGCCTTGCTTTGCGCCCAGGTGTTCTTCGCCGCGGGCGCGGGCCAAGGCGATTTGCTTTTGGCGTTCGCGGAAGCGGGCTTTGTCTGACTTTGAGGTTTCATCCACGCAGTGGTGGCAGGATACGCCGTCTTCGTATTCTGGGCGGTCCCGATCTTCGGGCAAGATGGGACGCCGGCAGGCATGGCACAGCAGGTGTGGACCTTCGCGTAGCCCATGTCCCACGGACACCCGGTTGTCGAAGACAAAGCAGTCGCCCTGCCAGAGGCTTTGATTTTCGGGGACCTCTTCGAGGTATTTCAGGATGCCGCCCTTGAGGTGGTAGACCTCGTCGACACCTTCACCGATCAAATAGTTGGTGGATTTCTCGCATCGGATGCCCCCGGTGCAAAACATGGCGATGCGTTTGTTGTGGAACCGATCTTTGTTTGCCGCCCACCAAGCGGGGAAGTCGCGGAAGCTGGCGGTTTCCGGATCGATGGCCCCGTCGAAGGTGCCGATGGCCACTTCGTAATCGTTGCGGGTGTCAATCACGGCCACATCGGGCGCAGAAATGAGAGCGTTCCACGCGGCTGGTTCCACATAGCGGCCCACTGAGGCGCGGGGGTCCACCTGGGGCTGGCCCATGGTCACGATCTCTTTTTTCAGGCGGACCTTCAGGCGTGGGAAGGGCGGCTCAACGGCGGTGGACTCTTTCCACACCAAGTCGGCGCACCCCGGCATACCGCGAATATGCGCGAGCGCGGCGTCTATGCCAGCCCGGCTGCCCGCGATGGTGCCATTGATCCCCTCTTTGGCCAGGAGCAATGTGCCTTTGACACCGGCTGAGCAGCACACTTTGGCCAGCGGCGCCTTGAGCGCGGCGGGGTCTGGGAACGGTGTGAACTGATAGAGTGCGGCCACGGTGTACATCGGTGCGCAGATAGGCGAAGGCCCCGTGCAAATTCAAGGGGACGCATGGCCTCAACCCCGCAGGTGTGCCACCTTGGTGCCGACTAAACACAGCGACCGGAGGCGTTCCCATGCGCGCGGATACCCAGGCTCTCATCGTCATTGATGTTCAGAACGATTTTTGCGGTGGTGGCGCGCTGGCGGTGCCGGACGCCTGTGGGGTGGTCGCGCCGATCAACGGGATGATGGCGGAGTTCCAGACCATCGTGCTGACCCAGGATTGGCACCCGGCGGATCACAAGTCCTTTGCCTCGCAGCATCCGGGCAAGGCCCCCTTGGAGATGGTGGAGATGCCCTACGGGCCGCAAGTGCTCTGGCCCGACCATTGTGTGCAAGGCAGCCATGGCGCGGCGTTCCACCCCGACCTGAACACCGAGCCCGCGCATCTCATTGTGCGCAAAGGATTTCGGCCCGGCGTCGACAGCTATTCCGCGTTTTTCGAGAACGACAAAACCACCACCACAGGATTGCATGGTTACTTGCAGGCCCGTGGTGTGACCGATGTGGTTCTGGTGGGATTGGCGACGGATTTCTGCGTGAATTTCTCCGCCGTAGACGCCGCCAAACTGGGCTACGGCACTGAAGTGGCCATGCACGCGGCCCGTGGCATTGACCTGAATGGCTCAATGGCGGCGGCCGAAATGGGCATGGCCGAGGCCGGTGTTGGCCTGGTCTGACCGGGCCGACCTGTTCGCGCGACGCAATCTCCCCTTGTCGCAACCGCCATCGGTTGATCTAGATAAACCCATCAGGGAGAGGACCGATGGTCGATATCGCCACGCGCGTCTATAATCACAAGTTCAAGATTGATCCGATTGTCCGGTCACTGATCGACACGGATTTTTACAAGCTGCTCATGTGCCAGTCGGTTTTTCGCAACCGCGCGGACACGCGGGTGACGTTTAGCCTGATCAACCGATCCACTCATATTCGGCTGGCCGATTTGATCGACGAAGGCGAATTGCGCGAGCAATTGGACCATATCCGCAGCTTGAGCCTCAGCCGCGGGGAAAGCACGTGGCTGCGCGGGAACACGTTTTACGGCAAGCGCCAGATGTTTCGGTCGGATTTCATGGAATGGTTCGAGGCGCTGCGGTTGCCTGACTACCACCTTGAAAAGCGCGACGGGCAGTATGAGCTGACGTTTGAAGGGTCTTGGCCCGAAGTGATGCTGTGGGAAATCCCGGCGTTGTCAGTGATTATGGAACTGCGCAGTCGGGCGGTGTTGAAAGACCTGGGGCGGTTCGAGCTACAGGTGCTCTACGCGCGGGCCATGACCAAGCTTTGGGAAAAGGTGGAATACTTGCGCGGGCTTGATGAGTTGCGGATCGCGGATTTTGGCACGCGGCGGCGGCATTCGTTCCTGTGGCAGGACTGGTGTGTCCAGGCGATGATGGAGGGCTTGGGCGAAAGCTTCGCGGGTACGTCCAATTGTCTGATCGCGTTGCGGCGGGAAGTGGAGGCCATTGGCACCAACGCCCATGAGTTGCCCATGGTCTATTCGGCTCTGGCGCAGGGGGATGAGGCGTTGCGCAATGCGCCCTACCGGGTCTTGGCGGACTGGCATGAAGAGCACGACGGCAATCTGCGCATCATTCTACCCGACACGTACGGCACCAAGGGGTTCTTGGATCAGGCCCCCAATTGGCTGGCCAAATGGACCGGCATTCGGATTGACAGCGGCGATCCAGTGGAAGGGGCGGAGACCGCCATCCGCTGGTGGAAAGACCGGGGCGAGGACCCGTCCGAGAAGCTGGTGATTTTCTCTGACGGTCTCGACGTGGACGAAATCGCCCGGCTGCATCGGAAATTCCATGGGCGCGTGCGCCCAAGCTTTGGTTGGGGCACCTTGTTGACCAATGACTTCCGCGGCTTGGCGGACCATGACGGGCTCGCGCCGTTTTCACTGGTGTGCAAAGCGGTGGAGGCCAATGGGTCACCCACGGTGAAGCTATCGGACAATCCCAACAAAGCCATGGGCCCGACTCAAGAGGTGGCGCGGTACAAGCGGGTGTTCGATGTGGGCGCTCAAGTGGCGGCAGAAGTTGTGGTATAAACCCGAAATACGATTAATCAAGATGGGTTTGGTAACGTTTCTCGCGACCTTCTTTTTTCGATCACATCATTTGAGGGCCAGCAGCGTGGTGCCGCCCAACCCAGTAAAGTTAAATTCAGTAGTAAATCGCGATCAACGTCAACTCTACACAACACATGTATTTCGTCCGAACCGTAGATTTGAGCGACAAACAAAAAATCAACAAAGTCCACACGCGATATGGATGTCAAAAAACTCTTTGCATTATGATTGTTTCTCCATTTTTGACAGTTGGGTTGCGAATGGCACCGTTCAGGGTGTGGAGCGAAATATGTTTCGTGACTTACAGAGCCGCCAGCGTTCACCTGTATTGGATGCGCATCACTTCTTAATAGTGGCACAAGTGCATTTCCCTCCCGGCTAAAGCTTTGATATGTTTGCCATTTTTGAATATATAACCTATCGTCAAGTGTGTATTCGACCCTTTCTTCTGCAATTGAAGCATTGTACCCGAGTTGTCCCGAATTGATAAATGCCATTCTTGCACCAATTCTCAGTATGCGTTCAGTAGAGTTTGTCCCGTCAAACCTTAAGAGAATCTGTGGCGGTGAAAACAAGACAACATTAGGCCCAACAAGGAAACCTGTAAGCTGATACAAAGCTACGATTATGGATAGAATGAACGCTGTCAGTGCTAAAAAGTCAGCACGAAGGTCTATTTTTAATCCTATGCCAGGAATTCTTAGGTATTTGTCAAACTGAGTTTCCCGGTTTGGGCTCATTGCCAGTCAAGCATGATTGATGTTTCTATACAGGAAAACATCATATTTGATAGTTCCTCGCGTAACGCGTTAGGCAAAGATAAAAATACAGGAAAAAGATTCTCGCAGGATACACGATCGACTTTAGTCGGTGATGCTATTGTGGTTCCGGCCAGCGCAGGTACAGGTGCAGGTGCTCCTACAGGTGCAGGTGCTCCCTCAAATTGAATTAGGCCGTCGCTAGAGATTGGTTCAGTTCCAATTGAATCACTTGAGGCAGGTATAACTAATAACCCGATTAAAATGCTAAACGCGCTCCAGAACAACAGCATAATGCTCGTCGACATTTTAGGTTTACAGAAAAAATTTAACACGGCTTTCTCCGGTCTTGATAGGATATAAAAATATCTTACAGAAACTGTACTAATTTACCATATCTTTTATCTATTTTATTTCGAAGTAGAGCTCAATTTAAGATAAAGGATTGAGGTACACGTTAAGGTGTAAT
>JBCDFD010000156.1:0-8316 GCA_039178645.1 Pseudomonadota bacterium | reverse complement strand
TACGACATGATGGATGTGTTGGGCTTAACTTGAGTGTGCCCGCATGGGCACAACTGTTCAGCCAACCTCACGTATATTTAGCCAGCAGGCAGATCGCTGGACCGAGAGCGTCCCGGTAAACAAATCTTTCATAATCACCTGAGAAGTTTGGGGCATACACGGATTTATCGTGTGCAAAATGCCCACATGGCCTTGAACGGTCGAAATTGGGCCTATTTTTCGAGTCGTGACACTGATGGAGGCATCCATGGGCCGCGCATTGGCAATCGTTTTAGGAGTGACGCTCGGGTTTGGAATTCCAGCTCAAGCCAACACAGGTGTGGAGCGTGTCGACACCCGAACCGAGTTTGTGAGCATCATTGATGGGCGCCAGTTGAGCTATCCAGGCGTCCGCCTCACTGTTGGGGCCGAAGGAGACATCACAGGACGTGCCTTGGGCCGTCAGATCGTCGGTGAATGGCGATGGGAAGATGGCTATTTCTGCCGTGATTTGTTCTGGGGGAAGCGTGACCTTGGGAGCAATTGCCAGGAAGTCACGTTGCGTGGTCAGAAACTGCGGTTTCAGTCGGATCGCGGCACAGGCGACCATGCGGACCTGACCATCAGATAAGGGCCGACTTACGGGCGTTCGATGGCAACGGCGGTCGCCTCGCCTCCGCCAATACAAATCGCAGCAACGCCCCGTTTGACATCCTGCCGCTCCATTGCGTTGAGCAAGGTCACAAGGATACGTGCGCCTGACGCGCCGATGGGGTGCCCCAGAGCGCAGGCACCACCGTTCACGTTCACCACATCATGGGACAGGCCCATGTCGTGCATGAATGCCATGGCGACCACGGCGAAGGCTTCATTGACCTCCCACAGGTCCACATCGCTTGTCGCCCATCCCACATGGTCCAATAGCTTTCGGGCCGCATGTGCTGGTGCCGTGGTGTAATCCTTGGGGGCTTGAGCGTGGGTTGCGTGCCCCATGATGATTGCCCTGGGTTGTAGCCCATAAGCATCGGCGTTGCCCTCACTGGATATCACCAGAGCCGCCGCGCCATCGGAGATCGAAGACGCATTTGCCGCGGTCACTGTGCCATCGGGTTTGAATGCGGGTTTGAGATGTGGGACCTTCTCAGGACGCGCCAATTTCGGCTGTTCGTCCTCGGTCACTTGGACTGTGTCGCGCCCTCTGTGCGCTGTGACTGGAACGATCTCTCGATTGAAATGGCCCTGCTCTTGCGCGGCTTGCGCACGGGCTAACGACGCCAACGCATAGTTGTCCTGATCGGTGCGGGAAAACTGGTAGGCTTCCGCACATTCCTCGGCAAAAACGCCCATGAGTGTTCCCCGACTGTAGGCATCCTCCAAACCGTCAAGGAACATGCTGTCCACCACTTGGCCGTGCCCGATACGTGCGCCGTCCCGAATTTTAGGTAATAAATACGGTGCGTTGGACATGCTTTCCATGCCGCCTGCCACGATGGTCTGCGCGCATCCCAAAGCAATCTGATCGGCGGCTTGCATCACCGCGCGCATGCCTGAACCGCACATCTTGTTGATGGTGAGCGCGGGCACCGATTGGTCGAGACCGGCGGCAAATCCCGCCTGGCGCGCGGGCGCCTGACCTTGGCCTGCGGGCAGAACACAGCCCATGATGACTTCATCGATGGGCAGATCTGCACCTGTATCCGCCAGGGCTCCGGCAATGGCCGCGCCGCCCAGGTCCGCGGCGGTCAAAGTGGACAATGACCCTTGGAATCCGCCCATGGGTGTTCGCGCGGCACCCGCGATGACGACATTTTGTGTCGTATTCAATGTATTTCCCCCCAGCAGCCGCGGTGGCGGCTTAATCGCTGGTAAGGAGTCAGCCCTAACTTGGCCCCACGCGCAAGAGTGAGGTTTGCGATGAAATTAGAGTGTGTAGAAGAATCCTTCGGTTTGGTTGTTACAGTTCCCGAGGCTCGGATTGATGCGTCTGTTGCCATTCAGTTTAAGGATCAAATGCGTGACGTGACCCAAGACGTCCAAGGTCGGATTGTGTTGGACATGGGCAATGTTGAGTTTGTGGACAGCAGTGGCTTGGGGGCCATCGTGGCCGCGCTCAAGCATTTGCAGGATGGTCAGCAAATGGAATTGGCGGCGCTGTCACCCACAGTGGCCAAAGTGTTCCGATTGACCCGTATGGATAAGGTGTTCCCGATTCACGCCTCCGTGGCTGATGTCGCCGGAGCCATGGCGAATGCCTCCTGACATTACCGAACGATCGTGCAGCACCACTGCACCCCCTGGCCTTCCCGGCAAATGGACAGGGGTCGAAGCCAAGTTGGTGGCCTCAAATGCCAAGGTCAGCGAGTTTTTGAGTACGCTGGACCAAAAGCTGGCTCCGCTGAGCTTGGACGAAGATACGCTGGGGAGCGTCCAGATCGTCTTTGGCGAAGTGCTCAACAACATCGTCGAGCATGCCTATAATGATGCGGGATGCGGTGACATTGTCCTGTGTATCGGGCGTGAAGCGGACCGGATAGTTGTGCAGGTCGAAGACTTTGGGCGTGCCATGCCGAACGGTGAACTGCCGGAAAAACGCCAGGCCGATTTGGACGTGGATATCCAACTGCTGCCGGAAGGTGGATTTGGTTGGTTTCTGATCCACGAACTGGTGGAAAATTTAACCTACACCCGCCGGGACAACCGCAATTTGGTTAGTTTTGAGATGTGCCTCGTTGGCAATCCGCAAGACGAAGTGGCCTGAGGCAACCCGATCAAGCGACATGGTGAAGGTGCCACTCGGACATGGTTCCGAAACTGGGCTCTTTCAGCGAAGCATAGATCGGCAATAGATGAAGCCACACCGAATGGGACTAGGTAAGAGCGTCTGACAGACACTTACCACCGGAGCCATCAGGTGCGCGATTTCCATATGCCAGGCCGATCCACGGTCTATGCCACGCAAGGCCTTTGCGCCACGTCCCATCCCCTAGCGGCAAAGACTGCCGTTTCCATCCTAGAAGACGGCGGAAACGCCATCGACGCGGCTATCGCCGCTGCGGTGTTGCTGGGGTTATGCGAGCCGCAAATGACAGGCCTGGGCGGCGATTGCTTTGCCTTGGTGAAACCCGCGGGAACCGACACAATCCACACCGTTAACGGATCAGGACGGGCTCCTGCAGCATTGACGGGCGAGGCTTTGCGCGCCTACGGCCACGTGGTCGTACCCAAAACCAGTGCCTCGGCTGTGACCATGCCCGGTGCTGTGGATGCATTTTGCCGGATGTCGGACAAGTGGGGAAAGCTGGGTATAGACCATGTGCTCGCGCCAGCCATCCACTATGCCGAAGCAGGCATTCCAGTGGCGCCGCGCGTGGCGTTTGATTGGGCGTTGCACAGTGCCAAGCTTCAGGGCGTGGCAGGCCGGTATTTCTTGGTGGATGGCAAGGCCCTTGGCGAGGGGCAGGTGTTTCGCGCGCCGGGTCAAGCGGCCGTTTTACGGAAAATCGCAACGCAAGGTCGCGATGGTTTCTATTCCGGCGACGTGGCCAGTGACCTAGTCACCAGCCTCCGCGCTTTGGGCGGTGTGCACACCGAAGACGATTTCGCGAAGGTGGAGGCCACCTTCGGTGGTCCCATCCAAGGTCATTACCGCGGTGTCGATCTGGTGGAGCACCCACCAAATGGCCAAGGCGCGGCGGCCATTCTAATGACCCGCATTTTAGCCCAATTCGACCTGGCCAGCCTGGAACCCTTCGGAGCCGAGCGCGCCCATTTGGAACTGGAGGCCGCGAAGCTGGCCCATGCCACCCGCGACATTTTCATGGGCGACCCGGACCATGGCGGCTCAATTGAAGAACTGCTGTCGGAAGAAACCGCAAAGGGACTTGCCGCTAGGATTGTTCGCAATGCCGTCTTGCCGAACCCCAAGGCCGTGGCGGAGTCCATCCATAAGGAAACGGTCTACGTCGCAGTTGTGGACAAGGACGGCATGGCGGTGTCCCTGATCTACTCGATCTTTGACGATTTCGGTTCGGGTCTTGCCTCTGATAGATTTGGCATTCTGTTCCACAATCGCGGTGCAGGGTTCAACCTTACCCCTGGCCACCCCAACGAAGCGGGTGGCGGCAAACGTCCGCTGCACACGATCCTGCCCGCGATGCTCACGCGGGGCGGGCGTTTGGATACCGTTTTTGGAGTCATGGGCGGCGGATACCAACCCACGGGGCACACACGTATGGTCACCAACTGGACCGACTTCGGCATGGGTCTGCAAGCGGCTTTGGACGCGCCCCGTTGTTTCGCCCATCCAGAGGGCACCCATATCGAACGCGGCTACGCACCGGAGGTGCTGGCGGACCTAGCCGCTCGTGGTCACGACATCCATGTGCCAGACACGCCTCTGGGTGGGGCACAAGCCATTCGGATCAATTATGAAACCGGTGTTTTGGAAGGCGCGTCCGATCCACGGAAGGATGGTTGCGCTTTGGGCTATTGAGGCAAAGGCTCAGTTCAGCTGAGCCTGCAACTCGTAGGCCCCGTCCTCGAAATCGCCAAACATATCGTTCAGATCCGGGTGGTCGACCGGCTCACCGCTTCGGTCGGGCACAAGGTTTTGTTCAGACACATAGGCCACATAGTAGCTCTGATCATTCTCCGCGAGCAGATGATAGAACGGTTGGTCCTTAGACGGGCGGCTGTCTTCGGGAATGGCGTCATACCATTCCTCGGTGTTGGCAAATTCGGGATCCACATCAAAGACCACCCCGCGAAAGGGGTGCTTGCGGTGTCGGACAACCTGTCCCAGTCTGTACTTGGCGTGCGTTTTGAGCATGACCTTGAACCCCTGACCAGCGTAGAACCCGCGCACCGGCGCATCCAAGCTTGCGTTTTGCCACATTTTCATCGCGGGGGCCAGAGCGCGTGGAACTGCCACTGAAAGTACTCGAGATCGTGACCCCTGTCATCGCGCTCGGTTTGATTGGGTTCATATGGGTCAAGTTGGGCCTGGAGTACAGCGTGCAATTCGTCACGCGATTGTCCATGACGCTGGCCGTGCCCGCCCTGATTTTTGTGGCTTTGATGCGGACGGAGATTGATCCGGCATCGATCAAAACGCTCTCGCTGGCGGCGGCTGTGACCTACGGTGGGCTGACAGTTGCGTTTGCCGCCATGCTGGCAATATTCCGTTTGGAACAAAGAACCTACCTGGCGCCGATCATTTTCGGAAACACCGGCAATGTTGGCCTGCCGTTGGCCCTATTCGCCTTTGGCGAAGCGGGATTGGATCTGGCCGTGGTGGTGTTCGCCGTGATGATCCTGTGGTCGTTTACCTTTGGGGTCTGGGTGGTGTCCGGAGGCGGCAGCCTCTTAAAGGTGATGCAAGAGCCTGTGGTGGCGGCCACGATACTAGGCGTCCTGTTCCTGTGGCAAGGGTGGGACATGCCGGTCGCGATCACCAACACATTGGAATTGATCGGACAAATGGCGATTCCGTTGATGTTGATTACGCTGGGCGTGGCGGTGGCGCGGTTGCAACCGGGCCGCATGCTGCTGGCCAGCGTTTTATCTGTCATCAAGCTGGCCGCCTGCGCCGGTGGGGCCTATGCCATCGGCATGTGGTTTGAACTGCCTCCGGTTGCTTTGGCGGTGCTGGTCATGCAGGTCGCCACACCGGTTGCGGTGACATCGTATATGCTCGCTGAAAAGTACGGCGGTGACGCCTCGGCAGTGGCGGGGCTGGTGGTGGTGAGCACAACATTGTCGATCCTAGCGTTGCCAGCAATGTTGGCGTTTTTCCTCTGACGCCGTCGCGGTCGACACTATCGGTGCCTCCGGCGGGAGTATTTTGGGAACAATGAAGTCAGGGTCGCTTAAAGGCCTATGGCTTGTCCGGTGAGCGGCGCCGTGCCAGGAAGATGCGGCAACGAGGGAGGCGCGTGTGACGGAGACTTTGGTGACCGCCGATGTGACGGGCCCGGCAAGCCTGCCGCAAGTTCATGGCGCGCGAAACGCTGGAATGGCGCTCGACCTCGATTGGGTGGCGCGCGTTCAGGCCAACACGTCGGCCATTGAGCGGCGCTGCGCGACGTTGCCCGGTCGCCGATCTGTGAAGAAAGCCCATCAAGCTGCGTGGTTGGCGAAGGCCGTGTCCTGCATCGATCTGACCACCCTGTCCGGTGATGACACAGAGGGTCGAGTGCGCCGATTGTGTGCCAAGGCGATACAGCCCGTTCGCGCTGATATCCTGGATGCCATTGGTTTGCCCGACCTCACAGTCGGAGCGGTTTGTGTGTATCACCAGATGATACCGGCGGCCGTTGATGCTCTGGCCGGGAAGTTGCCAGTTGCGGCTGTGTCCACTGGGTTCCCTGCCGGACTGTCGCCCTTGCATTTGCGCTTGGCGGAGATCGAAGCGTCGGTGGAGGCTGGAGCCCGTGAGATCGACATCGTCATTTCTCGGCGCCATGTGCTGACTGGCGATTGGCACGCTCTTTATGATGAGACGCGCGCGATGCGGGATGCCTGCGGCCCGGCGCATATGAAAGCGATATTGGCCACCGGCGAGTTGGGCAGCCTGCGCAATGTGGCGCGAGCCTCGCTTGTGACGATGATGGCAGGGGCGGACTTCATCAAGACATCCACCGGCAAAGAGAGCGTGAACGCGACCCTGCCGGTGACTTTGGTCATGCTGCGCGCGATCCGGGAGTATGCTGAAGTGACGGGGCACCGCGTGGGGTACAAACCCGCTGGGAGAATTTCCAAAGCCAAGGACGCTTTGGTTTACCTGATGCTCTTGAAGGAAGAATTGGGCGACGATTGGCTGTCGCCTGAATTGTTCCGCTTTGGGGCGTCATCGCTCCTGGCGGATATTGAGCGGCAGTTGGAGCATCACGTCACCGGGGCCTATTCGGCGAATCACCGCCATGGGATGGGGTAAGGCATGACCATCAAAGAGATTTTCGACACCATGGATTATGGAGCCGCCCCGGAAAGCGCGAGTGAGGCGATGGCTTGGCTGGACCGGCACGGACGTCAGTTCGGACACTTCATCGGTGGTGCGTTCACCGACCCGGCGCATCTGTTTGAAACACGGAACCCAGCGAAAGCTGAGGTCCTGGCGCAAGTGGCCCAAGGCACGGATTCCGATGTTGCAGCGGCCGTGGCGGCCGCACGGTCTGCTCAAGCGGGCTGGTCAGCCATGACCGGGCACGAACGGGCACGCAGGCTCTATGCTTTGGCGCGTCTGGTCCAGAAACACGCCCGCCTGTTTGCGGTTCTCGAAAGCTTCGACAGTGGCAAGCCGATCCGGGAAGCGCGGGATATCGACATCCCTCTGGTGGCGCGCCACTTCTACTACCACGCGGGCATGGCGCAATTGATGGCCGAAGAATTGCCGGGGCGTGCTCCAATGGGTGTTTGCGGTCAGATCATACCATGGAATTTCCCGCTATTGATGTTGGCCTGGAAAGTCGCGCCCGCGTTCGCCATGGGAAATACCGTGGTGCTGAAACCCGCCGAATGGACACCTCTCACAGCGCTCTTGTTTGCGGATGTGAGCCGAGAGGCAGGGCTGCCCGACGGTGTGCTCAACATTGTCACCGGTGATGGGGAAACCGGAGCCGCTTTGGTGGCGTCCGATGTGGACAAAGTCGCCTTTACCGGATCCACCCAAGTGGGGCGCGCGATCCGCAAGGCCACCGCAGGCCGCGGCATTGCGCTGACTTTGGAACTTGGAGGGAAATCCCCCTTTATTGTGTTCGACGACGCCGATTTGGACAGCGCTGTGGAAGGCGTGGTGGACGCCATTTGGTTCAACGGCGGGCAAGTGTGCTGCGCCGGGTCGCGGTTGCTGGTGCAAGAGGGCGTGGCGGAGCGGTTCTATGCCAAGCTCACGGCCAGAATGGCAAAGCTGCGCGTCGGCGACCCGCTGGACAAATGCATCGATGTGGGTGCGATGGTGGACTCAGACCATCTACAGCGTGTGCAGGCGATGGTCGCTGGAACCACAGGCACTTTGCAAACGGCTCCGTGTCCTTTGCCGGGCGCTGGGGCTTTCATGGCGCCCACGCTGATCTCGGACCTGCACGCCGCCGATCCGTTGATGCAGGATGAAATCTTCGGTCCTGTTTTGGTCTCGACCACGTTTCGAACACCGGACGAGGCGGTGCAACTGGCCAATAACACCCGTTACGGGCTGGCGGCTTCGATTTGGTCAGAGAACGTGAACTTGGCTTTGGGGATGGCCCCGCAACTGGCCGCCGGAGTGATTTGGGTCAATGGAACTAACATGTTCGACGCAGCCGCAGGATTTGGCGGCGTCCGCGAAAGCGGTTTTGGTCG
>JBCDFD010000155.1:0-8338 GCA_039178645.1 Pseudomonadota bacterium | reverse complement strand
GCTATTTCAATGTCTGGCGCGCCCGCTCGCGCTGGCTGGAGAACCATTTCTACGCGCCGATGCTCTATCTCGAAGTTGCGGGGCACATGTGGCACTTCAAATACCCCCTCGCCGATGGGGTCACCTACGAATACGTGGAGAAGGACGAAGACGGAAACGTCACGCTGCGCGAAACCCGCGACTACATATCAATCGCGACCACCCGGCCCGAAACCATGCTGGGCGACGGGGCCGTTGCGGTGCACCCCTCGGACGAACGCTATGCCCCCATCGTGGGGAAGCTGTGTGAAATTCCAGTTGGGCCCAAAGAACACCGTCGCCTGATTCCGATCATCACGGACGAGTATCCGGACCCAGATTTCGGGTCCGGCGCGGTGAAGATCACCGGTGCCCATGATTTCAACGACTACCAAGTGGCCAAACGCGGTGGCATTCCCATGTACCGGCTCATGGACACCCAGGGAAAAATGCGCGCCGATGGTGCGGGCTATGCCCAGTGTGCCGAAACCGCTCAGGACATCGCAGGCGGTCGTGAAGCGTCAGAGGCGGAGGTCGATGCGCTCAACCTGGTGCCCGAGAGTTACCGTGGACTAGACCGGTTCGAAGCTCGCAAACGGGTTGTCGCGGACATCACCGCGGAAGGCTTGGCCGTGATGACCATGTCCGATGACCCGCGGTTGGGTGGCAAACCTAAGAAGACGAAGGGCGAAGAGCCCGCCCCAATGGTCGAAGTGCCATTGGTCGAAGCAAAGCCAATCATGCAGCCGTTCGGTGACCGCTCGAAGGTCGTGATTGAGCCGATGCTCACCGACCAATGGTTCGTGGACGCTGAAAAGATCGTGGGACCAGCGCTCGACTCTGTGCGCTCGGGCGAGGTCAAGATCGTCCCGGAAAGCGGTGAGAAGACCTACTACCATTGGCTGGAAAACATCGAACCATGGTGCATTTCCCGCCAATTGTGGTGGGGCCACCAGATCCCTGTCTGGTACGGCCCGTCGCGCGAAGTTGTGAACGGGGTTGAAACGCTCAACTTCGAACCGGGGCAACTGGTCCACTTCGTGGCGCGCAATGCGGAAGAGGCCCGCGCCAAGGCCGCCGCGCATTACGGACACGAAGGCACCGAGAAAATCATCGTGCTTCGGTCGTTCGACCGCGATCCGCCTAAAAATGCCGAAGACGGCAATTTGGACCCCATGTCCGGTGCCATCGCGGCCACCCAGCGGGCGGGCTATGACCCCGAGGGCACAATCCCCATCGTCCAGGATCCAGACGTTTTGGACACCTGGTTTTCGTCAGGTCTCTGGCCAATCGGTACTTTGGGATGGCCCGAGGACAGCGACGAACTGGCCCGCTACTTCCCCACGTCTGTCTTGGTCACGGGCCAAGACATCCTGTTCTTCTGGGTCGCCCGGATGATCATGATGCAATTGGCTGTGGTCGACAAAATCCCGTTCCATGAGGTCTACCTCCACGGGCTTGTCCGCGACGCCAAAGGCAAGAAGATGTCCAAGTCCGTAGGCAACGTCATAGACCCGCTGGAGATCATTGATGAATATGGCGCAGATGCCCTGCGCTTTGCCTCTGCCGCTATGGCTGCATTGGGGGGCGTTCTGAAACTCGATATGCAGCGCATCGCGGGGTATCGGAACTTTGGCACCAAACTCTGGAACGCAACCCGCTTCGCCGAAATGAATGCGGTCTACGACCATTACGACCCAGCAGCCGGTGTGCCGTCAGACTTATCCCAGACCGCCAATGCGTGGATCGTCGGCGAAACCGCCCGCGTGCGCGAGGAGGTCGACGCAGCGTTGGCGGCCTACAAGTTCAACGACGCCGCCCTCGGGCTCTATGCCTATGTCTGGGGCAAGGTCTGCGATTGGTACGTGGAATTCGCCGAACCTCTGTTGGCCAGCGAAGACACAGCCGTGCAAGCCGAGACCCGCCAAACCATGGGCTGGGTACTCGACCAATGTATGATCCTGTTGCACCCATTCATGCCCTTCATCACCGAAGAGCTCTGGGCCACCACAGCGAAACGCCCCAACATGATCGTCCACGCCGATTGGCCGAGCTACGGTGCCAGTGACCTGATCAACTCCGCGGCCGATAAAGAAATGACATGGGTCATCACGCTCATCGAAAACATCCGGTCACTGCGCGCCCAAATGCACGTGCCAGCGGGCCTGAAACTGCCGCTCCTTCAACTTGAGTTGGACGAGGCAGGCCAAGCCGCCTGGGACCGCAACGCCGCACTCATTATGCGCTTGGCCCGTGTGGAAAGCCTCCACTTGGTCGATGCCCTGCCCAAAGGCGCCGTGACCTTACCCTGCGAAGGCGGCGTGTTTGGATTGCCACTGTCCGACGCCATTGATGTGGACGAGGAAAAAGAACGCCTGAGCAAGTCCATGGGCAAGCTTGAAAAGGAACTGGGCGGGCTCCAAGGGCGCTTGAACAATCCCAAATTCGTGGCTTCGGCACCCGACGAAGTTGTCGAAGAAAACCGTGAACGGGCAGCGCAGCTGCAAGACGAGATATCAAAACTCTCCGCTGCTGTGGATCGCTTGGCTGAACTGGCATGATCGAACTGGAGGTCCGCCGTGCAATGCGCTCGGACCTCTCCGATATCGTGGGCCTTCTCATCGACGATGATCTAGGCACCACGCGTGAGGATCTCGGACCACCGCTCCCCCAAGGCTACATCGACGCCTTCGACGCCATGGAGCGCGACCCAAACCAAATCCTCGCCGTCGCGCTTGTGAACGGAGAAATCGTGGGCACTTTGCAGCTCACCTACATCCCAGGGATCAGCCACACCGGGTCCTGGCGTGGGCAGATTGAAGCGGTGCGCATTGCCCGCCCGATGCGCAGCCAAGGTTTGGGCCGTCAATTCATCCAGTGGGCCGTCGACCAAGCAACGGACCGTGGCTGCCGAATAGTCCAACTGACATCCAACAAAACCCGCGCCGAAGCGCATAAATTTTACGGTGACCTGGGCTTTGTCGCCTCCCATGAGGGGTTTAAGCTCACCCTGAAAAAGTAAACCCTCCACCGCCAACGAGGCAAATCGCACCCGCTCTGGTTTATACCCACAAACACGCCTGTTGGTAAAATCAAAGCCAATCCAACCTTCATCGTTCCCAAAATACTCCCGCCGGAGGCTCCAACGCCTTGAGCCGCGTAGAAGTCCGAAGGTCTGCGCGGCTTCATGCCTCCACCACGCTCCAAGTGGCAGATAAAGCTCGCCCCGCACAACCTGCGTCGGGACCGTCCACGGTCCCGAAACAAGTCCGCAGTCTTGGGGCCCTGTGCCCCGGGACTGGGGACACCCCCCTTGCGGAGGGGACATCAAAGCCGTACCGCCCGCCCATGCCACGCTTTGCGCTAAAAATCGAATACAACGGGAAACCGTTCGCCGGTTGGCAGCGACAAGCAGATCAACCCTCGGTGCAAGGCGCCATCGAACAAGCGTTGGACAAACTGGAACCGCACGTACCATCCATCGCCGCCGCTGGACGCACTGACGCTGGGGTGCACGCCACGGGCCAAGTGGCCCATTGCGATCTCAACAAAGACTGGGACCCCTTCCGCCTGTCAGAAGCCCTAAACTTTCACCTCAAACCGGCCCCAGTGGCCATCGTGGCCGCCGCGCGTGTCAAAGAAGACTTCCACGCCCGCTTTTCGGCTCGGGAACGGCGGTACCACTTCCGCTTGATCTCCCGTCGGGCGCCTCTCACCCATGACGCTGGCCTTGCTTGGCAAGTGATGCACCCCATCGACCTGGCTCCCATGCAAGTTGCGGCACTACACCTGATCGGGCACCATGATTTCACAACCTTCCGGTCGTCCATGTGCCAAGCCGACAGCCCGCTTAAAACTCTGGATCGGCTCGACATCACCGAACACGCCTACCCCAACGGTGTTGCGTTCCATTTCGATGTGCGCGCCCGGTCGTTCCTCCACAACCAGGTGCGCAGCTTTGTGGGCACTTTGGAACGCGTCGGCGCAGGGGCTTGGCATCCTGACCGCGTGGCCGAAGCCCTCGCTGCCCAAAACCGCGCCGCTTGTGGGCCCGTTTGCCCACCACACGGGCTCTATCTGGCCCATGTGACTTATCCAGATGATCCATTTTCACAGTAAAGCTTTCTAAACGCTCACCTCTTGTGCGGATCGTCGCATCACTGCTCAATTCATTGGCAACACAACCATGGGCATAGAATAACTCCAAAAGGTGATGGAGCCGTGCTTGAGGCATAGGAGAGACCCGTGAATGTGATGCCCATGGCGCCCAAACTGAAAATCGCTGTGGTTGAGAAAGATGTGGACCGATCCCGTCTGATCGTGGACGGTCTTTGCGCCGCTGGCGATTTTGATATTACGGTTTTGGGCGACGAGGCCACGATTTCCCGACGCTTGGCGAGTATCGAACCCGACGTCGTTCTCATTGATGTGGCCAACCCCAGCCGGGACGCTTTGGAGGCCTTGTCCATCGCGTCGGGCGCCACCGAACGTCCGGTGGCCATGTTCGTCGACCAATCCGATGATGAAACCACCCGCGCCGCCATTGAGGCGGGAATGTCGGCCTACGTTGTGGATGGGCTGTCGCCCAGCCGGATCAAACCGGTGCTGGACGCCGCCATTGCCCGGTTCCACATGGTCAGCCAAATGCGCAGCGAATTGGCTGCTGTGAAATCGGCCCTGGCCGAACGTAAAACCATCGACCGCGCCAAGGGTTTGTTGATGCAAGCCCGCGGAGTGTCCGAGGACGAGGCCTACGCGCTGTTGCGCAAAACCGCCATGGACCAAGGCCGCAAGGTTGTGGACGTGGCGCAAGCCTTGGTGACAGCGGCGGATTTGCTGAAATGAGCCATTTGCGTCTCCATTGCGGCTTCGTGCCATTGGTGGACAGCGCGCCCATGATTGTGGCTCGGGAATTGGGCTTCGCCCAGGAAGAAGGCATCGACCTGGTTCTGGTTAAAATGCCATCCTGGTCGGCGTTACGCGACAGCTTGGTCTTGGGCCAAACCGAGGCGGCCCATATGCTTTCACCGGTGCCCGTGGCCATGTCTTTGGGATTGGGCGGTCTTCCCACTCGGATTGACGCCCTGATGGTCCTGTCGGTGAACGGCAATGTCATCGGGGTCAGCGGCGCGCTTGCGGCTACGATGCGCAAAGGCGGATGGACTGGCAGCTTTCACGACCCGGTCGGGACCGGCCAACATATGATCCGCGCCACAGATCGGCATTTGCGCGTTGGAGTGCCCTATCCATTTTCAATGCACGCGGAGCTGCTCTACCTGTGGCTCGGCGCTTTGGGTCTATCCACGCCCGGAGAATTAGACGTGCGAACGGTTCCGCCACCGCATATGCCAGATGTCATGGCGGCCGGCGAAATTGACGCGTTCTGCGTAGGTGAGCCGTGGGGGTCAACAGCCGTCGAAAACGCCGGAGCGGAGCTTGTTTTACCCGGTGCCGCCATTTGGTCTTTCGCGCCAGAAAAGGTTCTGGCGGCACGGCATGGTTGGGTGGAGGAAAACCCCGAGGCCGTCGGTCGCTTAATGCGATGCCTGGCACAAGCCGCCAAGTGGTTATCGGACCGGGACAATCGCGCCATGGCGGGCGAGATCCTGTCCCGGGAAGAGTATCTCAACATTCCCAACCGGATCATAGACCGCGCGTTGATGGGGCGGATCGTGACCACGGCGCGCGGTCTCCAGGCCGAGGCCCCAAACCTGCTGCATTTCAATGCCAAGGCGGCAAATTTCCCGTGGCGCAGCCAAGGAGCTTGGATTGCCTCACAAATCGCACGGCGGCTCGGGCTCGACCGCAAGGCTGCAATGGAGGTGGGGAAAGCCTGCTTCCGCAGCGATCTCTATCGCACCAATCTTGGCAAACTGGGCATAGACATGCCCGGCGCGTCGGAGAAAGTGGAGGGGTCACTGGATCACGCAGAAGCCGTGGCCTCCACACGGGGGAGCTTGGTTTTGGGCCCAGATCGGTTCTTTGACGGGTCAGTGTTTGATCCATCTCCAGATCAGCGGCCGGTCTGAGGTCATCAAACTCAGTAGGCGTTTTCGGTGTTGAGCAAAGCCAGCGGCGTTCGCATCAGGATTTGAATGTCCATCCAGATCGACCAATTCTCAATGTAGCGCAAATCACTGTCCACTCGGGCGCGCAACTGTTCGGGGTCGCGAATTTCACCTCTGTATCCGTTCACTTGCGCAAGTCCCGTGATGCCTGGCGGCAACCTGTGCCGGGCTGAATAATTCTGCACGAGCCGCGTGAACGGTTCCTCTTCAGAAGACAACGCTTCAACAGCATGGGGACGGGGTCCAACCAAAGACAACGTTCCGTTTAGAACATTGAACAACTGCGGCAGTTCATCGAGTGAGGCCTTTCGGATTATTCGTCCCACGGGCGTGACCCGTGGGTCGCCTTTGGTCACCACTTTCGTCGCCGCATGGTCACATTGATCCACATACATGCTGCGGAACTTCAGGACGCGGATCACCCGGTTGTTGAAGCCATGGCGCTTTTGTTCAAAGAAAACGGGACCTTTACTCGTCAATTTGACCGCGAGCGCGATGGCGAGCATGGGCAACGAAAGGGCTATCAAGGCAGCACCCCCCACAACCACATCGAACAAACGCTTAGTCACGCGGCGTTCGGCGTGGAATGTGGCCGATACAACGCCCAGGCCCCGTGTGTCAGGAAAGGAAAAGTCGCTGCTGGCTTGGGACAGATGGATCGCTACGGGAAGGACACTCAGTTGTTCCATCAACTCTTCGATCCGGTCCTGCGCCGAGATCGGCAGAGTGACGATCACCAAGTCGATTTCCGACAACTGACAGAAGGCCACCAAATCGTCGAACCGACCGATTTTAGGAACTTCAAACAGCAGGTCAGGGACACGGTCGTCGGCGCGATCATCGAAAAAGGCGCAGACTTTTACATCGCAATCCTTTTGTGTCTCGATCCCACGGAGCACGCGCAAGGCTTCTTGGGGATCGCCACCGGCCAGCACAGCCCGCCGTGCGGTTAGCCCTGTGCCCACAGCCCAGGATACGCAGGATCGCACCAACAGGCGCAGGGGCAACAGGACGATCATCCACATGGTCAAACAGGCCAAGACTATGGAGAGCGTTGTTCCAGCGTCCAGATTGGTTGGGTCAGCCTCCACAACCTCTACAAATACAGCCAATCCGAGAGCGGCCGCGGAGTGGGCTACGGTTCACATCGGAACTCACCACCCCCGCTTTGGTTTTGGTCAACCGTGGCAGGGCATAGCGTCGGCACATCACGTTTGTAATAACACCGGACACGGCCAGTGCGATCGCGACGGCAACACCGACGAAGGGATTGAAGTTCACCGCAGTGGCATATTGGACAAACCATAACCCCAAAGCCAAGGCTAGAAACTCCACCGCGCCCACGATGAGCGCCATGCGCACACCAACAATGGCAGGCCGAGAAAATCCGAGCGCCATTCGCGACGCGGCTTCGCCCAAAGCGCTTTCAACCGGCGTATCCAACCTGTGAGGGGCAGCGTCCATGACCATGGCGACACTCGCATCTGTTCCACGACGCGCAGTGCTTAAGGTCTAAACAGTGAACGGGACGTTTCCGGCGACCAACATCTGACCACCGAGAAACAGAACTGTTCAAACAGAGGTAGAATCGCAATGATTGTACCTTCAGAAATTTCAAACAGGTCACTTTTTCAGCGTTCACCACAGCGGCGCTCTATTTTTAATCGCACATTTTGGGTGCCACCTGGGAAGGTGGGACAGATTGTGCTGCTGGTGCAGAAAAAAGTTTGTCTGACCCAAATCCAACCGGTACTCACGGGATCAACACAGAGCAATGGCGCTCTGTTCTCCTACCCTCAGAGTTGTGGGTCCCCCCCGAGCAAAGCCGCTCGACCTGCCTGGCCTCCCCCAGTGCAGCAAGACGGCGTATAATGTCGGGGCGTTTCTCTCCCCGGCGCAGTTCCGAAACGAGGAAACGATATGATCAAACGCACCCTGACTTGTGCTCTGCTTGCGAGCGTCAGCGTCACAGCGGCTTCGGCTGAGCTGTTGGAGCTGGAGAAGGACGAACTGACGTTCGGCTTCATCAAGTTGACCGACATGGCACCTTTGGCCGTGGCCTATGAAAACGGCTACTTCTTAGACGAAGGTCTGTTCGTCACTCTAGAAGCCCAAGCCAACTGGAAAGTTTTGCTGGACGGTGTGATCTCGGGCACCCTGGACGGCGCACACATGCTGGCAGGTCAGCCTTTGGCCGCGACCATTGGGTTCGGCACAGAAGCCCACATCATCACGCCATTCTCCATGGACCT